>NZ_CP146023.1:0-300000 GCF_036967205.1 Streptomyces sp. Q6
CATCCCCGAACCGAAGAATCAGCGGGTCAACCGCCAACGCAAAGGCAGTAAGGGCGGTCGGCCCGCTGGATTCAACAAGACGATCTACAAGCGCAGGAACGAAGTCGAGCGGATGATCAACGCCCTCAAGAACTCCCGGGCCGTGGCCACCAGGTTCGACAAACGTGCCTACATCTTCCATGGCACGATCACCGTCGCCTCGATTCGGCTCCGGCTCCGCTCATGACCGGCCACCCGCGTTCAAGTCGAGTGCGGGCGCCCGGCCGACCGCAGCAAAAAGGATGAGAGGCAGCTCCTTGTCGGCCTGGCCGAGCGCCAGCCCGAGCCAACGATCGTTGTCGGGGAGCGGCCACACCTGCATGCTCACGGCCTGTTGGCTGAGGTAGTCGAGCGGCTCGGGCACCGACTCTCCCTCGCAGCTGGCGCTGAGATACGGTCCGAGGTCCACGACAAACGCACTGCCCCACCGATCCGTCAGGCGTGCCGCCAGGCCGTCGAGGCTGGCCCGCAGTTCGGCTTCGGCCTCAACCCAGGCCTGCCCGTCGTCGTCATCCCAGAAATCCCGACTGACCTGCAGTACGCGCACATGATGCTCTGGTCCACCTTCCCCGGAGGCGTCGACATAGGTCACCTCCGGGAACGGCTGCACGGCCAGCGAGTCAATCGTCGAGAGGTACTCCAGGGTGGTCATGGGTGCAGGCTATGGGACCGCGCAGACAACCTCCGCTGGCTGCACACACCAATGATCGGCCGGACAGCTCCTGGTAGGACTTCCTTAGAGGACGTTCCGGTTGAAGACTTGATAGTTCATGAGTTGTGCCAAGTTATGGGCGTTTCGCCCGTTGCTCGTTTCGCGAGGTTGGAGATCATCGCGAGGCGGATCATACTCTCGGAGTGTGTCGGTTTGGTCTCGTAGTCACGGGCGAGGCGGCGGTGCATCATGATCCATCCAAAACTCCGCTCCACAACCCACCGCCGCGGGATCACGGAGAAGCCTTTGACCTGCTCGTTTCGCGGAATGACGTCGACGTCGATGCCGAGAGTGGCGCCGTGCTCGATCGCCTTCTTCTTGTAGCCGGTGCCGACCCATGCCTTGCGGATGGTGGGGTGGTCGGCGGCGACTTGGGTGAGGAGCTGGATGCCGGCCTCGTTGTCCGAGACGCTGGCGGCGGTCACCATGACCAGCAGTAACAGGCCGAGGGTGTCGACGACGATGCTGCGTTTGCGGCCGACGATCTTCTTGCCGGCGTCGGTGCCCTGGGTGGCGGTGGGCACGCTGGTGGCGGTCTTGACGCTCTGGGCGTCGATGACGCAGGCGGTGGGCTCGGCGGTGCGTCCTGCCTGCTCACGCACCATCCGGTGGAGGTGGAGGCCGAGTCTCTCGATGGTGCCGTCCGCAGTTCAGGCGCTGAAGTAGCCGAACACCGTGGTGTGCGGCGGGAAGTCGTGGGGCAGGTAGCGCCAGGGGACGCCGGTCCGGTGAGGAAGAGGATCGCGTTCATGACTTCTCGCAGGTCAGTGACCTTCCCGCCCAGGTTGAGCGAGGTCTTCTGCCGCTCGGCCCGCCAGGCCGTCAAGGTCGGTTCCATCAACGCCCAGCGGGCATCGGAGAGATCGCTCAGGTAGGGCTCGCGCTGCTGCGAAGAGGTCATGGGACCACTCATGCACGAGGTCCCCAACCGGGCATATCGCTCGATCGAGCGAGGCAAAAGCCAGCTTCAGGGATGTACTCGAACCGGACAGGAGCCATCGGCAGGAACTGGAATGAACCGCAAGGCCGGGCACGTTTTCCTTGAATGGGTATTTCGGCTATTCTTCCTGTACACGGCTAATCCCGGCGCGACCCAACTACCCCAAACCTACACATAGTTAGCACGAACGTCCTCTTAGTGCTCCAGTGGTACGTCGCCATTCCTGCTGGTCCGAGGCGCTCTGTCGAGCCTGTCGGGCTGACGGCAGGTCAGATCAGGCGCAGGTCGATCCAGGGCACGGTGTCGCCCTCGCGCAGCAGATAACGATCAAACTCGACGAAGCCGTGCTGTTCGGCGAAGTGCAGCCCATCCGTAATGGAGGCCAGTACCACGGTCTCGATCACCTTGGCATCCAGCGCACGGGCCTGGCCTAGGGCGCGCTCGTAGAGTCGGGTGCCGAGGCCGCGGCGGCGGTGCTCGGGCAGGACACGAGCGATGACCGTGGCGGTGGCGCCGTTGTCCTCGGTGGGCGGGCGCACGGTGGTGCAGCCAATCAGGACGCCCTTCATCGGCGTGGTCACCGGTGAGGTCGCCGCCCACAGGACCGTCTCGGTTCGCACCTGCCCGGACGCCCTCGTCCTTGATCCACCCGGCCTCGCGCGGCTTTCCGAGAACGGTTAACAACCTGTTTGCGCATGCCCTGGTCGCCGCTTTCGCCACTGCCGGCAAGAACCTCCTCGACGCCGCCGCCCGCGCCTTCGTGAGCGAGGTCGTCGGCGACTGAGCGTCCAGTCCGCGCGACAGAGGCATAGCCCGGTATCGCTGTTGACAAGGACTACCACCTGAGGATTTGCTGGCCCGATGTCCCGCCTTCGCATCGAAAAGGTGGGCGGCGACGCCACGGTCCGTGACTGGCAGTACGTCCACAACCTCGTCATACCCACGCACCACCGGTCCTTCGACGAGGTGCGCGAACGTTCTCAGTACAACGTTCTTGAGGTCGCCTATCTCGACGAGACCCTGATCGGATGTACGACCGTTCGGCCACCCGCAAGCGAGACACCCGTGGCGACCGTCATCGCTCGTGTCCACCCCAAGCATCGTGGCCAGGGTCTCGGTGCAGAACTCTATGAGCGTGGTCTCACGCAGGCGAGGGACCTCGGCGCCGAGGCCATCGCGACCGTGGTACTGGCATCCAACACAGACGGCCTCCGCTTCGCGCAGCAGCGCGGATTCGTGAAGATCGACGAGTACCTGTTGCCGGGCGAGACGATCCCCTGGCTCGATCTCCGGCTGCAGGCCGACGGGGTCACCCGCTGAATCACCGGTACCTTGCCCACGAAGACAACACCGCACCGACGACCGCCCCGCCCGCACCCGCGCTGGCGGGGCGTCGCCGTCACGGGTCGTCGGTACCGTGAACGCCGCCTTCGTCGGCATTTTCGACGCCCGGCAACACACCCACCGGCGGCACAGCCGTGCTCGCCAGCTGGGTGAGGCTGCGTCCCGCAGCACAGGCGGTGGATCGTGGAGCAGGTCGACGGAACCCTGCTGCTGCACCGGCGCCTAGCCCGCGAGTACAACCACCGGCCCGACACCTCCGCCTCACGCGCCCAGTGGGCTTCCAACGCGAACATGGCCCGCCGGCTGACCGCTCCGAGCTCCGCCTGGCGCGACACTATCGGGCTGGCCGTGTGAGCGTCACCGAACTCGTCGCCGACATCCCGTCCCGGCGCGAGGCGGCCACCGCCCGCGCCGAAGATCGGTCGAGAACAGCTACTGCCGCCAGACAGAGCGCAGTGATGTCTCGCGCTGGAGCCTGTGCTCGTCCCCGGTCACCACATCGGACGTAGAGGTGGGATCGCATCCCCGGCGAGTGCGCGGACGAGGGCTGCAAGTTCGCTGCGAGGGACTTCCAGGCCCGCTTCGCGGAGGTGGCCGGCCAACTCGCCTTCCAGGCCGTCCATGGTTCGGCCGGCCACGGCCATGTGCTCCATCGCCTTGCCCGTCAGGACGACGAGTCTGCGCCGACCGCCTGCAGGATGGGGCCGTCGTTCCACGTATCCGCGCTTCTCGAGGTCGTCGACGATCTGGCCGGCAGCCTGCTTCGTGACCCCCAACTGCTCTGCCAGCTCGCTGCTGGTCAGGCCGGATCCGTGCAGCACTTGGAAGACCAGGCCGTGCACGGGGCGAAGATCGGCGTAGCCGGCGGCGTCGAGACGGCTCACGAACTCCGAGAGGACGAGCTGGAAGGCCATCCCGAGAAGGAAGGTGAGCTCGGTGCGCTCGAGGGGGTCGCGGGGCTCCATTAGCGCATCTTGACACACCTTTCGAAAGTAGCTTTACTCACCGCAAGTAAAGCTACTTTACACAGGAGGTTCCATGCGCGTCGTCAGTGAAACCGAGCAGCGATCCACCGTCACGGCGTCAGGGTCGATGTTCGCCCTGGCCGGCCCCAGTCAGGGGAGTACCGAAGTGAGCACCTGGCGGGTGGCGCTCGAAGAGGCCGTGTCCGGCCCGGTGCACATCATCGACCGCGAGCAGGTCTGGATGCCTTTCGCGGGCACGCTCGAGGTCGAGGTCGACGGCAGGACCGAGCACGTCAAGGCCGGACAGGCGCTCATCCTCTCCGCTGGCTCGGTGCGGCAGATCACCGCGATCGGCGGGCGAGCGGAGGCGTTGGTCGCCATGACCGTCGGGGGCAGCGCCATGATGCCGGGCAGCGAGGACAAGATCCCTCTCCCCTGGGCTGCATGACGCCTCCCGGCAGCCCGACCGGACCCCACGCGACTCCGCTGGTCCCGGTCCGGCTGCCTGACCGCGGATCGGCCGACCGGCACCCGGACTGTCCTTGTGGTGTGGCCATGCATCCCTCGCCATCAGCTCCGCCGGGGCCACCGCACTGGGGACCGTGACCGAGTCCTGCGACGAGGGCGGCCTCCATGAGGGCCTCCGCCCGCAACGCCCGCCCGATCTGAGAGAGGGCCTTATCCGCCTGGCGGGGCCGCAGCGCGATCTGCACCACCCATGGCGCGGTCGACAGCAGCAGGGGGCGGCCGGGTCGCGGCGGCAGTGCATCACGTCCGCCGCGACACGGGCATCGGTCATCGCCGCGTGTCGTTCCCTGCGGGTCCGCTCCTGGTGACGATGACGCCGAAGAGGGCGAGCCCCCGAATGGTGATCACCGGGGAGCCCTGCTCGGCCCGGCGGGCTGCACGCTTTCCGAACAGACCGAAAAGTCCTACGCCCCTGACGTCGACCTCGACGTCGTCGGGGACCGTGATCCGGGTTCCGCCCCACAGCGCCACGGCGCTGATCGTCGTCTCGTGGCTGACGAAGTGGGCGTCCCGCAGGTCCAGTCGTCCGCCTCCGAACATCGACCACGAGGTGAACCGGGGAGGAACGGTCCAAGCGCCGGCGCGGACGAACCCCCCGAAGACTCCGGCAGCGAAGCGCAAGGTGGGACGGCGGTCCGGCAGGTGCGCTGCCCTGCGGCCGGACGCAGGGAGGTCACGGATCGCGGGCTCCAACTCGGCGCGAGACGCCGCCTGGTAGATCGCACCGATGCGGTCGTCAAGTTCGACTGCTGTCAGGCGGCCTGCGGTGAAAGCCTCGCGAACCTGCTCCGCCGCCCGGTCGCGCTCGTCGTCGGAGACGCGGACCAGGTCGCCGGATCGCCCAACTTCATGAGTCATGCACGCAATTCTCGCATGGGGCATGCCCGCCGAACTCTCCATCGCGGCATGGTGACGCTTGCGTCGTTGCGGTCGCCCTGCCGCCGACGGTTCGGGGCATCGGGGACCAGCCGGGCTGTGGGGTGACGGGCGGTGAGCGCGAGGGGGAACCCCAGCTCTCGGATCACGACGGTGCACCAGTCGGGAACTCCCGCCACATGCGACAGATGATCGACGACGGGGACCGGCTGACGGTGTTCCTGCTGCCCGCCTACGCACCCGACCTCAACCCTGCCGAGGGCCTCTGGGCCGACGACAAACACAGCCTCGCCAACCTTGCCGTCGGCCCTGGACCGCCCGGAAAACCTCGTCCGCAACCGCACCAAACGACTCCACTTACCGACCCCGCACCCTCGACGGCTGCATAGCCGGAACCGGCCTCACCCTCCACACACCAACGTCACCTTGGCAAGCCGAAGCCAGTACCTGCGACGGCGCCAGGTCAAGCACACCATCCCCGAACCGAAGAGCCAGCGGGTCAACCGCCGGCGCGAAGGCAGTAAGGGCGGTCGGCCCGCCGGATTCAACAAGACGATCTACAAGTGCAGGAACGAAGCCGAGCGGATGATCAACGCCCTCAAGAACTCCCGGGCCGTGGCCACCAGGTTCGACAAACGTGCCTACATCTTCCATGGCACGATCACCGTCGCCTCGATTCGGCTCCGGCTCCGTTCATGACGCGTCGCCCTTACGGGCCGAGCTCGTAGTCGAACCAGATCCGGTGGGTGCCGTCCGCGTCCACTGCCATGCCGCCGGCCCCAGTGATCCCGGCCAGCGCAGCCGTTCCACTGCCACGGACGATGACGAAGAACTCGTCCTGTCTCCCTTCGCCCAGGGTGGCCGCGGAGTGCGCGAAATTGAAGGTGCCTACCTGCCCGTGGAGCGTTCCCTCGAAGGACTCCATAGCGACATACGTCCCCGTCCCGCTGGACTGGTCGAACGCGGCGGTGAACAGGGTCGCAGAGCGACCGATGATCTCGCCTTCGTACTGCTTCTCCATGGTGGAGACACCGACGGGCAGCGCCGTCTCGATCGCGGGGCTCGGCAACGGAATTGGGGTGAACTCGGCAACTTTGAACGTTCCTGAAGCTCGCATCCCTGGATCGTAGGCCCCACCACTGGCATCCTCACCGAGTATCCGTCCATGATCCGCCGGACAGGCCCTAGTGAACCGGGGTGGCCAAAGCAGCCCGACTGTCCCAAGCGAGGCGTCCTGCTTGTCACATCTGCCCATTCAGCAGTCCTTCTGTCACCAGAAAGATCCGTCGGGCTGCGCAGCAGAACTGCGAACTACGAGTTCGGCTCGGGACCTACGCTGGCGCTACCTTCCACCTTGCCTAGGAGTAGCGTGCCGCCTGCCTTCGTTCACCGGATCACGAAGTACGACCCCGCCGACCGTGACGAACACGGCAGCTACCAGGGTGTGGAGGAGGCGGTCAGTGACCACGGGCCGGTCGAGGCCGCGTATCTGGAGGCGGTCGCCGCGTTCGCGGAAGCCGCGGGCATTGACCGGCTGGAGATCCGCGAGCCCTCCGTCACCGGGTTCGTCCGCTTCGGTGCCCAGCCGGCAGCCGAGGGGCACGGTCTAAGCGGTCTCTTCCCGGCCGACCTCACCGGTTACCACGACGGCGCCGAGGTCTTTCTGGAAGTGGCCCTGGAGCTGATCCGCGTCATGCTCCGTGAGCAAGGAGCCTGGTGCCGGCTGGAGGCGGGAGACGTCTTCGCCGTGCACGTCGGATGGGACCAGTACGTCTACGTGGGCAGCGACCGGCCCTGCGCAGGCGCCGCGGTCCGTACGCGGGAACTCGGCCTCTTCGCGGAACCGATGGAGGCGTCCCCCTACGCCGCGGAACAGAGGTGACGAAGGCCGCCGACGAAGGCTTCTGGACGTCGCTGCGAACCGAACTGGTGGCGCGACGAGGCCTGCTCCTGGAGGAGACCCACGTCGTCAACGCCACACGCTGGCACCGTCTCACCGCGGAAAACCTCGACGCGGTGCGCGCCGGTCTCGGCCCCCGCGCCCTGCTGACCGTCTGGCCTGACCTGCAACCCGACGTCGGCACGGTCCTGGCCGCACTACCGTCCGAATGGCACGTCGAGTTCGTCCGGGAGACGGAGGACGGAACGATCAGAGACGTGACCGTCGATGAGACCGAGTATCAGGAGCTCGTCGCCCTGGTGGCCGAGGCGCGAGCGGCCCGTGCCCTGTCCCTCTACGCCGACGAACGCGATCCACTCCTCCAAGCCGCTCTCCCCGACAGCGACGGCGTGCTGCGCGCACGATGGTGACCCTGTTCATGAACACCGGCCCGATGAAACCCGCACGTCAGCATGCTGACCACCAGCTCGGAAGCTGGAGCGCACAATCACACTGAGCCCCTTCCAACCTGGCTGGCTGGGCGATGCGGATCGCTGGCGCTGGCACGTGCAGGGTGCTGGAACCGCTGCTTTGCGGGGTTGCCTGATCGACGGCCGAAACCTTCCTGGCCTGGGGCAACGCCAGGTTGGAAAGAGGTCATAGCGCTGCGCACCGAGGTACCCGAGACGACGTGGTGCGCCGGCCGACGAGCCGTTCGTCCGGTGGGTGGATCAGTGCTGCCGCTGGCAGCGCGTGCATGCAAGTACGAGGACGGCGGCAGGCCCGGTCTGTTGGATCAGTGCAGGGTTCCGGTCTTGACCTGAGAAAGACCGTCGGTGACGGCGAAGGCGGAGATCCAGAGGATCACTTCGAGGACGAGGAACAGGAGCAGGGCACCCCACAGCAGGATGCCGGCCCAGCGCGGGATGCGCAGGGAGATCCGGCCGGGTCCTTCCGGAGCCACGCGGTGGCGCCACAGCCACACGAGCACAGCTGCGCGGACGGAGACGGCTGCGCAGGAGAGGACCACTTCGGCCCCGTGGCCCAGGCCCAGTGCTTGGTCGAGCGCGTGCATGAGCAGATTCGGCGCAATGAACCAGAGGACGGTGATCCACTTGCGTGAGGTCGTCCACCACGCGGACACGGCCAGGGTGGCCAGGCCGAGAAGGTTGAGAACCAGGACGGGGAAGTTCAGTTGCTCTCCGTGGCCCGCGATCTGCGCCAAGAGTCCGACGGTCGAGCCGAGAGCGAGCAGGGTCAGGACTGTGCGGGGGTTGCCGCGCACCTGATCGGGGGTCGACTGGGCATTCTCACGGACGGCCGCCGTGGCGATGTCATGGGGGTCGCCGAGCTCGGCGAGGATCTGGTCGAGCTCGCCGGGCCGTTCGGCCAGAGCGACGGTGATGTGCTCGGAGAGGTCTGCCACCAAGTCTCTTCGGCGATCGGACGGCAGGGCTGAGGAGGCTCGATCGACGGCTGTCAGGTAACGGTTTATCTCAGGGTGGGTGGTGGTCTTCACTGTCTTCTCCGGTCGGACGTCATGTCGGGGGTGATGAGGCGGTCGACTGCGTCGGTGAAGTCGGCCCACACTCCGGCGAAATCGGCGAGCGCCGCGTGGCCTTCCTCGGTGAGTGTGTAGTAGCGCCGCGGAGGACCGTTCTGCGATTCGCTCCAGTCGGTCGTCACCAGCGCCTCGCGTCGCAGCCGGGACAGCAGCGGGTAGACCGTGCCCTGGCTCGTTGCCAGTGCTCCGGTGTCCGCGAGTGCTCCCAGTAGTTCCGTGCCGTAGCGCGGGCCGTCACGCAGGAGGGACAGCACGCAGTACTCAAGGACCCCCTTGCGGAGCTGGCTTAATGTCTTGCCAGGTTCCATGCGTTGCATGATAGGTAGGCGGTATCTTGCAAAGCAAGATTCCCCTGAGCGGTAGTCCCGAGCGCACTTCGAGGGCGGCACACCAAGGGGTGGAGAACCCGGCGGCACCCCGCTGGCTGATGTCGAGGGCCGTGCCACGGGACGGTCGGGATAGCCAGGCACCCATCCGCGCGAAGGGCGCACTTGACTTCGGACCTCGGGGTTCGCCAGCAGTAGCGGCCGGGTCGCAGCCTTGATCGGCCTCACGGTGAGGCGTGACCACCGCCGGCCGACGGCACGCCGCAATCCCGTGCTCGGCATGCCCCCCCCGCCCGGGCGGCCCGGTGGAGGGGGGCAGTGGTGTCAGCCGCTCGCGGCGGGCGGAGCGAAGGGACCGACTGGACGCATAGTCAAGTCGCCGATATATATAGGCGTCATGAGTGACAGTGATCGTTCTCAACCGATGCGGGAGCCCACGCTGCTCCTGATCGCCGCGCTGGCCGACGCGCCCCGGCACGGCTACGCCCTGATCGGTGAGGTGGCGCGCATTTCCGGCGGGCGGGTCACCCTCCGGGCGGGCACCCTTTACGGCGCCCTGGACCGGCTGCTGCACCAGGGGCTGGTACGCGTGGACCGCGAAGAAGTCGTCGACGGACGGGCCCGCCGTACCTACGCCCTGACCGACGCCGGACGTGCAGCGCTCGACGTCGAGGTACAACGCATGGAAGCGATCACACGGGAAGCGCGCCGCAGGATGGGATCCCCGACGGCCGGCCCCGTGGGAGCGACCGCATGAACACACGTCTTGTGCAGTGGGCCGTCAAGACCCACCCGGCCCGCTACCGCGCCGAACTGGGGACGGAGCTGGAGGACACCGCCCTGGCCGCAGCCGCCGGCCGCGGATTCACCGCCATCGTTTCGGAGGCGGCTTCTCTCGCCGTACACGGCCTCCGGCTGCGGACGGGGCTCAGCTCCGACCGTTCGCCCGGGCGGATCCTGGCCGCCTCCGCGCCCGCGGCTCTGGCTTTGAGCATCGCCGGTCAGTCGGCCGATCGAGTCCTGCAGGCGAACATGTTCCAACGCGCCATGTCCTGGGACCAGATGAATCAGGCTTTCGGCACCCTGCCGGCCCTCGCGGGCGTGGCCCTGGCCGCCCTGGCCCTGGCCGCCCTCCTTCTGGGTCGGGTGTCGGCCGGCAGGATGCTGGCCTCCGCCGCCGCTGTCCTCGCAGTGGTGGCGGCGGTCACCTCCGCCTCGTACTGGGCCGAGCGCACCGGCATGGTCGCCCTTCCCCTGGTCGGCATGGGCGGCCCCCTGCTGGTCTGCGCCTTGTTGTGGCTCGCACCTCTGCGGCTCCTGCCGACGCCCGGCAATCGCACCGCGTGGCTGACCGCTGCCGCGGGAGTGCTGGCGTTCGCCGTGTTGTGCGAGATACCCGGAGCGAGCACGTGGGCCGTGGCAGACCTCGCCCTGCTGTTTGCCGGCGCGGCTGCCGTCCGCCGGACCCGGAGGGCAGCCATGATCGGGCTGGTCGCCCTGGCACCTTTGTATCCCCCTGCCCTGAACCGTCTGTGGGAGGACTCTTCGGCGTTCGCCTCCCGCCTGGAGGCGGGACTGGTGGCGTCAGTCGTGACGGCGTTCGCGCTGGCTGTCGTCACCTACTTCACCCGCTCCCGCCGCCCGGCCGGAGGGGACCGCGACCCGGCCCTCTGACGGAGTTTGCGCCCAGGGTGCCACTCGGCCCAACCCGCCACGGCCCCTGAGCACACTCGTCACGGCGGCCGTCTGTGTTGGCTGCGCGACCACCTGGGGCACCTCACCCGTGACAAGAGTGCGGCCCGAAGCAGTCGGCGGAGTACGACCTCTTCCACGGCCTCTCAGTCGACCCAACTGCCGCGTCCAGGGGCACTTTCGGCGACTTCACGTGCGACTCGGAGAGCTCGACGGAACGGAGTGCGACCAGCGCAGACTGATCTCATGCCTGCGGCCGTTGCGCTCCCGAGCGCATCGGTGCCGTTCTGGCAGGTGGAGTCGGGTTGCCCGGTGACCGCATGGGTCATCAACGGGTCGCTGTGGGCGGGGTTGCGGGGGCAAGGGGGTAATGAGCGTGACGGTCTTCCCGGGCGGGACGTGACGTTGCCGGTCGCGCGACCCTCTTGGCGCGCGCCGAGGGAGCGGATCATGGCCGCTGTTCGCCGGACAGCGCGCGCCGTCCACTCATTTTTGCCCTTTTGCAGCTTGAATCTGACGATATGACTCCTACTTCTCAGGGTGCGCAGTCGTCCATCGCCAGGCAGCAGGCGGACCTCAGGGATCGCCTGCCGTTCTCCGACCGGCAGGATTTCGAGGACGCGGCGCGGGGGCTGATCGCCCGTCGCGTTCCGAGTGCCGTCACCAGTGAGGACGGGCGGGTCGTGTGGGACAACGACACGTACGCCTTCCTCAAGGGCGAGGCTCCCGACACGGTGAACCCGAGCTTGTGGCGCCAGTCGCAGCTGGTCGCCGAGCAGGGGCTGTTCGAGGTGGTCGAGGGCATCTACCAGGTGCGTGGCCTGGATCTGTCGAACATCACGTTCGTTGAGGGCACCACCGGCGTGATCGTGATCGACCCGCTGATCTCCACCGAGACCGCCGCGGCGGCACTGGCCCTTTACCGCGAGCACCGCGGCGAGCGCCCGGTCACCGGAATCGTCTACACCCACTCGCACGTCGACCACTTCGGCGGCGTCAAGGGCGTCACCACCCAGGAGGACGTGGATGCCGGGCACGTCCCGGTCCTCGCGCCGGAGGGCTTCACCGAGCACGCCGTCGCCGAGAACGTGTACGCGGGCACCGCCATGGGCCGCCGGGCCGCCTACATGTACGGCGCCGCGCTCGCCCGGGGCCCGCAGGGCGCGGTCGGCGCCGGGCTCGGCCAGACGACCTCGACCGGCACGGTGACCCTGATCCCGCCGACCCTGGAGATCACAGCGACGGGCCAGGAGGAGACCGTCGACGGGGTGCGCATGGTCTTCCAGATGGCACCCAACACCGAAGCGCCGGCCGAACTCCTGATCCACTTCCCCGACTTCCGCGCCCTGTGCACGGCCGAGGACGCCACCCACACCCTGCACAACCTGCTGACCCTGCGCGGCGCGGTGGTCCGCGACCCGCACGCCTGGTCGCACGCGCTCACCGAGGCGGTCGATCTGTTCGGCGAGACCACGGACGTGGCGTTCGCCTCGCACCACTGGCCGACCTGGGGCAAGGAGCGCGTCGTGGCGTTCCTGGAGATCCAGCGCGACCTGTACGGCTATCTCCACGACCAGTCACTACGCCTGATCAACAAGGGCTGGACCGGCACCGAGATCGCCGAGTACCTGAAGCTGCCGCCGGCCCTGGAGAACGCCTGGAACACGCACGGCTACTACGGCTCGGTCAGCCACAACCTCAAGGCGCTCTACCAGCGCTACATGGGCTGGTTCGACGGCAACCCGGCTCACCTGTGGCAGCACCCGCCCGTCGAGGCGGGCAGGCGCTACGTCGAGTTCATGGGCGGCGCCGACGCGGTGGTGGACAAGGCGCGCGGCTCGTTCGAGGCGGGCGACTTCCGCTGGGCGGCCGAGGTGCTCAGTCACGTCGTCTTCGCCCAGCCCGACCACGCGGCGGCCCGCGAACTGCTCGCCGACACCTTCGAACAGCTCGGCTACGGCGCCGAGAACGGCACCTGGCGCAACTTCTATCTCTCCGGCACCACCGAACTGCGCGAGGGCCAGTTCGGCACCCCCACCGTCACGGCATCGGCCGACATCGTCGCCAACCTCACCCCCACGATGCTCTTCGACGCCATCTCCATCCAGGTCGACGGACCCAAGGCCTGGGACGAGGACCTCACGATCGACGTCCACCTCACCGACGCCGACGAGCGCTACCGTCTGCGCCTGGTCAACGGGGTCCTCAGTTATACCGCCGCATCCCAGAAGACGGCCGCCGACGTCACGCTCACCAGCACGGTCCGCGCCCTGTCCGAACTGGCCGTCACCGGGCTGACGCCGGAGGGCCTTGACCGGGCGGGTGTCCAGGTCGAGGGAGACGCGTCGGCACTGCACCGGCTCACCGCCGTACTCGACCCCGGCGACCAGGACTTCCCCATCGTCACCCCCTGAACCACAGCCTCCGGGGCGTCCACATCACGTCGCCGCCGAGCTCATGTGCGCACGGCGCGGCGGCGACGCACACACTTGCATCACGCGGAGAGCGCCCATGGCCGACAGCCCACCAGCCGAGAGCGCCCCCGAGCCTGCCGGGAGTGTGCCATCGCCGAGCACCGCAGGCGGCCTCGGCCGACCGACACCGCGCGACATCGTGTCAGGCTTCTCCTGAGGGCATGGCCCACGCCGGCATCGGGTGGATTCGCCGCGCCGCTCGGCCTGTGGTCCGGCGCCGTCCCCACCGTCGTCGGCTCGGTGTTCGCCCGCACCGCTTTGATGGTCACCACGCTCACCAGCGCGATCGCCCTGTCGTCGCGCAGCGTGCTGACCGCCGCGGGTCTCGACCCCGGTGACCTCGGAGCCCTGGCCGCGCTCACGGTCCTCGTCGGCGTGATCATGCTTGCCATGGGGCTGCTGAAGCTCGGCTCGGTGCTGTCGTTCGTGTCGACGGCCGTGATGACCGGCTTCACCACCGGGATCACGCTGCAGATCGTCACCGGCGTCCTCAAGGACGCCACCGGCTACACGCCCACCCCGCACAACACCCTCGCCAAGGTCGTCGACTCCCTTGTCCACATCGGCGACGGGGACGGCACCACTGTGCTGGTCGCCGTCGCGACCCTGGCCGCCTGGGCCGCCTTTCGCGCCGTCAGAAGGCTGGAGTCGTACGCAACGCTCCTTGCCCTGCTCGCCGTGACCCTGGTCTGCCTGATCACGGGCCGGACGTGGAACTGGTCAAGGACATCGCGGCGATCCCCCGCGCGTTGCCGCCGTGCTCCCTGCCCGACCTCGAATCCGTTCCCGAACTTGCGGCAGGCGCCTTCGCCATCGCGCTGGTCGCGCTCGCCCAGGCCGCCGGGATCAGCGCCGCCGGTCGCCAACCCGGACGGCACCCGCCCTGATGCGTCCAGGGACTTCACCGCCCAAGGCCTCGCCAACATCGCCGGAGGCTTCTTCCCGGCCCTGCCCACCGGCGGCTCCCTCTCCCCTACCGGACTCGGCACCAGCGCGGGCGCGCAGAGCCGCTGGTCCAGGATCTTCGCCGGCGTTTAGCTCGCCGTCCTCGTCCTTGTCGTCGGGCCGTACGCGGGGCAGATCCCGATGGCTGTCATCGGCGGGCTGCTCCTGGTCATCGGCGGCGAGCTGATCGCGGGGCGAGTCGGTGACATCGTCCTGGTTCTGCGCACCTCGTGGCTGTCGGCGGCCGCCACGATCCTGACGTTCCTGGCCACCACCCAACTGGCCCTGCAGTACGCGATCTTCCTTGGTGCCGGTCTGTCGATCCTCCTGCACGCGGTCGCCGAATCCCGGCGCGGCCGCCTGGCCCAGCTCATCCCGGACGGCGATGGCCCCTGGCACACCGGCTCGCTGAACCCCCGCCGGAAGTCCCCAGCGGGCGCACCACCGTTCTGCACTATGCCGGCGGCGGCTTCTTCGCCGAGGTGAACCGCCTCGCGGACGAGTGGCCCGACCCTCACGGCGCCCACCACGCGGCGATCGCCCTGTCCCTACGCGGATCAGCCGGCATCCCGTCCGCGACGTTCCTCAAGGCCCACGAGCGTGCCTGCCTTCGCCTGCGCGAACAAGGTGTCCACCTCATCCTGTGCGGCGTCCCGCGTCCCGCGGCCCATGTACGACTTGCTCGAACGCTCCGAAATCCTTGAGGTCCTCGGCGCGAACGCGGTCTTCATCGAGACCGAACAGCTCAGGGCGTCCCTGACCGCGGCCTACACGGAGGCCGAACGACCATCGAGAGGTGATCGATGCCATCGCCTGGAGGTTTCAGACCGGGGCGCAGTGGGTGCAGTTGCCGGAGAAGTACGGCAACTGGCGGGGCGTCTTGGCGCTGCGGGCTGTGGCGCAATCACCAACTGCTGTACCCGAGAACGACATCGAGGGGCGGTGGTCAGCGGTGCGCTGCCGCCAGGGTTGCGGTAACGACTGCGGGTTCGCTTCCGGTGAGGTCGGCGATGCGGGCGACGGTGAGGTGGAGTCGTTCGTGAAGCAGGAGGGTGTCTTGCTGAGGGTTGCTGCTCGTTCCGGTGCGAACGGTGACGAAGTGGGTGTGCAGGTCCCAGGCGTAGGCGGCGGGGTTGGGCTCCGTGACGGCCCGGGGCCAGTCCGCAGCGATGAGGGCGAAGGTGTGCGCGACGGCGATGCGCGCCTCGTCCGCGGGCAGGTGCGCTGCGGCGTAGGCGAGGTATCCGGGCTGCTGGAGTTCGTAGAAGGCGAGGAAGGCGTCGGACAGCATCTTCACTGCAGGCCTGGCGGGGTCACGGCGGGGCATGCGCGGACGTCTCCTTCCCTGGCGTCGGGGCACGGCCGGTGTTCTATGGCGTTCAGCCGAAGGCCTCGGCGAGGGCGCTGCTGGTCCCGACGCTTTCGCAGCCGGGGGTGTTGGATGCGTGGGCGGCGGAGGCGGTGCGCCACAGCGGCTGAAGGTCCTCGGCGGAGCAGGACAGGGTGCGGGCGAGCAGGCGGACGGTCTCCCAGGAGGGCACGCCGGGCCCGGTGAAGCTCATCTGCAGGTGTCGTTCGGTGAGTTCGGGGCGGCCCGCCTTGAGGAGGTCGGCGTCGGCGGGGTTGCCGACCGCCAGGCGCAGGGCGCACAGGTGGTCGCGCAAGTACTGGACCGGGTCGGTGCCCACGGGCGGGGAGGTGGCGAAGGCAGCGTTCCACAGGGGGCGCAGCAGGTCGGGCTCGCGGCCGCACAGTTCGGTCATTTTGGTGACGTAGCGCCAGGACAGGGTGCGCTCGCCGGACAGGAGCCGGGAGACGTAGGAGGGGGTGAAGCCCATTTGCTGGGCGAGTGCCTTCTGGGTGAGGGCGTTCTTGCGCAGGAGGAAGGACAGGGCGGCGAGCAGCCGGCGGTAGTCCTGTGGGGAGGCTGCCTGGTCGCGGCGGCGCGAGCCGGGTCCTTGGCCGGCTGCCGGGCGGGTGCGGTGGCTCAGGCGTTGCTCGGTGAGGGCGGGGTGGTGTTTTTTGCGCAGCCGCTCCAGGCTGAGTCCGATGGCCGCAGCGAGTTGTTCGGGAGACTCCCCGCGGCTGCGGCCGCGGCCGACCGCTGCGCTTTCGAGGTCGTCCATGAGGCGCTGGACCAGTGCTTTGAACGTCATCACCTGTTGGGTGGGGGCGTCGGAGAAGACGGTGTCGCGGAGTTCGACAACCGTCTGGAAGAGGTCTTCGGCGATGTCGTAGGAGTGCTCGCGGTAGAAGACCTCCCCGCTGGGAGGGTCGGGCGGCTGGCTGCGGTGCGGTGTGGGCGGCGGAGCGGTTTGGCGGCCTGCCCTGGCGGGTCGGTCGGCGGGGCCGTGGGCGGGAAGGGGTGCGGACAGGGTTTCGGAAGCCATTGCGAGTGGTCCCTCGTTTCGGGATGCCGCGGGTTGTCGGCTGGGCGAGCGTGCCCGTTCGTGGGGTATGCGGATGCGGAGGCGTGGGGACGGCCGGGGCCAGGCCCGCGGGCCGTCCCCACGTTGCAGTGCGGCCGGCCGTGGCCCGCCGTGCACGGTCAGCGCAGCTGAATGCGCCGGTAGACGGCGTAGGAGCCGCGTGCGGCGGTCATCGCCATGGCAACGGCAGCGCAGGTTGGGTAGTCAACTCGTCCGGTGGCCAGGGTCCATGGGGCCAGGAGCAGGGCGATAAGCGTGTTGGCGCGCACGATGACTGCGATGGCAACCCACTGAGGCTCTTCCAACCTGTCGAGTGCGACGGTGAGTTGGACGGCTCTGCAGAACGACGAAGCTCCTGATAGACGAGTTGTCGACCAGGATCAACCGTCGCTCCAGGAGCTGCGTGTGCTTGCCTACCCGTCGGCCATCGATCTGTCCACCGCGCACCTGCGCCACCTGAGCCGGGAGCTCGCGGCACGACGCCAGCAGACAGGCAGCCGGTGGCGACGGCTGGCTCCCCGACGTCAGGCCCTGCTTGCCCTGGCCCATCTGCGGTGCGGCGACACGTATGCGCAGCTCGAGGCGATGGCGACAGCCCGCACGCAGGCGTACGTGATCCTGGACGGCACCGTACTGGGAAGTTCTTGAGTTACTGACTCTTTCCGCTTGGTGTCGGGGCTGACGGCGGATGATCCCTGCGGTACGTCGTTGGTATGCGGTACGCGCAGGGCGGCGGGCTGACCGCCGCGGAACGGAAGAAGCCAGAGCAGATCAGGTGTGAGGCTGCTGAGTGCTTTGCGCGGGGCGAGCTGACGGTCGAACAGCGCATTCGCACGGACGGCTTCCTCAAACTCCGCATCGGTGACCGGCCTCTCCAGCCAGCGGTAGTAGGGCTGTCGGGCGAGCTTGAGGACCCGGCACGTGGCCGTGACGGGAACTCCGCCGGCGGCAAGCTCTTTCACGAGCGGGTAGATCCTTTTCCCGGAAGATGCGCCTGCGACAGATAGGCCGCAGCCCGGCGCAGGACCTCATTCTCCTGCTCCAGCAGCTTGATCCGCCGACGTGCCTCCCGCAGTTCCGCGCTCTCCTGGCCGGTCGTTCCGGGCCTGGTCCCGTCGTCGATGTCTGCCCGGCGCATCCACTTCCACAGCGTCATCGCATGGACCCCGAAGTCGGCGGCCACCTGCTCGACCGTCACACCCGGGCCACGGTTCCTCGCGATCCGCACGACGTCCTCGCGGAACTCTTTCGGATAAGGCTTGGGCACAGCGACATCCTTCCCACCCACCCCACAGGGCAAGCCAGTTCAGATGTCACCCGATCGTGCAGCAGACCCAATTGTCGACCCGCGCCTGTGACCTGCTGGAAGAGCGCGGGATGTGAAGGAGGCCAGAGGCTACCTCGCGGGCGGGGCGTGGCGGCCCAGAGTTCGTGCCGTTCGGGCGGGCCTCCGGGCAGCGAGGGCATGGCGGTCGGCCCTCATCGAACCACGCTCGTGACCACCGGCTCCATGTGGACGCCCGGCCCGCTCCCCACGGCCGGCGGGGCCAGTTGAGGCGCGTGGGAGCGGCCGTTGCGGCGCACGCGGTGAAGAGTGACCGGCGTGGGTGCTCCCGGAGTTATCCACACCTTCGTCTCCCACCCTGCGCCAGCGACGGATACCCCCGATGACGAAACAGCGGTCGTGGCATCTGTTCAACGCCCGAGCATCGCTCCACCATTGCTGTTCAAAAATTCGCCCGTGATGTAGCGGGCTTCGGGAGAGGCCAGAAAGGCGACAGCGGCGGCGATGTCGTCTGGTTCTCCGACCTCGCCGAGCAGAGTCTGGGCTCGTCGTCTGGCGAGCTCCTCCTCATCTGCGGGTACATCGACGAACTCGGTGCCTGCGACGAAGCCGGGGACCACCACATTGGCTGTGGCACCGTGCGGCCCCAACTGCTGTGCCAGCGCGTGGTTCCAAGCCAGTAGAGCCGCCTTCACCGCCCCGTAGGAGCCGTTCCCCCGCAGCGCAGCGAGGGAACTGAGAGTGACCACCCTGCCTCCGGGGCGTGTCAGGCGTGGCGGGAGCGCCTCGGTGAGCAGGACCGCTGGCAGAACGTTGTTGTCGAAGTCCCGCCGCCACCGCTCGGCGACTTCCTTCAGGCCGCCCTCCCGTGAAGGTGTGCCCCGCCTGCCCGCGTTGTTCACCAGGACATCGACACGCTCGGGGAGTTCACCCAGTTTCTGTTCAACCTCTTCCGGTACAGACAGGTCGACCGCGATGGCCTGCACCGGGTGGGCCCCATCAATCTCCTGGCCGCCTCGCGCAAGACCTCCGCTCGCCTTCCCAGGATGGTCACCCTGTCGCCCTGCCCGGCGAACCTCCCGGCGATGGCCCGACCGATCCCAGTGCCACCGCCGCTGATCACTACCGTACGATCCGTCCCACCCATCAGCCCCCCCCCCGAGCTTGTCGCCTATACCGCCCTCACCATGCCACGAGGGCCGTCATCCCGATGACCACCTCCAAGCGAACGGGACCGTGCGCTGAGTGGGTTTTGCAAGATTTCGTCAGGACACTGGCGAAGGAGCGCAGGAAGGGCAGGTCAGCACCGGGTTCGAGTGATTCAGACCGTCAACTTCTCGTCGTTACCCCGCGAACACGACGAGGAGGGAGGCGAAGGTGCGGATCTGGCGTCACCTCGCCGACAACACGCTCGGCGGCCGTCCCGTGTGGATCGAGCTGAGTGTGGGGTGTCCCATGTCACCGCTGTGCCTTCCGCCCCGATCCGTGATGGCGAACGCGCCATGTTTCGCATCACCCCGCCTGACCGACGAGCACGCCAATGTGCGCCTCGCGCTGGAGAACTGCCTGGCGTCGGCGCCGGGCGTGGCCCAAATACTCCAGCTGTAGTTCGTGATCTTGCTGCTGGGCGTGACTGAGGGCGCTGGTTGGCTACCGAGGGTCTCAGCTGGCCGATGTGCGTGTTGCGGCCGAGGGGTCTGGGGCGTCAGGGCGTTTCTGAGCCCGTCGGGACGGCAGCAGTGGGCCCCGCGCCCCAGCTGTCGGTGGCTGCACGTACGGTCTGCGCATGACTGATCAGTGGTGGGTGGGTGGGCGTCGGCGGGTCGAGGCGGCGGGTGCAGGGCCTTCTGGCAGCAAGGTGTTCGGGGCATTGGGGCACAGGTGGATAGTGGAGGACCCGCTTACCCAGGGCGATCTTGCCGAACTCGAGGCTCAGATGGGCGTGCGGCTGCCAGAGGAGTACCGGTCCTTCCTGCTCCACGTCGGCGCGGGCGGCGCCGGCCCCGCGTATGGCCTGTTCCCGGTCCGGCGGGTGCAAGGCCGCTGGCGTTGGGAAGGCGACGGCGCGGACCTGGCCGACCTGTCGAGGCTTGCTGAGCCATTCCCCGACCAAGGCCCGGACCCGAAGCTGCTCGATGACCTTCTTGCCCAACGCCCCGAGGAGGAGGACTTCGACGACATCGAGGACTTCGACGACGCCATCGAGGCATGGGATGAGCGGTGGGAGGTCGTCATGTTCGCCCCGGAGCGCACTGCTGGCGCCATCGTGATCTCTCACCAGGGCTGCGCCCAGAGAGAGTGGCTGATCATCAGCGGCAGCCACCGCGGCACGGTCTGGTCCGACTGCAGGGTGGACGACGTAGACCTCGCCCCGCTGCTCGACGGCGACGGTATGTCGGTGACATTCGCCCGCTGGTACACCGACTGGTTGGAGAAAGCCGAGCGCACAGCCATGTCGGCTCCGTAGGCCCGCCGGCTTGTGCTGTTGAGCGTTGCGGTTGGTCAAACGGGCTAAGTGGGGCCCTCAGCCACAGTGGGGCCGGTGCGGAAACGGGTGCGGCCACCGTTGATCATCGTGAGTTGTGTGGACAAACGAGGAGACGGCAGCCGCAGGTCACAGAATAGATCCCGCCCATTGGCGCGAGGCGTTCGAGGTGGCTATGAGCCGGATTGCGGACCGGTTCGCCCGGGTCGAACCTCGCCTGCGGGCCGGGCGGTTGGTGCTGGGCCTGTTGTCGGACCTGCCGCGCAAAAACTGCTGGACGATCGCGGAGTGGACCGGGGAGAGGACCCGGTCACGCCGCCTCATAGCGGTGGGCTCGGCCACCGCGCCACTTCACCCACGCCGGATCATCCAGCAGCCCCTCCCCGGCCTCCAGCCCGGCACGACGCAGGAACTCGACGACATCGTGGTCCGAGTGCGCGAGGCCGAGGATCTGTCCGCGCGCGGTCACCCGCCGGCCGCCGGTACCGAGCGGCGGGTGCACGACTATCGGGGCACTCGTCATACCTCCAGGGTGCGTTCTCAGGCCAGCAGAGGCATCTGGACCTCCGCGCACCCAGGAACACAGACGAGCCTGAGGGTGTGGCCGCCGCGTGAAGGCGGGCCGGAGATGTGCAGGACTTCGTCAACCCGGGAGGACTTGGGCGCAACGTGGCAGAGCGCAGCTCGTTGCCTCCCTGAGACCAGCTGCGGAACCCATCGCGTGGACGAGCGAGCGGGGAAGTGCACACCCCGCAGCCGGACTCTTCCCCTGGGACCTGGCCCCGCTTCCTCGAACCAGCGGGGCCAGGTGCTCCCCGACCGCCGACGACCGGGGAGCGACTGACATCGGCGGTGCACGGGGTCCAGGTGCACAGTCGACTTGCCATGAACTACCGGCTCACGCCCGCGTACGGATGCAGCGTGAACTGTGAACCCCCGGCCGCCGACGGTCGGGGGTTCACAGTTCGTACAGCGCAACACTGCTTGAGGCTGTCACGCCCTCCTGACAGCGGCCAGTTGAGATTGGCTCTTCGGCACTTTCCGTGAAGCCGTTGATCTTGGGGTAGCCCTCCCCGGTGGGGGATCATGCGTGTGGCCTGCTGAAAGTTCTGTTCCCGTACCTGTCCGGTGTGGCCGTCGACCAGACGTCCCGGAGCGACAGCTCCGTACGCTTCATCGTCAGATGCACGGCGCCGACGGCGCGGTGTCCCGCGTGCGGAACGGCTGCGGGTCGTGTCCACAGCCGCTACGTACGCAGACCGGCCGACACGGCGGTCGGCGGACAACCCGCCGTGATCAACCTGCAGGTCCGTCGCTTCTTCTGCGGCAACGACGCGTGTCAGAAGAAGACATTCGCCGAGCAGGTCGAGGGGCTCACCTTCCGCTACGGACGCCGGACCGTGCTCCTCCAACAAGCTCTGGAACAGGTGGCGTTGATGCTGGGCGGGGCGGCCGGTGAACGTCTCGCGGCCAGGTTGTCCATGCCGGTCAGCGGTTCCACACTTCTGCGGCTGATCCGACGGCTGGAACTGCCGGCGGTACCTGCGGTCGAGGTCTTGGGCGTCGACGAGTTCGCCTTCCGTCGAGGCCGCAAGTTCGGCACGATCCTCATCGACATGCACTCGCGCCGCCCCGTGGACGTGCTGCCCGACCACACGGCGGACACGTTCGCCGCCTGGCTCCAGGACCGTGACCATGTCCGCACCGTCTGCCGTGACCGCAGCGGGTCGTTCGCCGAAGGCGCCCAACGCGCCCTGCCCGGCGTCCCGCAGGTCGCCGACAGATGGCACGTCCTCCATAACCTGGCGACCGCCGTCGAGAAGGCGATCCGCCGTCATCGCCCCTGCCTCCAACCGCCCGAATCCGAACCCGATCTTGGCCCTGCCACCGAGCGGCAAGAGCCCGTGGTCACCCGCACCGAGGAGAACACCCGAGCCCGGTGGCAACAGATCCACCCCCTCTACGTGAAGGGCATGAAGATCGACGCAATCAGCCAGGTCACCGGCTATGACCGCACCACTGTCCGCCGATACGCCCGGGCTGCATCTCCAGAGGAACTCATCCGGTCCCGGCCCCGGCGCCGCACCACGCTGGACATGCACAAGCCCTATCTGCTCGCTCGCTGGACCGAGGGCTGCGACAACGCGCGGTCCTGCGCGACGAGATCGCCGCCCGCGGCTACACCGGCTCCCGCAAGACCGTCCGTCGCTTCCTCAACTCCCTGGGCACCAGGACCAATCCGTCCCCCGCGTCGGCGCCCCCGCTGGCCGTCGCCGACGTCGTGCGCTGGGTCATCGGACGGCCGGAGAACCAGAGCGAGACCGCCCGGCAACACCTCAAGGACCTCTGCGATCGTTGCGGATACATAGCCGCCACGAACCGCCTCGCCCGCAGCTTCGCCACGATCCTGCGACGCCGTGACGGCCACCGTCTCATCAGCTGGCTCAAGGAAGTCGAGCAGAGCGAACTCAAGGAGCTGCACGTCTTCGCCAACGGTGTGCGCAAGGACCTCGCAGCCGTCACCGCCGGCCTGACCGTCCCCTGGAACTCCGGCGCCGTCGAAGGGCACGTCAACCGGATCAAGATGCTCAAGCGCCAGCACTACGGGCGCGCTGGATTCGAACTCCTCAAGCGCCGCATCCTCCTCGCCAGTTGACCGGCTCGCGGAGCTCCTGGCAGACACGGGTGATCTTGGTCGAGAACCCGTCTACCAGGAGCTTCGTCATTGCGCAGGTGTCCAACCGCAGCCTGCGGTTCCTGACCGGGCAACTGGCATTGAGGCGACGGGACGGTGCGGTGACACCTACGCCCGGCTCGCCGCCGGGTTCGGCATCGGGATCGCGACCGTCTACCGCTACATACGCGAGGCCGTCGACCTCCTGGCAGCCCTCGCACCGACCCTGCCCGAAGCGATGGAGACGATCCAGGAGAAGGCGTTCGTCATCCTTGACGGCACCCTGCTGCCGATCGACCGCATCGCCGCCGACACCCCGTACTACTCCGGGAAACACAAACGCCACGGCATGAACGTTCAGGTCCTCACCGATCCGTTCGGACGGCTGCTCTGGGCGTCACCGGCTCTGCCCGGCTCGACCCACGACCTGACCGCCGCCAGGCAGCACGGGATCATCGACGCCCTGGTCGACGCAGGGCTCAGCTGCTGGGCGGACAAGGCGTATCAAGGCGCCGGCGGGCCCGTTCGGGTGCCGTTTCGTGGTCGTCGCCTCAAGAGGTGGAAGCGCCGTCACAACACCACCCACGCCAAGATTCGTTGCGTTGGCGAGCAGGCCATGGCCACCCTGAAGGGCTGGCGCCTTCTGCGGAAACTCCGCTGCAGCACCAATCGGATCACCGACGTGGTGAAGGCCGTCCTCGTCCTTCACCATGCGTCAGCATGAGGTTGGAAAGCGCTCACGCACGCCACGCTCATCCGCCGCCCCGAAAGCATGATCCGCCCGACAATGATCTCCAACCTCGCAGAACGGGCCACGGGAGACACATCCATAACCTGATATGAACCATGAACTACCGCTTCGTGCGGGACGTCCTCTCAAAGTCGGAGGAGGCGGCGCGGAGCAAGGCTGCCATCGACCGGCCGGCCACCCGCAGCGGTTCTGGATCACGGGCAGCTCGGCCGAGCATGAATGCGCCCTCCAACATCATGACCATGGAGTACGCGAGGGACCGTGCTGCGCTTGGGTCGTCCACCCATCGGCCGAACCAACGCGTCGCCGCGGCGATCCACTCCGCGAAGACCTCCGCAGTCGCGGCACGCAGTTCGTCGTTACTGCTCGCGACTTCCAGGGCCACGGTGCCGATGGGGCACGCGTCGGCATAGTCAGCCGCGGCAAGGTCGTCCGCAGCCGCTTCAAATGCATGCACGAGTGATTCCGCAGGATCCGAGACGCTGTCCAGCAGGGTCATGACCAGTCGGCCGTACTCGGCTCCGGACGTGCGGATCATGTCCTCGGCCAGCTGCTGCTTACCGCCCGGGAAGAAGTGATAGATCGAGCCGAACGGCGCGTCAGCTGCTGTCGCGATCCGCTTCAAGCCGGTGGCCGCGTAGCCGTGCCGCCGGAACAGCACCGCGGCGGCGTGCTGGATCCTGGCTCGCGTATCCGACTGTCCCATTGTTTTCCGCCTCCCTCGCCTCCAAACTATCAGTAGAACGCTCTATCAAGAGAGGCGTCGAGATGCCGCGGATCCAGTTGTCGTACGGACCGGTCGACTACCAGGACACCGGTGGAGACGGGCCGGTACTGGTGTTCTGCCATGGACTGCCGATGAACGAGTCCCAGTGGCGCAAGGTGATCCCGATGCTGGGCGGCTATCGCTGTGTCCTGCCCACCTTGCCTCTGGGAGGGCACCGTCAGCCGATGAACCCGGATGCCGACCTCTCCCAGCGCGGGGTCGCCCGGCTTCTGGGTGAGTTCATCGAACGGCTCGGTCTGCACCGGGTGACTCTCGTGCTCAATGACTGGGGCGGCGGCCAGTTCCTGGTGTCCGAGGGGCGGGACCAGCACATCGAGCGCCTGGTGCTGGTGGCCTGCGAAGCATTCGACAATTTCCCTCCGGGACCGGCAAAGGCCATGGCGCACGTGTGCAAAATGCCAGGCGGCGTCTGGCTCCTGACGCGTCTCATGCGCATCCCTGCCTTCCGCCACAGTCGGCACGGGTACGGCGGAATGAGCCTGCGCGGGATTCCCGACGAGATCATGGACGGCTGGTTCGCCCCCGCCAGTCGCGACAAAGCCATCCGAAGGGACTTCGCCAAGTTCGCCACCGGAGCACCCGGACGCAAGACCTTGCTCGCCTGGGCCGAGCTCCTGCGAGGCTACGACCGCCCGGTACTGGTCGTATGGGCGACCGAGGACAAGCTGATGCCGCGCGAACACGGCCCCCGGCTGGCCGAGCTGTACCCGCAGGGCCGACTGGTCGAGATCACCGACTCCTCCACTCTCATCCCCGAGGACCAGCCCGAACAACTTGCCCAGGTACTCACCGCATTCCTGATCCAAACCGGCGCAGCGCCGGCCCGGGTACAGCCGCTGAGAGGAGATTCCGCATGAAGAACCGTCAGTTCATGATCTGTGCCAGCTGATGGATGCACCTCCCGTGACCCTGCTCCAACCTGCCGGGCCAGCTTGCTCGTTGGCCTGACAGCGCGAAAAAGCCCCTGTTAGACGGGTTTTCGACCCAGAGAACCGGATCCACCAGAGGCTTCACGTGATGGACCACCGCGGCGGCATCAACCTGTCCGGCAGGTTGGAACAGGCTCAGCGCTTCACTTCACGTAACCGCTGTAGATGAACCCGGACCTGTGGATACTGCCGGCCGGTTCAGTGTCGATGTTGTCCGAGGTCGCATACCAGAGGTTGCCGTACTTGTTGATACAGCGGTAGTACGTGTGGACGAGAGCGCCCGCGTGGATGGTGTACCAGACAGGGGCGCTTCCGTACGGACCGCTGTGGACCGGGGTCGGCTCGAGCGTTCTCACGGCGGTCCCAGAACCCTCACAGGTTCGTCGTCGACCTGCGGCGCTGGTCGCAGGGTCACCCGAACTCGACGGTCTCACCACGGACCCGCCATGCGTCACCGCGGCATGGCATCGGGGCCCGCCTCCAAAACCGCCATCAGCTCCGCGAAGCGCCGGTCCTGCGCTGTTCCCGCAGCCAGCTCGCTCAGCGCATAGGCCGTGGTCTTGAAACCGTCAGCGTGATGGAACTCCACGCCCCACGCACCCAGCCGCACCGAGGCCACCTCGTCCAGTGCCAGGTGTTGGGTCCCCCACGGATTGACCGTGGCAATCCCGTCAGGGCCGACCTCAAGCCGGACCCGGAGAATCGTCCACCAGAAAAACAGCGCCACGCCGACGGCAAGCCCCGACCACACCCCGGCCAGCCGTGCCGTCTCCACATCTGGAGAGGAAGCCCACCCCGCCCAGCCACAGAGCGCCTTCACCGCAACAACAGCCGGGATGGCCCAGCCCGCCACGCGAGCCGTCCCGCCCACCCGCCACACCGACACCAAGTCCCCACCCCGGTCATCCATGCCTGCATTGTGAACCACCCAGCTCGGCCCACCACAGGGCCACCCCTCGACCGCCAGAAGGAGCCCGGCCGGCCTCGGAGCTCGAGGACCGAGGCCGACCCAACGGCAGGTGCGAGCGGCGTCACATCCAACGCCTCTGCCGGGATCTCTCAGCAGGTGACGACGCGTTCGGCCTCATCGCGGTGTATGTGCAGGTCCCAGTAGTGGGAGGCGATTTGCTCCGCCGGGGCCGTCGGCGCTCCGGGCGGGCCGTCGGTGCCGACCCATACGCCGATGGCGATGTGTGCGGCCTGGACCCCAGATTGGGCCAGTTCCTTGTGCAGGCCGAGAACCCAGTTGCGCAGCGCGGCCTGGGCGGCGTTGAGGTTGCCGAGCATCGGGACGGGGTCGGCCGAGCCGGCGCCGTTGGTGTAGAGCAAGGTACCCGTGCCGGCCTCTCGCATCGCGGGGAGCACGGCCCGGGTGGCGGTGATGGCCCCGTGGAGCAGGACGTCCATGGCCCACTGCACATCGGACGGTAGGGTCAGGGACGGGGCGGTGAGCGACACGGATTCGAGGCTGACGGCCGGGGAGTATTCCAGGACGTCGATGCCGCCGAAGCGGGTTGCGGCGTTCTTGAGTGCCTGGGTGAGCGCGTCATGGTCGAGCACGTCCGCGGGGAACGCGTCGGCGGTGATGCCCTCGGCGCCGAGCCGGACGACCAGTTCGTCGAGCTTGTCGCGGTTACGGGCGATGAGTGCGACGTCGAAACCGCGGGAGCCGAAGGTACGGGCGATGGCCAGGCCCATACCGGGGCCGGCGCCGACAATGGCGATGCTGGGCACAGGGAATCATCCTTTGCTGGGAGATCGGTCGGGACGGGGCGGATCAGACGGCTGCGGGCGCGACGTGCCGTGCGCGCCAGCCCCTACTGCGGCGAGTGCGGCGATGCCGTCACCGTTCCTGGTCGTCGACGAAGTGGTTGTCGTGCGCTTCGTGGAACCTGCCCAGGTCACGCTCGTCCACGGTGGCGAGCTGCGCGAAGTACTCCTCCCGCGGTACGCCGGGCGAGAGGACCATGAGCAGGACGGCGGGCTCGGCGAGCTGCTTGCGGAGTGCGTGGACGTCACCCGCAGCCGCGTGCGCGGTGTCGCCGCGCCGCAGTGTTCGCCAGAACTGTCCGTCGAAATAGTCGATCTCGCCTTCTTCGACGATGAAAGTCTCGCTGAAGGTCGTGTGAAAGTGCGGGGCCGGTCCACGGCTGGCGGGGGCCATGTGCCACCGGTAGATGCTCACGTTCCCGCTGGTCTCCGCCGCAGCGGCGAGGACTTCGATGGTCGATCCGCCGGCGCCGAGCCGCAGGGGTCGCGTCGCTCGGGCTGGCCCGGGTTGCGGGACCAGCCGTACTGTCGGTTCCTTGTTCGTCATGGCCCGAGTCTCAGGGCTTTGCCGCGTCGCTCGCGCTCGCTTCGGCGGTGGCCTAACAATAGGGGCGTGATCCGTTATCGACTGGGCGCCGGGGCCGCGAGCGTGCGGTGGGCGATGTCGCCGATCCACGAAGTAGTCAGTCTTGCCCAGCTCTTGACCGAGCCGCAGCGCCACCCGCTGTTCCACTCCTGGCTGCGCCGTCGCCGCCTCAGACTTTCGTTCCCGGACCTGAGGGCGCTCACCGTCTTCATGGCCGATGGCACGTACCGGCCCGACTTCCTCGACCCGTCGCCGATGTCCAGTGAGCCGACGTTCGAGGAAGGCATGGCGGCCCTTCTCGCCGCGCCGACGGACCAGACGTACGCCGAGTTGGCCGACGCCACGACAGGGCAGAAGGCTCCGGTGCGCCGCGAGTTGCTCGACGATCCCGACCGAGCCAGGTCCCGGGCCGCCGATGCGCTGTACCGACTGTGGAAAACGGCAGTGGAACCGGAATGGCCCTCCATGCGCCAGGCGCTTCGCGCCGAGATGCTGGACCGGGCCCTCCAGGTCAACCGCGAGGGGCTGCGCGCCGTCCTTCCGCGGCTGCACCCTTCCGCCGCATGTGAAGGCGACACGATTACGGTCGACAAGGCTGTCGACATCGACGTCGACTGTTCCGAGCGTCAGGGGCTCATTCTCGTCCCGTCGCTGTTCATCACCGACCGGATACAGTGCACCACCTCGGACCACTGGACGCCGGCGATCTATTACCCGGCATCCGGGAGGTACTTGTGGTCGCCCCCTGCCACGGCGAGGTCGCTCGACCGTCTCCTGGGCAGGACTCGGTCAAGGATCCTGGCAGCGCTGACCACGCCGCTGCAGACGACCGTGGTAGCCAGACTGGTGAACGTCGCCCCGCCGACGGCCAGCGAACACCTGGCCGTCCTGCGGGACGCCGGACTGATCGACAGCATCCGCTCCGGCCGCACGGCCACACACGAGCTCACCGAGGCGGGACGCACCCTCCTGGACGCAGCCTCGCCGCGGTCATGACGACGCGTGCGGGCCATCGTCCCACCTGGCGCGATCAGACCGCGCTCCCCAGCACGAAGGGCTTACCGCACCCACATCAGGGCCCATGAGGGAGACGATTACCGAGCGTGCCCTCTCCACACCAAATGGACCAGAGCCCGTTCTGAGTGGGTGTTCTGTGGGCTTTCGCCGGGTGTCAGTCCGGGGGCGGGGTTGGCTGCGGTAGCTGGAAGAGGCCGGGCTCGGGTTCGGTGAGGATGCCGCGGCTGACCAGGCGTTTCAGTTTGGCGCGGGTGCCTTCGACGTGCCGGGGCTCGGTGCCGGTGTCCAGGGCGAGGCAGACGTCCTTGGGGTGCAGTCCGTCCGCGGTGTTCTCGAAGAGGGCGAGGATCTGGCGGTAGGCCGAGGGCAGCGGGGCGAGGCCGCCGGGAAGGTCCGGGCCGATCTCCAGGATGGTTTCCCGGGTGATCTTCAGTCGCTCCAGAGCCTGTTCGGCGGCCGTGAGTTGGGCGGTGAGCTCGGCGATCTGGGTGCGGAGCCGGTTCGCGAGGTCACGGCCGGCGGCCTCGCGTATCTCGATCTGTTCCAGGAACTCCTGCATGCTCAACTCCCACACGATCATGCCGGTCCGGGCCGGCGGGCCGGTGGCGGGTCCCGCCAGGTGGGAGTGGTGGTGGCGGTGAGCCGGTGGGTCATGACGTCGGTCATCGACCAGCGGATCCAGGACGCCGAACTGGCGGGCAGGGTCTCGTAGTCGCGGGCCAGGCGGCGGTGCAGCATGAGGGTGCCGAAGGTCTGCTCGGCGATCCACCGTTTCGGGGCCGGGGCGAACCCCTTGGTCTGCGGATCCCGGGACACCACCTCGACGTCGATGCCCAGTGACCGGCCGTGCTCGATGACGGCGTTCTTGAACCCGGCATCGACCCAGCTCTTCACCACGCCGGGGTTGTCGGCGGCCACCTTGTCCAGCAGCGTGATCCCGATGGCGTTGTCGTGCACGCTCGCGGCGACCACGATCACCGCGATGAGCAGACCGAGCACATCGGTGGCGATGCCCCGCTTGCGGCCCCGGCTCTTCTTGCCCGGATCCAGGCCGGTCGTCTCCTTCGGGGCGTTGAGCGAGACGTGCACGGTCTGGGAGTCCATCACGACCGCGGACGGGTCCTCGCGCCGGCCTTTCGACTCGCGGACCTGCCAGCGCAGCAGGTCGTGGATGGTCTGGTCGGTGCCGTCGTCGCGCCACAGCCCGAAGTAGTAGTAGACCGCGGTGTAGGGCGGAAGGTCGTGCGGCAGATAGCGCCACTGGCAGCCGACCCGGGCCTGGTACAGGATCGCGTTGACGATCTCCCGCATCTCGTACCGGCCCTCATGGCCGCTGACCGAACGGTGCTGCCCCTTCCAGGCCGTGATGACCGGCCGGATCAACTCCCATGCCTCGTCCGACAGATCGCTCGGGTACGGCTGCCGATCAGCCACGTCTCCAGCACACCGCAGAAGCGGCCAACCGCAACCCCTCAAACCGGACAACCGGCCACGACGACTCGCAGAACACCCACTGAGATACATAGCCACTCGCGGACGCGACGACGGTCCGCATCCCGCGCCGACAACCCCGAAGTCTTCGAAGAACTCACCGTGCTCCCGGTCCCGTAACGGCTCTCGGCGCACGGCCACGGCCAGCGCGGCGGCCACGGTCAGCACCGACGATGCCGTCATGGCCGAGTGCACACGCCGGCACAGCACGCGATTCGCCATGAAGGAAGGTGATCGCAATGTGCACCGGGTACAGGATGCGTGGCCACCCAGATCGGCGGGGGTGGTGAGCCAGTACGCCTCGTTCAGCACCACCATGGGCGCTGCGCTCTCGTGTGAATCAGCATGCATGGCCGGGCCAACGCCCCATCCGGCGCGCAGACATGGTCCCCTGGGCAATCGCCAGCCCCCGCCAGGCCGATCACCGATACGGATCGCCGCACAGCGTGGACATCGTTCAACAGCGGTCCAGCCGATGTTCCTCTGGAACTGCATCACCGCTGCTTGTCATCAGCCCCCTCGGACAGCTCCCGGTGTGCGCACCGTCAGACAGCGGCGAGGCTCGCTCGGGCCGCAGCCATGAAGGCACGCTTGTGCTCCTCGACATGCTCGTTGACCTCGCTGTCGCCGATCTCGCGCCACACCGCCTGGTTCAACGCCCGCGCGTACGCCTGCACCGGAGCGTGAAGATCGGCGTGGCACAGAAGCACCAGGTGCCGTTCAGCGATCCAGAGTCTGCCCATCACCGAGGACGCGGTGCCGTGCCACGCCTCGTCCTCACCCCACGTGTGCGGGCGCCGATACGCCACACCCTCCGCCTCCTGGACACACGCCAGATAATCCTTGATGGTCTGCAGTTGCTCGGCCCGCCGCGCCTGACGCCCGGCATCGACCTGACGGCGCTCCTCCAACATTTCGGTAGAACGCTGGACGGCCCGCTGCGACAAAGCCGTCAGAACACCACCCAGCACGACACCCAACAAAGAAAACAACGGCGCCCGCACCCCAGCCGCCACCCCGTCCCCCCTCCCCAGCCCGTCTGTAGGCAGTCTCGGCAGTCAAGCACGAGCCTGTCCAGCCGCATCCTGAACACGTGCCCGCACTACACCCTCTGCCCTGCGCACACACCTGTCCGCGGGCCTGCAGCAGAAGCGGGTTCGTGCGCACGACCGGCTCGACTCCGTCTCCCTGCCAAGGCCGGGCCAACGCCCGAACACTGCACCCAGACATGGTCCGGCGGGCAATCGCCAGCCCTCGCCAGGTTCGCCAGGCCGATCGCCAGGCCGAAGCCCTGGAGCGGCTGGTCGTGTGAGGCCTCGGCAGTGCGAGCGGGTGGACCCTCGACGCACTCCAAGGGGCCCGGTAGTCGTCCCGCACCCCTCCAGAACGTCAGGTCCGCACCGAAGAGGGCGCGGACCTGACGGTGTTCGCGACGGCGCGCCGCGGATTCCATAACGGGGCAGTGGGTTGTTCAACGCTCCCAATGGAAGTACGCGGCTACCCCTGAGGCCGACCAGAGCGATGAGCGTAGATCACCGTGGCCAGTGCCATGACTACGCAGCCACAGGCCACGAACATGACGGCCGCCTCGCTGCTCGCGATGAAGAGCGCAACGCTCACCACAGCCAGCACTGCCGTGAGCACATACGAAGCTGTCCGAGACATTGGTCCTGCCTTTCTTCCCGCTGATGGATGCACCGGTGAATATCCTCGGCGCGCCCACCAGCCGGAATTCAAAGGGCCTGGGTTTTGCCCCTGTTTGTGGACATCTCTTGAGGATCAGATCCCACGATCTGATCCTCAAGAGATGTCCACAAACAGGGGCAAAAACCACCCGTCCTGTACCCCTGATCCACGATGCACGAGTCCATGAACAGTGCATCCGAAGCCGGTCAGTTGTGAGTTCCTGTTCCCGGCAAACCACGTCGGGTTGAACCGCGCATCAAGGCTCTGACAATGCCGCGTCAAGAACGTGTATGGTTCCTTGCGGTGTGCCGGGAAGTCTGGTCGGCGAATTCGAGACCCCTCCGGGGTTCCGATTTCAGGAGAGCTCTCTTCGCTGATCGGGGGAATCCGGCCGTGGCCCTCACCGCCGTCTTCGGTGTCGCCTTCCTCGTCGCAGTGCCACTGTCCGGTCTGACGGTGCACGCCGGCGTCACCGATCGCCTGCCGCTTCGAAGTCGAGGACACCCACGGTGTGACCGAACGTCGGCACACCGACAGCGGCGTCGAGACAGAAGCCCCTAGCAAGGATCACGGCGACGGATCAGTTGCCTCGGCACCGATCCCGACGTGCGTACGCCGGCCCCCGCGAACGCGACGGCGACCGTGGCGAGTTGGCGGGCCCGTCACCCTGCCCACCTCATGAAACGTCCCATCGGAGGACCGTGAACGACTGGCACGGCTGGGCGGCGATCATTGTTTTCGTCGGTGCCTACGTCTTGATCATCAGCGAGAAGGTCCACCGTGTCGCCGCCGCTCTCGGTGGTGCAGGGCTGATGCTGGCCATCGGTGCCACGGACGACGAATCGGCCTTCTACTCGACCGGTTCCGGCATCGACTGGAACGTCATCTTCCTGCTCATGGGCATGATGATGATCGTCGGCGTGCTGAAGAAGACTGGCATGTTCGAGTACCTGGCCATCTGGGCCGTGAAGCGAGCGCACGCCAGACCGTTCCGTGTGATGGTCATGCTCGTCGTCATCACTGCCACGGCCTCCGCGCTGCTCGACAACGTCACGACCGTCCTCCTCGTCGCGCCGGTCACCCTGCTGGTGTGCGAGCGACTCGCCCTGCCTGTGGCCCCGTTCCTGATCGCCGAGGTCTTCGCTTCCAACGTCGGCGGCATCGCCACTCTCGTCGGCGATCCGCCCAACATCATCATCGCCAGCCGCGCGCAGCTGACGTTCAACGACTTCCTGGTACATCTCGCTCCCCTGGCGGCTGTCCTGACGGCAGTGCTGGTACTGCTGTGCCGGATCATGTTTCGCAAGGCATTCGTCTACGACGAGGACCGGGCCGCCGAGGTGATGGCACTGGAGGAACGGGAGGCCATCAAGAACCCCCGCCTTCTCGTGCAGGGTCTTGTCGTCCTGGCCCTCGTGGTCGCCGGGTTCGTGCTGCACCCGGTCGTGCACTACGAGCCCAGCGTCGTCGCCCTGCTCGGCGCCGGTCTCCTGGTCGCCGTCTCGACAGTCGAGACCGGTGACGTGCTCAGCGAGGTGGAATGGCCCACCCTCGCCTTCTTCGCCGGGCTCTTCGTCATGATCGGCGGCCTCATCGAGACCGGCGTCATCGGCGAGATCTCCAAAGCGCTCGCCGATGTCATCGGCGGTAGCGAACTCGGTGGATCCATGGTCATGCTGGGCGCGTCCGCGGTCCTGTCCGGCGTCGTCGACAACATCCCGTACGTCGCCACCATGGCCCCGATCACGGCCGATCTGGTCCGCGACATGGGCGGCGCCGGTGATCACGTCATGTGGTGGGCGCTGGCCCTGGGAGCCGACCTCGGGGGCAACGCCACCGCCATCGGTGCCAGCGCCAACGTCGTCGTGCTTGGTATCGCCGAGCGCAACCGACAGCCCATCTCCTTCTGGGAGTTCACCAAGTACGGGCTCGTCGTCACGGCCGTCACGGTGGCGATCTCGGCGACGTACATCTGGCTGCGCTACTTCGCTCTGACCTGAACCGCGTCACTGCCGTCGCGAGGACCGGCAATCTCGTCCAGGCCGACGAGCTGCTGCTGCGCGCCGTCGAACGCACCCGCCCGGCGCGGCGAGACACCCGACGCGGGCTTGGGCGCCCTCGCTCTGCCCTTCCACGACTGCCAACGAGCCCGCCGGGGGGCAGCTTGGGAAGCAATGATGACGTTGTTCCCGACCTCTGATGGACGAGAGCCCCCTACGAGGGCGCCACCAGCCGCCGCGCGATCGTCCTGATGACCCTACGGCCTCCGGCTTCGCCGGTGCCATGATTGGACGTCAGGTCCCCGTCGAACGCAGTGTCCTGCCGTTCGCGGCACTCCAGGTCGCCGGACATCCGCAGCCGGGGGCCATAGCATCGCCGAGTGCTTCCGGCCTGGCCATGGCGCGTCCTCGCCACACCGCCACCGCCGTCTCGCCGAACCTCTCCGGAGCACACCAGCCCACCCCGGCTGAGCGCCACCGACCCTCCCCAGGAGCTGACCATGCGAGCACGCGACCTCGCCATCCCCTACCTGACCGTGGACGTGAACAGTGATGCCACCGCGGCCGCCCGCCTCATGGCCGAACATCAGCTGCCCGGCCTCCTCGTTCTCGGCACCGACGGTGCGCCCAAGGCGATCCTTCCTGCTTCCCAGCTGGTCAAAGCGCTCGTACCGGCCTACGTGATCGAGGATCCGACTCTGGCCGCGGTCGTCGACGAGAAACATGCGGACCGTATCTGCGAGGCCTTGGCCGGACGCAGCGTCGCCGACTGTCTCCCCGCACAGTCCGGGCCGCCGCCGGTCGCCGTACCCGACGACACGGCGCTGGAAGTGGCCGCGCTCATGGCTCAGGCCCGCAGTCCCCTCGTCGCGGTCGTGGAGACGGCAAAGGACGGCCCGCACCTCCTGGGCGTGATCACCGCATCCCACCTTCTGCACGAACTGCTGGCCGGTGAAGAGCCAGACGGCAGCCAACCGACTCCACCCGTCGTATGACGAAGTAGGCTCACCGGCCGGACGACCGTTGCGCCCCGTGCTGCTCCACAGCCGGTGGGGATGCGGCAGCGAGTGGCGCGTACCGCACTGCCGCATCAGGCGGCGTTGGCGCGTTCCAGCTCGCGTTGGAGGTTCTGCAGCGTCCTGTCGATGTTCCGTATCTGGAAGTCCGCGAACGTCTGCCCCCGAGTGACGATCCGGTCGAAGACCTGCGCGGCGAGATCGGGCCAGGCGCGCCGGTCGTCGGTCCAGGTCTCCGTCACGCGCGTGCCGTGGTCAGTCGCCTCGAACCGGTACTCCCACGTAGCGATCGGCCCGCGCAGACGCGGGCGACGGGCACCGATCGCATGGACACGGAACGCGAATCGGCTCCCCGGCTCGGCCACGGTGACGGTGCACCGTGTGACCCACCGGAACCGTCCCCTCTTGTTGCGCCCGACGAACGAGGTCCCTGGCACCGCCGGTCCGACCGGAGCAGCACCCGTCGTGCCCCGGTTCTCCGGGCTCCACCGGCCCATGTCTTCAGGACGACTCACGGCCTGATAGGCGACCTCGGGCGTCACCCCGATGTCGATGCTCCTGCGCACCGTGAATACGCGGCTCATTTCAGGGTCCTCTCGATCGGAACAGATAACTGCTGAAGAGCGGGGATCGTGGGCCCGACGGTTTCGCGGCTCGCACGTGGTTCAGAGACGCGGCTTTGCCGAGTCCAGTGGCGACTTGTTGTCACGGGTCCGTCGGCAGCCAGTGGCCGGCTCCGCCCGATGGTCATCCGGTGTGGTGCAGCGACGGGTTGACCCAGCGTGGCCGGGGCGGGTCGAGGACGCGTTCGGCGTGGGTGAGTGGTGTCTGGGGGTGCTCCGCGGGGAGTGGATCGTGCGCCAGGCTGAGTGGCCGGTTGTGTTCCTCCAGGGTGCCCACGGTGTCGCGGACGAAGGCGGGGGGACCCGCGACGTAGACGTGACGGGCGGCCAGGGAGCGCTCACCGGCCAGATGGTCCTGGAACGCACGCTGGAACCCGCGGACCCGGTCCGGGTCCCGTGGCCACCACCAGTGGCAGGTCAACTGGTGGTGACGGCTCTCGAGCTGGGCAAGGTGGGACTGGTCGTAGAAGTGGTCACGGCTACGGGCCACTATGTGCAGGTCAATGGTGCGCGCCGGGAAACGTTGCACCTGCTCGCTGAGGACGGCACGGGCCGGAGCCCACCCCGTGCCTGCCGCGATCAGGGTCAGCGGTCCCGTGTCCTGCGTGGTCCAGCCGTCCCCGCCAGGCGAGGACAGGGTGAGGGACTGCCCGGTAAAGGTGTGGTCGCACAGCAGCGCGCTCAAAGCCCCATGGGGAGTGCGGGCGACGTGGAGTTCCACCTCGCCGCGTGTCGCGTCGTCGCCCGGGCGCACCAACGAGTAGGGACGCCACACGCCGCGCAGTTCCGGGTGGTGGACGGCCGCGTACTGACCGGGCCGGAAGGCGTAGGGCTGGTCGGGCACCGTCTGCAGGACCACCGTGTGCCCGGTGCGGTCCAGGCGGCGGGAGACGACGGTTGCCTCCCAGCTCGCCGGGCGCCGTGCGTCCTTGTCCTGCTGGGCCGCGGCCAGCATGGTGTCCATCGCCATGCCGTACACGTTCGTCCAGGCCCGTTCGGTGTCCTCGCTCCAGGTCCGGGGAGTGTGCTCGGCGATCGATGCGATCAGGCTCTGTCCGACGCTGAGGTAATCGCGCCGGGCGATGCCGTACCGGCGGTGGTCACGACCCAGCCGTTGGAGGTAGGACACCGTGGCGGGACGGTCGAGATGCGTGATGACGTGCAGCAGCGCGTTCAGCAGCCGCTCGTGCTGCTCCCCGAGTTCGGCAGGGAAGAGCCGACGCAGGTCCGGTCTGCTGCCGAACAGGTGCGCATAGAAGTACCGGACCACGTGCACTCCGCGGGCCGATGCTCGCTGCAGACTGTCCTGCACTATGGCCACGTCCTGCTCGTCCACTACCGCTCCCCCTCGTCGTGCCTACCGTCCCCTGCCAGGAATCCGGGACCCCAGCCCCGACGGATTGGTCTACTCCACAAGGAAATCTGCGGGGGCGTCGCTGGAGTTCGGGCGCGGGTTCAGGACTCGGGGTCGAGGCGGGCGTAGACGACGGTGTTGTCGGCGTAGGAGTGACCGCTGTATGTGCCGGCGCAGGTGATCAGTCGCAGTGCGGCGTAGTCGACGTTGCCGTAGACGTCGATGGAGGGGAAGTCCTTCTTGGCGTACTGCTCGGTGCGGGAGACGGTGAAGCGGGCGGTGGAGCCGTCCTTGCGGTGCACGTACACGTGGTCGCCTGCCTTCAGGCGGGCGAGCTGGAAGAAGACTGCCTTGGTCTCATTCCACGTGACGTGACCGGCGATGACGGCCGGGCCTCTGGCGCCGGGGGTGGGGCCGGGTGTGTACCAGCCCACGCGAGCCGGGTCCTTGGGAGTCTGCATGGCCCGGTGCGCATCCAGAGCCAGGCGTTCCAGCGAAGTGTCGACGCCTATCGCCGGGATGGACAGGCGCGTCGGCGCCGACGCGGCCATCACTGCAGGACGCTCGTCGTGGTGCGGCGAGCTGCTGTTCCCCGCCGCTGAGGGCGGCGCGGACCGACGAGCAGGTTCCTGCGCGGGATGGGCAACGGGAGGTGCGGGCTGTTGCCGCAACAGGCCTACGACCAGGGCGGTGGCACCCAGCAGCAGGAGCACGGCGGCCGCCGTGGCCGACAGCGAGCGCTGTCGGCCACGGCGCAGCCGCCTGAACAGGCGGGAATCCATCGCCGTGTCAGCGGGCGTTGTCGCCGAGGTGGGCACGGCGTCGGCGTGCCACCGTGAGCGCGCCGGCCGCGGCGAGGGCCGCTCCGCCGCCGGCGATCAGGCCCGGTGCTTCGATGCCGGCGGTGCTGCCCGATCCGGTTTCGACACCGCCCGCCGGCATGGAGCCGACCGCTGCCCCCTGGACCATGCCGCAGTCCGTCGGTGCGGTCGCTTCCTGCGGAAGCTTCGGGTCGAGTTCGCTCTTGCCCTTGCCGAAGTCGTACTTGTCGTTGTGGTTGGGATCGATGCCGTGCTGGACCACATGCAGGTCCTTGATGTGGTCGGCGACCTCCTGCGACACGGTGATCGTGCGCTCGTAGGAGAGTTTGCCGCTCTTGTCCGCGACCGGCATCCGGTCGACGGCCAGACCGCTCTTCTTGGACGTGTCGCCCTTGGTGGTCAAGGAGATGTTGATGTCGCCGTAGACCGGAAGGCCCTCGGCGGTGGTGACGATGCCGTCCTTGTTCTTGTCCGCGGACGCGTCCGGGCAGTGGAAGTCATGGCCGTCGGTGGAACCGTGGATGTGCTGTGCGTGGGGCTGGCCGGGCACGAGTCCGGACGCTTCGATCTTCACGGTGAGCCGGGTGCCGTCGAGCATGAGCATCGCCGTGCCCTTGGCGCCGGAGTTGTTCAGCGAGGCCAGGTCGATCTGGTACGTGTCGCCGGAGCCACTTGCCGCGGTGTGGCCGGTGTGCGCGCCGGCGGGAACAGCGGCCAGGGCGAGAGCCGCGGGAACGGCGGCAAGGGCGGTCAGTCGTGCGGTGTGACGGGCTATCACAGCAAGCCTCTTTCCTGTGCCGTTCAGCGATCTGCCGACGGCTTCGGACTCCACAAGCTTCTGACTCCCCTATTCCGGAGGCCTACCGGGAGGCGGATTGGTCGCATCGTGGTCGGTCTGTTGAGCGGCGTGTGTGTCTGCGGGTTCCTGAGGTGTGTGCGAGATGGCTCTCAAGACGGCTTCCCTCAGCTCCGCGGGCGGCGTCACCGGGCACGGTTCAGGGCTCAAGTGGCAGGTCGCGAGGCGCATTTCGCCTCGGTCACACGCACGTTGCTTCCTGCTGCCGCGGCAGGCCCGGGCCCTGAACCGGCAACCAGCCGCAGGCTCGGCCCGTACCCGCCTCATCAACGACGCGAACAGGATGTGCACTCTCACGGCTGCTCCCCCGGAGTAATCGACCTGGCCGCTGAAGCGGCAGGTATCACCGCTTTCCTGCGGCGGCCGTTGCCTCGCCTTATCGGGCGGTGTGGTGTGGGTCGGTGTGCCCGCCGGTAATCCGGCGGCCTGTGCCCCACGGCTTGGTCTTCGCACAAGCCGTCACTCTTTCGCCCCGCACACTGCCCTCCAGATCGTGGAATACCGGCAGCCCGGCGGCGCTGCCACCAGGGACCGCGCCGCTCTGCCTGCTACTGCTGCCGCAGGCCCCTTCATCCCTCGATGGCGTGAACGACCAATCCAGGCGCAGCGCAAGAACGGATTCCCGCACATGGACGACGACTCGACCCCCACGCATCTGCGCGGCATCAAACGCCTGTCTCTGGGCGCACTGAGCGGACTGCTCGCCGGTTATGCGGCGATCGCGGTCGCCGAGCTGGTCTCCGCGGCGGTGCGGCCCGAATCGGGTCCGGTCATCGCGGTTGGCGGGGCGGCGATCGACCGCACCCCGCCGGCGGTCAAGGACTGGGCGATCCGGCAGTTCGGCACGAACGACAAGCTGGTGCTGCAACTGGGCATTCTGGCCGTGCTGACCGTGCTCGCCCTCGTGCTGGGGGCGCTCGCCGCACGATGGCGGCTGATCGGTTCCCTCGGTGTCCTCGCGTTCGGCGTCGTCGGTGCCCTGGCCGCCACCAGCAGGCCCGACTCCACCAGCATCACCGACGCGCTGCCCTCCGCCGTCGGCGCCATCGCCGGCGCCTGCCTGCTCTACTACTTGACCGGCCGCCTTGGACGCACGGCGAACGTCGCCGGCCGGGCCACCGTCCCTCCAGGCTCGGTTTCGGAAGACTCCGCGGCGCAGGCACTGGATGACACAGCCCCCGTACATGACGCTGACGGCTCAGGCGGGTCGGGGTGGGACCGGCGCGGGTTCATCCTGGCCGCGACCGCCGCGGCCGCGGCTTCCACCGGTGCCGGGCTCGCGGGCCGGGCGCTGAACGGGTCCCAGGGCCAGAACGCCGTCGCCTCCCGGAAGGACGTCGTGATCCCCGCCCCGGCGTCGAAGGCGGCCCCGGTGCCGCGCGGCGCGGCCCTGCGGATCAAGGACATCAGCCCGTTCATGACGCCCAACGGTGACTTCTACCGCGTCGACACCGCACTGGTCGTCCCGAAGGTCGACGCCACCAGCTGGAAGCTGCGTATCCACGGCAAGGGCGTCGAGCGCGAACTGACCGTCTCCTTCGCCGACTTGCTGAAGATGCCGCTCATCGAACGCAACATCACCCTCACCTGCGTCTCCAACGAGGTCGGCGGCCCCTACGTCGGCAACGCCCGCTGGATCGGCGTCCGCCTGACCGACCTCCTCAAGCAGTGCGGGGTGAAACCGCCGTCGAAGGGCGGGCCCGCGGACCAGCTGGTGGCGCGGTCGGTGGACGGGATGACCATCGGCAGCCCGGTCGAGGACGTGATGGACGGCCGCGACGCGATGCTCGCCCTCGGCATGAACGGCCAGCCGCTGCCCTTCGAGCACGGTTTCCCCGTACGCATGATCGTGCCCGGGTTGTACGGCTACGTGTCGGCCTGCAAATGGATCCAGGACATCGAGCTGACCACGTTCGACGCCTACGACTCGTACTGGGTCAAGCGGGACTGGGCACAGAAGGCGCCCATCAAGACCGAGTCCCGCATCGACACCCCCAAGCCCTTCGCCCGCCCGAAAGCCGGCACCGTGATGGTCGCCGGAGTTGCCTGGGCGCAGCACCGCGGCATCGACAAGGTCGAGATCCGCGTCGACGACGGGCCCTGGGAAGAAGCACGCCTCGCCACCGAGGACACCCGCGACACCTGGCGCCAGTGGTCCTACCCCTGGGACGCCACCAAGGGCGGCCACACCCTGACCGTCCGGGCCACCGACCGCACCGGCGAGACCCAGACCGAGCAGCGCACCCCCACCATCCCCGACGGCGCCTCCGGATGGCACTCCGTCGTCGTCACCGTCGACTGACTCCTGGCCAAAGCGCACTTCGGGCCCTGATTCGAGTAGAAGGGGAACGCTGTGCGTTACTGGTGACTTTGACCTGCTCTGCCGCTGCCCAGCGGTGTTCGGAAGGCGGCACATGACACACCCCAGGCCGATCAGGCCCGGCCCAACCCGTGGACCTGATCTGCAGGAACAGCTCGCCCTCGTCGCGCAGGGGGATCGCGATGCGTTCTCCGTCATCTATGACGCGGTGGCTGCGCCCGTGTTCGGCGTCGTGTGCAAACTGCTGCGCGATCATGCCCAGTCCGAGGAAGTCGCCCAGGAAGTCCTCGTCGAGGTCTGGCGTACCGCGGCGCGCTACCGGGCGGATCGGGGCACGGTCCTGAACTGGGTGCTCACCTTGGCGCACCGCCGCACTGTCGACCGGATCCGCTCGGTGGAGGCGGCTGCCGCGCGCGACCACCGCGTCGCGCTGCTCGATCAGGTCCCGGAGTTCGACGAGGTGAGTGAACAGGTGGAGGGGCGGTTGGAGCGGGAACAGCTGCGGCGCTGCCTGCGTTCCCTGAGTGTGATCCAGCGTCAGTCGGTGACGTTGGCGTACTACCAGGGCCTCACGTACAAGGAGGTCGCCGAGACACTGTCCGCGCCGTTGGGCACCGTCAAGACCCGGCTGCGTGACGGTCTCATCCGGCTTCGCGACTGCTTGGGGGTGACCGTATGACCGCCCCGACCGACCTGCACACGCTGACGGGCGCCTACGCGCTGGATGCCCTCGACGAGGACGAGCGCGTCGCGTTCGAGCAGCACCTTGCCAAGTGCGAGGACTGCGCCCAGGAGGTACGTGAGCTGACGGCGACCGCTGGACGGCTGGCCCTCGCGGCCACGATGCCGGCACCGCCCCGCCTCAAGGCCCAGGTGCTGGAGCAGATCGCCGGTGTGCGCCAGGAGCGCCCTCATTCTGCGGTGACGGCCTTGTCGCGCACAGCGCGTCGCGGGCACGCCATGCGCTGGGCGCTCGCCGCCTGTGTCGCCGCTGCTGCCGCTCTCGGCGGCACGACGCTGTGGCAGCACCAGCAGGCCGACGAAGCCCGTCAACAGGCCGAGGCCGCGCAGCGCCAGGCCGACCAGATCAATGAGGTGCTCGCCGCCCCGGACGCCACAGTGACCTCGACCGCCGTCGGCGGCGGGGCGCGCGGCTCCGTGGTCGTCTCGCACGACAGCGACAAGGCCGTCTTCATCGCCTCCGGCATGGCGAAGCCGCCGGAGGGCAAGGTGTACCAACTGTGGTTCACCGACGGCGATCAGATGCGCCCGGCCGGCCTGATGAACCCATCCCGGGCGAGCCAGAGCGTCCTGATGACGGGCGCCGTCGACAAGGCGTCCGGCGTGGGCGTCACCCTCGAACCGGACGGCGGATCAAAGCAGCCCACCACCCAGCCGGTGGCCCTGCTGCAGCTTCCCGCCTGATCGACCCCGCCCTTCCTGGGCATGATCAAGGGGTGCACCATCGGTGCACCCCTTGACTCCCCTTTTCCCTCCGACTGCGCGCCGTTCGGTCGTACAGTCAGCTCTTGGGCATCAGGACGGTGTCGATGATGTGGACGGTGGCGTTCGAGGTCTGCACATTGCCGCAGACGATGTTCGCGGTGTCGTTGACCTTGTACTTCTCGCCCGATCCGGACGTGGTGAGCATGCCGCCCTCCAGCGTCTTGAAGCTGCCGTCAGCCAGCTTGTCCTGCGTGGCCTTCTCCCCGACCACGTGGTAGGTCAGGATCTTGGTCAGCTGGGCCTTGTCGTTGAGGACCTTGTCCAGATCCGCCTTCGGGATCTTCGCGAACGCCTCATTGGTCGGCGCGAACACCGTGATGTCCTTCGCGTTGTTCAGCGTGTCCACCAGACCGGCCTTCTTCACCGCCGCCACCAGCGTCGACAGGTCCGGGTTGTGCGAGGCGGCCGTCGCCACCGGGTCCTTGGCCATGCCGTCGAAGGAACCCGCACCGTCCTTGGGCACGGAGGAACAGGCCGGCCCGAACGGGCCCGTCATGTCGTCGGCCGACGCCGCCGGGGCCAGCGCCGCCAGCGAGAACGGCAGCGCGAGCGCCGCCCCTCCGACCAGGATCCGGGTGCTTACGCGATGAGCGGTCATGATCAACACTCCTTTGCGGCGGGCGAGCGGGCTCGCCGGGCCCCCGAGCAGCCCGGGGCCGGTGAGAGCGCGGGCTACCGGGGGTCGGCGCGTCATTCGCGCCCTCACATCGAGAATTCGTCACCACGCAAGGGGCGGATTGCCCCGATTTGAGAATTTCGAGGATTTCGGCAATCCAGGGCGGGTGCTGGTGCCGGATTCCCGGTGGAGGGCGCACCCGATGGTGCGGCGCCATTTCACACTCGGACCCGCGGGCGCACGGGACGGGAGGGGAGATCCGAGGAGGAGTCTGGCCATGAACCGATCGAAGATCCGCACCCGGGCCTGCGCCGCCGCCCTGACAGGGGCCTTCGCCCTGACCGGCCTCGCCGCCAGCGGCAGCGCCCACGCCTCCGGCTGGGACCCGGACGACTGGGGGCCCGGCAGCTCCTGGTCGGAGTCTTGGACCTGGTCGGGGTCCTGGACGGTATCCGCGGCCGGGGCCTGGTCCTGGTCCGGAAACGGGCATGCCGACCATATCGCTCCGGCCGTCGTGACGGCACGGACCGAGGTCTACGTCCGTGACGCGCCGACCGTGCACGCGAAGGCGACCGCCACGCTGCCCGCGGGTTCCCATATCCGGCTGTTCTGCCAGACCGACGGTGGCCACGCGGACGGAACGTCCACCTGGTACTTCGACAACGACGCCCACGGCTGGATCAGCGCCGCCCATGTCCGGCCCACCGGCTGGCAGCCGCCCAGTTGCTGACAGCTGCCCGTATCCGCCAGGAGGGGCAAGGAGGTTCTCGCCATGACCACACTGCACGCCGGCCCCCACGCCCGACCGCGGGTGAAGCTCGACGATCACCTGCCGGTCGACCACCGCCTGAGCCGGGTCTACCGGCTCAGCGCCGGAACCATGGGCCTGTTCCTCGTGACGTTCGGCGTCCTGGGGCTCATCCGCCGGATCGGCTTCTTCGACACCGGCACCAACACCGCCCTCGGCCTCAACACCAACGGGGCCCTGAGTGTCCTTTCCCTGGTGGTCGGCGGCGTGCTCCTGGCGGCCGCCGTCCGCGGCGGCAACGCCGCGTCCACCGTCAACATGGTGCTCGGGATCGGCTTCCTGCTGGCCGGATTGGCGTTCCTGTTCGCGCTGGACAGCCGGTTCAACTTTCTCAACTTCCGCATGCAGAACGTCCTGTTCAGCTTCGCCGTCGGACTGCTGCTGATGACCGGCGGCATGTACGGAAGAGTCAGCGGGGGCCTCCCTCACGACAACCCGTACTGGCTCTCCCGGCACCCGGGCTGACCAGGGCGTACGGGGGCTCTCCTCCCCTTGGGTTTCACTCTTTCGAGGAACCGACCAATCCGCGGCGGCGACCGCACCGGATTCCCGGCGATGGAGGCGGATGGCCTTCACAGTTCTGATCGTTGAGGGATTTTCATGCAGACTCGCCTTCGTCGTGCCGCCGTCGTCGTCGCCGCCGCGGCCATGCTGCCGCTGGCGCTGACCGCCTGCTCCGACAGCGATTCCAAGGACAAGGCCTCCGACAGCGCGTCCTCGGCTGCGTCGAAGGGGTCGGACAAGGCCAGCCCTTCCGACGACATGAGCACCGCCGATGAGCCGTTCGGCTCGGCCTGTTCCTCTGTGCCGAAGGACGGCGCCGGCTCCTTCGACGGCATGGCCAAGGACCCGGTCGCCACCGCCGCCTCCAACAACCCGGCCCTGTCGACCCTGGTCACCGCGGTGAAGAAGGCCGGCCTGGTCGACACCCTGAACAACGCCGAGAACATCACCGTGTTCGCGCCCACCAACGACGCCTTCGCCAAGATCCCGAAGGCCGACCTGGACAAGGTCCTCAGCGACAAGGCCCAGCTCACCAAGATCCTGACCTACCACGTCGTGGGCCAGAAGCTGGCGCCCAAGGACCTGGAGAAGGGCTCCTTCGACACTCTGGAGAAGTCGAAGCTCACCACCTCCGGCTCCGGCGAGAACTACAAGGTCAACGACAGCGCCAACGTCGTCTGCGGCAACGTCAAGACCGCCAACGCCAACGTCTACATCATCGACTCCGTCCTCATGCCCAAGAGCTGACGGACCACGAGCCGACAGAGCCGAGCAGAGGGAAGACGGGAAACCTGCGCCCCTCCTTCCTGCTGTCACCCACAGAAATCGGGGGCAGCACAAAAGAGGGGAACAGTTCCGGGCCGCTTGAGCGGTGGCCTCCCGACGGTTGTGTCCGGTGGGCGAGGCGGACGGCGATTCGGAAGCGCAGTCGCCGGCCGCCTCGTCCACCTTCTTCGTCTCCTGGCCATCTCCGAGAGGTTTGCGGACAGGGCCTCGCCGAGAGCTCGCAGCACGTTCAACTGAAGTGGGAAATGCGCGGGTGGACGTACTGAATGTGCTGGCCTGCCTACCCATTGGGGTGGTGGCGGCCACCCTGGGGCGCCTCCTGGACACCGGCAGGCCCCGCGTGTCGGTCATGTGGACGATGGCGACCGCCGTACTGGCCGCGCTCATCGGCACGGGCGGTGCGTTCCTTGTCGCGCCCGCCTGATTTGCGGGTGGCGGCTGGATCTGTCTGATCCTTCAGGCCGGCCCCGCCATCGCTGCCGTGCTCTGTACGGAGTTCATCAGGCCCCGCAGCCAGACACCTCCGCCTCGATCCCCGGGGCCCGCCCCGCCGAAGACCTGACATCCATGGTGCCCGCACGACCATGCAGCCCTTTTCCGACTCGCCGCGAACACCGGAGACCGGTCGAGGCGGGCCGGCACCGTCCGCAGCGGGTTTGGCGGATCATCAGATGGTTCCGGCCGGTCATGCTGTGGCGGGCGCACGAGTCCGCCCTGTCTCCCACCACGGGCCCGGTCCAGCGGCCTACAGAGGGCGCGTCATGCAGCATTCATACGCACCACATCCCCGGCGCCGCGTGATGCTGCGGCACCGGGTTGCGCGATACAGCGGAGGGGCCCCTGACGGGCCGACCGCCGGTACCTACGGGCGGTGGACTACTTCCACATGCCCCTGTCGGCGTCGTGGTTCATCGAGCCGTGGTGGCCCATGTGGCCCTCGTCCCAGGCGTGATGGCCCCAGTTGCCCGAGCCGTTGGCGCAGCTGTTGCCGAAAGCCGGGTTGAGCAGGCCGATGAGGTTGACAGTGTTGCCGCAGGCGTTGACCGGGACGTGGACCGGCACCTGGAGGACGTTGCCGGACAGCACCCCGGGCGACCCCACAGCGGCGCCCTGAGCTCCGGCGTCCGCGGACGCCGCGCCCGCACCGGCCAGGACCGAACCGCCGATGGCCACCGCGATCGCCGCACTCTTCAGCACACGAGACATGAAACGCTCCACACTTCCGCACGGTCCCCTCCCCCTGAGGTCGGGGACGAGAAGCGGTTGGCTTCTCACTGGCCATCCGGAGCGTCCCTGAGGGCTGGATTGGCTGCACGGCTGGAGTTCACCCGTCCGGACTACATGCCACCCGTCGGCGCCCGTTTCAAGTCGGTGGCCCACCGGCGTCCGGAAGACACAACTCATCGGCGCATGCTGTATTTCCACGGCCCTTTCGACGAGCGCGACGTCGATACCCCAACCCGCGCCCGCCCTGGCCGTCGAAAACTGGTGAACACCGCGTACGACTTGATGGGGCATCCCCCAGTGGAGCGCCCCTGCTGACGGTCCTCGACGCCGCGAACCGACCCCGCGCACTCGCCCAGATCTGCCTGTGCCTCACCGCAGTGTCACAAGGATCGGGGCGACGTCATCGCGAGTTGCCCGCCTTCTTGCAGCAGTGTCAACCCGTCGCACCCGCCGGAGACTTCTCGACGGTACGCGCGAGGATGCCGAGCGTCGCGCGCAGGCCAGCCTCCGGGATCACCGGAAAGACGCCCGCCTCGCGGTACCTGTCATCAATCTTGCTCCAGTCGTAGTACGACGTGACGACCGTGGCGGAATCGGAGGGTTCGAGCCGGTAGCCGTACAAGTGACGGATAGGCGGCTGGATGGTGCCCGAGATCGTCCATTCCAGCAGGGCGTCGCGTTCGAAACGCGTGATGATCACAGTCACGTCGTAGCGGCCCATGGGCAGGTCACCCAGTGCCTCCCGGTCCATGTGCACAACGAACTCGTCCCCGACCGCTCCCACGGGGTCGCCCTGCGCGGACTGCAGCATGCCCGAGCTGTCGATGCTCACATGTCCCTGCGGAGAACGCAGCACATCGAAGATCGCAGAGGGCGAGGCGGCGATGTGACGCGTGACTTCGAAGCGTTCAGCTGTCATCCCTCCACCCTTGCACTCCCCCGTCGATCGTCCTACTGCCGGGGCGCCTGAATCTCGCAGGGCACCGCACGCGCCCGCCGATTACGGAGCAGTGGAGAATTCCTACACCTACAGCAATAGACATTGACGGCTATGACATACGGAGCAGATACCGTTCCGGATTGGTTCACATCACCGAATCCCTTCGATCGGCTCAGCGGCGACCTTTCCTGCCGCGCGGGGAAACGCTTCACCACTCAGGCAAGAGAACGAATTGCGCATGTTCGATGCGGTATCTACGAGCATCATCCGACCTGTTGAACGGCGTTGCAGTGCCACGTTTCACGTCCCCCGACCGCCAGTCGCGCCTGGGTGAGCGCCGACACTCATCCCTCTTTCGGCGCAACGCCCGTACGCACCCTGCATAACTTCTGGAGGTCCACTCTTCGCGCACAGGGGCCTCCTACCTGCGGTTCCCGAAGTTTCCGAAGTGCGACTCATGAATCGCGGCGCGAGAAATGGTCACTTGCGATGCGGCTCCCGTGCTTTTCTCCGTCAAGACATTTCCCATGTCTCGCAGTGAAGTCAGACTCTGATTGGCCGTCAGGTCCACAGCGCGCTGTTGGCGACGGGCCGGCCCGCACTGCGTCCACACCGCGCCAACCGGCCCTGGCACCGTCGTGGCTGTCGACGTACAGCTGTTCACCGAAATCGGCGAGTGCCCTGGCGAGGTCCTGGTCTTCGCGCAAGGCGGCTACCTCTCATGGCTGGAGGTCTGCTCTTGGAGCGATGACGTCGAGGTGAATCTCGCCGCGGCGCGGCGCTGGCTACAGCCACCGTCCTGAACCCGAGCCGACAACAGCCGGCGGTCTCGGACCCTGACGCCGCCACCACGAGCCGTCCGACATCACGAGTTCAAGTTCAGTAGCTGCTTCGCGCACCATTGAGGCTGCCCGAAGTGAGTTGCCTTGCACGTCCGCAGGCGTTGCTTCCGCCTGAAGGACGGCGAGCCGGAGGGGTTCGGTGGGAAGACCTGTCAGGGTGTGCGTACTCATTGGACTCTCTCGCTCCGAAGCAAGTGCGTGTTGGGTTGCATGGCGGCCACGGCCAGTTCCGGTAGCTCGACGACTTCGATGCCTCTCTCTTCGAGGAGGTACCTGCCTTGGCATTTGGTGACGAACGTGTCCGGCTCGCGCCAGGCGAACACGACCCTGGAAATGCCCGAGTCCAGAATGATCTGGGTGCAGCTCCGGGGCCGAGAAGCACGCTTGGAGCACGGCTCCAGGCTCGTGTAGAGGGTGGCCCCCCGGAGGCGCTCGTCATCGTGGTCGAGCTTGGCCAGTGCGCCCTCCTCCGCGTGCACCACGGGGTCGGATTCGCGACTGTATCCTCGGGAAATTTCCACGCCGGCCGCGTCGAAGACGATTGCACCCACGCTGAAGGCACCGTTGGACTGCGGGCACAACCGGGCCAGTTGTACCGCCTTGGTAAGTCGTAGGGCGTCGATGCCCGGGTACAGGTTGGTCATGCGGCGCCCCGGGGGGCGTAGCGGTGCAGCACTGTGTCTCCGAGTTGCTGGACGTCGATGAGCTTCATGCGTCGTTTTGCACCGCCTGGGAAGCGGGCGGGGCGCAGGAATCGAGGTGCTTTCTCTGCTCCCACCAGCACGGGCGCGTGGGCCACGTGCAGTTCGTCAGCCAAGTCCTCCTTGAGGAACTGTGTGTGGATGCTGCCTCCTCCCTCGACCAGAAGGCGGCGGACGCCTCGTGCTGCCAAGTCGTCGAGGATCGCGGGGAGGCCCAAGGCAGGCCCCAACTCCACGATCTCGGCCGCCCCTCGGAACTGCTGTCGCACGGCCTCGGGCACGCATCGGGTGTAGACCGTCTTCCGTCCACCGCAGTGCCAGAAGCGGAGTCCAGGGTCGAGGTCGCCGCTCGCGGTGACCACCACCTTCAGCGGGTGGGCCGGGAGGCCTCGCGCCAGGCGCGCCGCCCGGCGCTGCTCAGAGCCGACCAGGAGGCGCGGGTTGTCCTGACGCAGTGTGCCGGCACCTATCAGGAGGGCGTCGCACTCCGCCCTGACCGCGTCGACCCGGTCGAAGTCTTCCGCGCTGGACAGCAACAGGCGCTGCGATGATGTGTCGTCGATGTAGCCGTCGATCGAGACCGCGACACTGCCGTCGTCGGCGTGGATCTCCCACCTCATCTCCCCGTAGTGCGTGATGCTTTTGACGGGGTCCAAGACGCGGTGTGCCCTATTTCGCGGGAATGCTGTCGTCGGGTCCCTGGTTGTGGTCGGGTCCGCCGTCGAGGCCGTACAGGCCGCCGTCGTAGTAGATGCCGTCGCCGATTGCGTACGGGTCGTCGGCGATCTGACCGTCGTACTCCTCCGGGTAGATGCCGATGATGTGCATGTCCGTCATGGTGAGCTCCCTTCGCAGGTGATGTCCCGGCCGGCTGACCGGGCGGGACCGCGGGCTGAGCCGTGCTGCGGTCTTCTCGTGCCGCGGCCGTCAGCCCGGCCTTCTGTGCGGCGACCGTATCGGCTTTGGGTGCGGATCCTCTGAAGTGTCGGTCATGATCAAGCGGTGAGGTGGTATTTCTGCTGGTCAGGGCTTGAGTAGAGGCGCTGGTGTTCACGGGCCGCATGCATGATCCAGTAGTCCTCGAAGTCGCCGTTCGTGATGAGCGCGCGGAGTTGGAGGATGGCTTCGGCGCCATCGAGTCCCCAGCGGGCTCCGGTGATGTCGAGGCGGTCGGCGATCAGGTGGCGGCAGGCGCCCTCGACGGCGCCGGTGGCGATCGGCCAGCCGGCCGCGAGGGCGGTGTCGTAGCGGAGTTGGTCGAGGTGCCCGGTGAGGTAGCGGGCGCAGGTGGTGACAGCGTCTCGGCGGGCGGGGGGGGGAAGCTGTTCGGCTGCGGCCTGGGCGGTTATCTCGGTGGCGGCGCGGTCGGCGTGTCCGGCGAGGATCGCGGTGAGTTTGTCCGCGGCCCAGGTCTCGGCCTCGCGGCCGCCGACTGGATGGAAGGCGTGCGCGGCTGTCCAGCAGTACTCCGCGACGTGCACGAAGTCGAGCAGGACGTGGACAGCCTGGCCGCGCCGGGCCGCTTCGTCGTGGATCAGGTCGAGTTGGTGGCGGGCGCCGTCGACGAGCACGATCCAGTCCCGCAGGTGCTGCGGGTCGCGGGCGGCGGCCTGGGCAAAGGCGTCGGCGACGACCTGCTCCGGGGGACGGATCACCGAGGCGGTGCACCATTTCCGCTGCGCTTTCGGTCCCGGCCGTGGCGGCCGGGCCTCGCTGCGCCCGCCGGGCGGGTGGACGATGTCGTGCGGCCGAACGCGGGGCCGGAAGAACGTCGAAGACGCAGGCCACCGTCGCCATCCGCTTCCGGTTGGGTTTCTCCCCCGGGGCCAGGCGTCCGCGCCGCCCGGCCGCCGCGCTCTTGGCCGCGGCCCGTCGGGGGGCCTCGCGCAGGGCCTCGGGCCGCATCACCACCCCCTTCCCGTCGACCTGGATGATCAGCGGCATCTCGCGGGTGCATGGGATGGGGATCTTCGCCGCGTAGTAGGCGGCAATGTCCACGGCGGAAGCGATCACCAGTTCTTTGAGACGGCGTTTGCCCAGCACCTTGCCGCACCTTCGCTCGATCGCGGCGGCGGCCTGGTCGAACGAACCGCGGACCGCTTCCAGGACCGCGAGCCGGATCAGCCCGCGTGAGTGCCGGCCCGCGGGCAGTGACAACGTCTCGTCCGCTGGATGCACGTTGGCAACGCCTCTGCCTCGATAGGCGATCCGGGTCACCCGCACCGGCCCGAACACGCAGGTCAGCCACCGGCCATGGTCCCTCTCGCGCCAGGTCCTCACCTGTCCTTCCGGACCGCGTACCACCGCCTGTCCTGCGTCCGCGCGCACGGCGTTCTCTTCCCTCTCCGCCAGCTTGTCGAGGTGATCTTGCATCAACTGCCGCAGCAGTTCGCGTCCTTGCCGCTCGAGCAGCAGCTCCAGCTCGTCATGGGTCATGCCCCGCGCCGGGGCACCGGCCAGCGTCGAGATGAGGCGTTCGAAGGCGTCACGGGAGGCGATGTACGGATCAGGCTCGGATAAGGCGTCGTACTGTTCCACCGGGCTCTTCTTTCAGCGGATCCGATGTGGTTGGCACCCTCGAATCTAGAGAGAAGAGCCCCTTGGTCACCGGGAGTTGGCCCGCTCCCGGCCCGGACCTTGTCGGGCGAGGGTGAACTGCCCCGGCGTGTCCTCGTCGAGCCAGCCGCGCTCCACCAGACGCTTCAGCTTTCCCCGGGTCCCCTCGATCTTTCCGGTCGTCGTCGGCAAACCGATCCGCGGCACGATCTGCTTGGCATGCACCGGTCCCGGCGCATCCGCGATGACCTCCACAATGTCGCGGTAAACATCCGGCAACACCGCGACGACGAGGCCCTCACGCCACGGCGGCACCATCATCACCCCCACCCCATGGGGCGCCGACGCTTCGTTCGCCTCCGGCGCTTCCTCCGCCGCAAGGTCCGGTTCGGCCCCCGCGGCCGACAGGTCCGCCAAAACTTGCGCCACGGTCTCCCGCGTGATCTCCAGCCGCGACAGATCCTCCCGCGCCCCCTCCAGGCGCCGAGTCAACTCCGCGACTTCAGACTGGAGTTCCTCCACGCGTCGCCGAGCTGCGGCCTCCCGCGCCTGAAGCTCTTCCGGCAAAGACACCATGGCGCCCCACCTCCACCTGGCAACGGTAGAGGCGCTCCGACCCGATTACCCCGCGCTCGGCGAACGGTTCCCCAACAGGTCAGACGAGGCGTCGAAGCTGCACCAGGATGAACGACGTCTGCGGATCCGGCTCAACGTACGTGCCACGAACCCCATATCGCCCCAGCTCCAGTTCCACACGCAGATGATTCTCCGGCTCCAGCTCACCGCCCGGCCACGCCGCATCGAACAAGACGACGGCCCCCGGCACGTCCCACCGCTGCTCAGGTTCCCATACGGCCTCGGCGAGCGCGGCATCAATGCCGGCGAGCAGTTCTGCTTCCGACTCTGCAGCACACCACCGAAAGAACACCCCGTGCTCGGGAAGAAAGGACGTGGAGGCAGGCTCGTCACCGAGGACCAGCGCGAGCGACTGCCCCACCGTGACCAGGCCCCCGTACGCGTCAACACCGCAGGCCCTGTCGTAGTCCGTCTCCAGCCCGGCACCGTCTGCACCGGACCACGAAGACAACGCCACCGCGGGCACCGCGATCAACGGCCCACCGCCAGACTCCACCCACTCAACCGCACCCGGATCCCCGTACCTCGCCATGCGCGAAAACTACAGGCCGCCACTGACAACAAGCACACCAGGCGGCACGCATCACATCCCAGGCGCCGACGCTCCATTCCCCTTCAGAGGATCCGCACCCAACTCGCTTGACCCGCTGGTCCTGCCCATCGAGGCGATCGAACTCGACGCCTTCCGCGCCCGGTACGCCGGGCACACCTTCTGGTGCGGGCTGTGGCTGGGCGGCTGTGGCCGCCAGTTGACCACGAAGTTGTACGTCGACCGGGTCTGTTCCCTGTCAAGTCCTGCGTGTTGAGTTCAATGGCTGCACCCGGCGCGGCGCCGATGTTCAGTGTGCGGCTGTGGCTACGCGGTCGCGGAGCAGGGCGAGCTTCTCGGCCGCGCCGGTGTCCGGGGCGGCCCAGTTCAACACGATGTGTAAGTCGGCGCGTTCGATGGTCATGATGTCGCAGTCTAGGACGATCTCGCCGAGCTCGGGGTGGACGACCGTCTTGTGTGAACGCCCGATCGGCAGGGTTTCGTAGCGGGTCCAGAGATCGGCGAAGCGTCGGTTGGACTCCCGCAGCCCGTTGATCAGCTCGGTCACGGCGCGGTCATCCGGGTACCGGTCAGCGGCCCGGCGCAGGTCGGACACCATCATGCGCTCGAAGGCGTCGGCGTGTGCGGCGCCGCGCTCGATGCGGGAAGCGCCGGGTACGGGCGGGGCGGCGAAGTGCCCCCAGATCAGATTGCTCGACCGGGCATCGGCGTCGACCGGGCTGCCGAACAGCTCGGCCCAGAGCGGGTTGCTCTGCACGATGTCCCAGGAGGCGGTGAAGACGGCCAGCGGGGTGTCGCTCATCCGATCGATCATGCGCTGCACGCCGGGCGGCACCTCACGTGGCACCGTCCCGGACGGCGGGACGACCGCGCCTGCCAGCCGGTAAAGCAATTCGCGCTCCACGGCATTGAGCCGCAGGGTCTGTGCGAAGGCCGCCAGCACCTGGGGAGAGGGATTCTTCGCACGGCCCTGTTCGAGCTGCACGAGGTAGTCGACGGAGATGCCGGCCAAAACCGCCAGCTCCTCACGGCGCAGGCCCGGAACCCGCCGGTTTCCCGCAACCGGCAGACCGACCGTGGCCGGGCCGATGCGCTCCCTCCACGCCCGCAGTGCTGGGCCGAGCTCGGTGTGAGTGGTCATGAATCCAGTATGAGCCTGCTGGTGAGGGGCTGGGTGGTACTGGCGCTACCAGGGACGACAACGCCTGGTGCACCCCAGGGGCCAAGCCGAGTATCGACGTGTCAGTCCAAGTGCGTCAGAGGCACGGCGGAACCCTGCCGCCTTACTCGCGGCGCCTTTTATGTAAGGAGATACCCAAGATGGCACCCACCATCGGAATCATCGGCTCTGGTCTGGTCGGCGGCTCCGTCGCCCGGCTGGCGGTCGAGGCCGGCTACAGCGTTGTGCTCAGCAATTCACGAGGCCCGGAATCGATCGCGGAACTCGTATCGGAGCTCGGTCCGCTGGCGCGCGCCGCAACGGTCGATGAGGCGATCGAGGCCGGCGACATCATTGCCCTCCCCGTGCCGCTCGCGAGTTTCGAGGCCCTGTCGGCCGACAAGCTGGCCGGGAAGGTCGTCCTGGACCAGACGAACTACTACCCGGAGTTCTGGCGCAACGCCGAGCTCGATGCGGGGAAGCTCACCTCGAGTGAACTCGTGCAGAGCCACCTCAAGGACTCCCTGGTGGTGAAGGGCCTGCACAATCTGGACTGGAACCACATGTACTCCAACGCCCGCCCGAAGGGCGACGCTGAGCGGACGACCTTGCCGATCGCGGGCAACGATCCCGCTGCCAAGGAGGCGGTGACGCGGTTCTTGGAAGCGGTCGGCTACGACGTGGTCGATGCCGGATCGCTCGCGGAGAGCTGGCGGATCGAGCCCGAGACGCCCATCTACTTCTGGCCGTACGCCCCTGCCATCCCGGACGGGATCACTGGGGATGAGGAGAAGCGCTTCTACCTTGAGCACCCGGTCCCGCCTGTCTCGCCCGAAGCCGCCCGCACGATGATCGACAGCGCGGAGCGGCCGTCACCCGTCGGTGGCACGCTGGCGGGGATGCCTCCTGCCCACGTCGCCATCTTCATGGACCAGGCGAGCGCCAACACCGTGAACAAGTAGTACTCGGGCGCGCCGAGTGCCGTCCTGCGGCAGTCGGCGCGCCGATCCCTGAGTCCCTCGTCGCATGCCGACCCGGCGTTCGCCGTCCGCACGGCTGGGGTGCGAGCGGGTGCGGCTATCCCAGCCTTGCCTGTTGGCGTGCCTCGTCGCGGAAGTGTCGAGGAGAAGCCCCGACCACGCGCCGGAATGCCGTACTGAAGGCGCTCTCGGATTCGTAGCCCGTTGCGGCGGCCAGCTCGGAGATGGATCGGGTGTCGGTGCGCAGCGCGTCACGTGCCAGGCTCATCCGCCATTCGATGAGGTATGTCAGGGGAGCGGTGCCGACTTTGGCTTTGAAGGCCGCGGCGAACGCGGAACGTGACATGTGGCTGATTGCGGCGAGCTCGTCGAGGGTCCAGCGTCGGCCCACGTCCGCATGCATGGCGCGCAGGGCCGCTCCGATGCCGTCCTCGACCAGGGCGCCGAGCCAGCCGACCGGTTGATCGGTCTGATCGGCGTGGACGCGCAGCATGTGGACGAGGATGAGTTGTGCGAGGTGCTCCAGTACCAGGGAGCGGCCGACGCCGGCGGATTCCATTTCCGCGACCGTGAGGGCGGAGAGGTTCGACAGGAGTGCTCCGCACGGGTCGCCGGCCCGGACGAGGACGATGGGCGGCAGCACGTCGAAGAGTACGGAGGCGTTGGCCTGCTCGAAGACGAAGTCGATGCAGCAGACGTAGGTGTCCTCATCGGCCACGGGGCCGATGCGGACCTCGCCGTCGTTCTCGTTCTCGTGAAAAGCAGTGGCCTGGCCTGGCGCCGGATCGCGGGTGCTGGCCAGTGTGTAGGAGGGCGGGTTGTTGAGCAGGAAGAAGTCGCCCTTACGCAGCAGTACCGGCTCGCAGCCGTCGAGGGCCATCCAGCACTCGCCCTCGAGGACGACGCCCAGCTTCACGTGCGTATAGGGATCGAAGCGCACCGCCCAGGGGGAGGCGGCGTGCACCCGGGCCGGGACGACCGCCTGTGTGCGCAGCAGGCGCAGTACGTCGACGATCGGGTCGCCTGATCCGACAGACTCAACCCGCCTGGACGATGCGTAAAGTTTCTCGGAAGGCACGTTATTCATCATACGTGCGTGCGTTCCTACGGTTAACTCCATGAGCAACGCACAGACGGTACCGGCAACCGGCACCCCCACCACAGACGCACTGCCTGCCAAGAACTACAGGATGATCGATGTCCTCGGTCACCAGCTACGGGTGTATGACGAGGGGGCGACCGACGCGCCGACCCTGGTCATGTTCCACGGCGCCCCGCACAACTCGCTCGAATTCCGCTTCAACGTCCCCGCGCTCGTCCAGGCCGGATACCGCGTCGTCATCCCGGAGCACCTGGGAGCCGGCGGATCCGACCGCCCCGAGGGCGTCGAGCTGTACTCGGGCTATCACGACTACGAGCGCGCCCTGGCGGTCGTGGACGCCCTGGGCATCGACATGTTCTATGCCGAGGGCGGCGACCGCGGAAGCCTCCCGCTGTGGATGCTCGCCGCCCTGAATCCGGAGCGGGTCCTCGGGCTCATCTCGGAGAACGTCAGCCACCTCAACGGCTTCTTCATCGATCCCGCCCTCGATCAGCGCAAGCGGTCCTGGTACATGTCCTACTTCCAGTTCGAAGCTGCCGAAGAGGCGCTTCGCGCAAACGACTGGGCGCTGGCCAGGGAGTTCTTCGACTGGCACCCGGACATGGAGCACATCATCGCCGACTGGGAACGGCCCAACGGCCTCAAGGCCAGCTGGCTCAACTGGTACCACGCGACCGTCAACCCCGACCGTGCTCCCAAGGCGGAGCCGCTGCCCGACGTGACGGTGCCCGTCCTGCAGCTCTACTCCATGAACGACCCCTACATCGGTCCGGAGCAGCTGATCACCGGCCGCGAGTTCATCAAGGGCCCCTTCACCCTCAAGCGCATCGGAGGCGCCGGGCACTTCATCGCCCGCAACGCCCCCGACGTGTTCAACCGCGAGGTCATCAAGTGGCTCGGCGACCGCGAGAGTGAGCGTCTCGGTAACTGACGCCGGCCGAGATGTCCTGGGCCCGTTCGCGGGACGGGCTCAGGACGACCTGCCTCAGAGGGCTGCAGTCTGCCCGCGCGACGCTCGCGCGCAGGGCAGCAGCTCTCGCCGCCGTTCCCCCTTGCCTGGACGATCCGTAATGTCTCTTGGACTTCACGTTATGGATTGCGCTGAACCCCATCCCTCACAGTGAAGGACATGGGGCGCCCGGAACGTACATACCGAGCGAGAGACCTTAACGAAGCCCGGCTTCCCCGCAGCGCTCGCTGCCCGGATCGACCGAAGCGGGGCGCAGCCCCGCTCCTTCAACAGCCACATCTTGCCCAGTAAGGAAATACTTGTGTCAAAGTCGCTCGCTGGAAAGACCGCCCTCGTCACCGGAGGCTCCCGCGGTATCGGGCGCTCGATAGCCGAGCGCCTCGCGGAGGAAGGCGCGCTCGTCGCGCTCACCTACAACGCCAGCAAACACGGCGCCGACGAGACAGTCGCAACGATCGAGAAGGCCAGCGGAAGCGCTTTCGCGGTCCACGCACGAATAGCAGTTCCTGCCGGTCAGAGGGACCTCGGCTCTCGTCAGCCGCGTGTCGTGCGCCCGGCCGCCGGGTCGCTTCCGGACACCCTGCTTCGGTAGTCAGCGTAAGGCGGCGGGGGGGCAGGTGGAGTTCGCGGGCGGCTTCGGCGCTGGTCATGAGATCCCCCGCTCTCCGCCATCAGCGCAGACGCCGACAGCGGCGGCGATGAAGGTGAGGACACATCGGCTGTCATACCGGCCAGCCCACACCCCGGCCCTGATCAAGACCACAGGAACACTCATCGCCACGACAGCCAGCCACCTGCTGTGCTAGCCCGAACCCTCACTCCGCAGCTGCCAGTTGGTCACCCCGTGACAGCCAAGATCTCGCCGTGAACCACACAGAACACGCCGGAAAGCCCGCAAGCCCGCACGTCCAGGATCGCTGACGCCCAACCCACCGTCACCACACCGATCATTCACAGCACTGCTCCCAGCAGGACCGGGCGAAGGAGCCGGCGCAGGCGGCCTGTTTGTCCCTGCCCGCCCCTACCGTCGATGCCATGACCACGTCCTCACAGTACCCGGGGCGGAACGTTGCACACGGCCGGGAGAGACGGCAACGATGACGTGACGCGCAGGCACCTGGAGGTGTTCTGGGAGCTCGCAGACCGCAGCATCCAGGAGGACATGGCGCATGTCCTGGAGTACCTGACCCGCAAGATCCATGACCCGGCCGAGGATCTGGGCAGCCGGCCCTGGGCCTGAGGATCGTCTGGCGTTACCCGGATGCTGCGCGCGGGAGGCTGTCGGGCATGCCGCCTCGGGAGGCGGCCGCCTTCGCGGGAGGAGCGTCGGCTGCCCCTGCCCAAGGGCCGTGTGCCAGCGGCCTGTTGAGAGGGTAGGTGCGCCTCGGGTTCTGTCACGCGGTCGCCTGCGACCGTGCGCTGGAAACACATCCCACCCCTTCGGGGGGAGAAAAAATGCCTCAGTACTGCCACGTCGCATTCTGCATGTTCCCTGTTGGCGGTTCGCACTCAGCCTGAGGCACTCCCCTCGAACGAGCATGGGATGGTCGACCGTGCTTCCTGCAGGGTGGACTGCGCGCCTGCTTTGCGCCTGCTGCCTGTCCTTCTCGACGTCGTCTTGTCCACGCCGGCCTGGCTGGTGTGGCCGTTTCTGCCGGCGGAACGGCAGAAAGTGGTGCTGGAGATGGTGCGTGAGCTGATCAACTGGACCTACGGGACCAATCGTCCGTGAGGCGCAGCACCCGGTGGCAGTTGCCGGAGCCGGGTGGCATCCCGCCGAGGAGATGCGTTCACGTCACCCGAGGGTGCAGCCGTACACGGTCCCTGTGCGGACCGCTCAGCACACGGGGCGGTGCCGTCGCGTGTGCCGGTGTGCCTGCAGCTCAGCGGGCCGCCAGGTGCGCGCCGCGCGCTGGCCGACGTGCGCAGCGGCGGCCTGCCGGACGGGCGCGAGCCTGCCCCCTCACTACGGGAGATCAGGTATTGCAGGAGCTTGACGATGCTGCCCGAGAGGGACTGGGTCTGTGGAATCACCTATTGCGGTGACCCTCGGGCGCGCTGGCCGAGCGCAGGAGGTGTCCTGCGGTATCCGAAGGGGAGACGGCGTGGGCCGTCAAGAGCCTGCAGAGAGCGGATACAGCGATGCACCACAGAGGCAAGGCACTGCTGATGTGCCTCATGGCGAGCGCGGGACTGACGCTGAGCGGACCGGCATCGGCGGGTGCCGCCACCGACGACGTGCACGTGGTGCGTGAACCCGTGCGGGCGGCGGCAGGCCCTGCGTGCCGGCCCACCCCGACGCGCTTCACTTACTGCGAGAAGGCCACCAACACCTTGCTCGTGTTCGAGAAGAAGAGGCTGGTGGGCCGGGCGGACGTCGTGGTCACGCAGGCCTTCGAACTCAAGGCCACCAGCCGCGACTTCGCCGAGGACCTGCGCGCGGAGGTCACGGCCGCCACCGGCCGGGCGGTCGGCGCCACCTTGACGCTGAGCGCGTCGTGCACCGGGACCTGCAAGGCCACCGAGAAGTTCCCGAAGATGACCATGCAGGTGGGCCAGAAAGCCACCACCACCATCAACTACCACGACACGACGGCATCGCAGAACGTCACGCGCACCAGCTACGCGCTCACGGCCCGCAAGGGGCCGCTGTCGGCGGCCTCCCAGTGGAAGTCACCCTCCTACCGGTGCGACCAGCAGATCGGCCGGTCCGCCGGATGCGTGTTTCCCACGGTGAAGCCCGTGCTGACCTCCATGAGCACCCTCCCGGAGATCGCCAAGAACATCCGCCGGATCCAGGACTCCGGCCCGCACCACTACGGCGACCGTACCCGCGGCAACCCGCTCACCCGCACCACCAGCGCGACGATCGAACGTGCCAACCGCAGTCGGGCGTGTCCGGCCTCGCGCAAGCGGCCCGCGGGCATGAGCTGCGACGAGTACCCCTTCGCCCGCAGCAACCAAGGCGCCTCGCGTGTTCCACGCAAGGACTGGGGATGGGCCTGGGTGCCTGCCGGCGAGCAGAACCGCCAAGGCGGGCTCCTGTCGTCCTTCTACAGCGCCAACCGCGTCCTCAACCACGACGCCTACTGGGTTCAGGTGCCCCGATGAACACCGCGACCGCCCTCGTGTGGACGAGCGACCACCAGTACTACGTGTACGGGGACGACTTCGACCCCGCCGGGTTCTCCTACACCGGCTTCAACGGGCTCCTCGCCCCCCTCTCCCCCGGCCGGGGCATCACCGAACCCGGCACCTTCGCCCTGGTCATGACCGGCACCGAACTCGGCCCGGTCCGCGTCACCCTCACCCAGCACTCCGCCCCTCCCCCACCACCTGACCTGGACGCCTGGGACGACATCGTCGAAGCCAGCCTCCTCCTGCCCGGAACCAACCCCGGCATCACCGACGCCCACGACAACGACCCCCTGCCACCCCTCACCCGCATCGCCGGCGTCCCCAGCCGCATCCGCGTCCACGCACGCGGCCGCGACCTGGGACACCGCCAACTCATCATCGACGGCGACGAACCCCTCGAAGAACACCTCATCGACGTCTGGCCCGCCCCCACCGCGCCCCTGCATGTCTGGAAGACCACCGACGGCTACGGAGCCACCCTGCGCTGACACGACGAGGAACGCACGCGGCCGCCGGTTCCGGCAGAAGACGGTGCGCGAGGTGCCGTGCTGAGGGGAGGGGGCAACGGCCGGGCGGATGTACGGGATAGAGCCGATGCCAGGCGCGCGGGTGTTCAGTCTTGAGCCGGGGCAAGGTGCTCGAAGGCTGGCGCGGAGGAACCCACGTCGGTAAGGAGGTAGACGTCAGGGGCGTACTTGCCAGCTGTGCGCAGCCCGTGCAGTTCTCGTCTGGCTACCGTCAGGGGGGCGGTGTTCCATGCTGGAGCAGCGGTCGCGAGGACAAGGCGGTGTGCGGTAACCGTCTGGCAGCCGTCGAGGAGTTTGCACAGCTCTCTCTTGATGTCGCGGTGGGTGTCGCCCAGAGCGTTGGTCTTCTTGGCTTCGCCGAGCCAGATTTCGTCTGCGTCGGCCGATGGCGCTACCGCCGGGCAGCGTCGTAGCCGACCTTAGGTCTGCCTCTCACCCGCCACCTACACGGTTCCGCCATCTGGGTGAACGGGGTGGCGTGGAGACCGCCCTCCACAAACGCCTCTCGGAACCTCGTCCGGCCGCTGCTTCACGGAGTGCCACGGGAACAGCAGTGGCTCCCCCGGCTTCGTGGGTCGCAGACCCACGAAGGCCCGCCTCGTGCATGTGCACTCCCGCCGCCCCAGTGCTCCAATAGAAGTACTCGGGGACGCCCTCATAGGGAGTGCGCCGTGGGGTTCATCAACAAAGCCAAGGGCGACGAAGCCGCTAAGAACAGCTAACACAATGACTGGAGTTGCCGGTGGGTGATGAGGCAGCAGGCCAGTTTGAGGAAGGCTTCGTGGATGTCGGCTCGGCGTTCCCAGCGGACGCGGAGTCGTCGGAAGCCGTGCAGCCAGGCGAAGGTACGTTCCACGACCCATCGGTAGATGCCAAGTCCGGTGCCATGGCGGGTGTTTCGGCGGGCGATGGCGGGCACGATGCCGCGAGCTCGAACCTGATCGCGGTAGATGTCGTGGTCGTAGCCACGATCGGCGAAGAGCGAGTCGGGCTTGCGCCGGGGGGGCCGATGCGGCCACGGATGGGTGGGATGGCGTCGAGCAGGGGCAGTAGCTGTGTGACGTCGTTGCGGCTGCCGCCGGTGAGGATGACGGCGAGCGGGGTGCCGTGCCCGTCGGTGATCACATGGTGCTTGGAGCCTGCCCTGCCCCGGTCGACCGGCGAGGGGCCCGTGTGGAGCCCCCTTTTAGGGCCCTGACGTGGGAGGAGTCGACGACGCAGCGGACCAGTCCAGCCGTGCGGCCGCATTCAGTTCGGCCAGCAGCACCTCGTGGAGTTGCTGCCAGACGCCGGCCTCGTTCCAGTCCCGCAGCCGGCGCCAACACGTCATGCCCGAGCCGAAGCCGAGCTCCTGCGGGAGGTGTTCCCACTGGATGTCGGTGTGCAGGACGTACAGGATCCCGCACAGCACCTGGCGGTCCGGGACCGGCAGGCGACCGGGGTAGCGGAACCGCCGCTCCTTCTTCGGCAGCAGCGGCTCGATCCGCTCCCAGAGATCATCCGGCACGATCCACGGTGAAGTCCCCATGGCTCGGACAACGCCCAACTGCCCTGTCAGGCACGGCTACCAGGCGCGATGCACCTCATTGTGTTAGCCGTTCTAAGGCTGCTCAGCACGCACTAGACGCAGGCAATTCCGTCCTGGTGTACAAGTTCATCGAGGCATCCACCAACTCTATGAGCACCGCCCCGATGACCGGCCTGGCCGAGCAGATTCAAGCGGTCGAAGATCTCGGATGGAAGCTCGACAAGATGACTGCGGCCGAAGGCAAAGCCCTCACGGGAGAGCGCATCGCCCTCATCTGCCTGTTCCGCAGAGCTGCCAGCGCCGCCGGCCAGACGTAGCGGCCCACACGAGGAAGTGCACATCTGCGTCTCTGCCCCCCCCGTCGCTCGATGCCGTGGGCCCCACCGGTCGGCCCCAGGGTTCGAGGACTGGGGCCGACCGGGAGCAGCGGCAGTGCACCCCACCACCTCGACCTGGCAACGAACAACCAGGATGGGTGTCACGGTTCGCACGGAGCCGTGTTGACGCCGGAAGGAGCGGGCCCGACGCTCGCACATCGGGCCCGAGTGGCATCACGAGTGGAGCGTGGAGCCGCTGGCCGTGGTGCTGTGCTTACGAGTCCTTCGAGACGATCACGTTCTGAGTCGTGCTCGGTCGCAGTTTGAGGCCCTGCATGGCGAGGATCGAAGCGAGCCCCCACGCGATCGTGGCAAGGCCGGCCGCGACCTGACGCGCTTCGCCCGGCGTGCCTGACCACACCATGACGATGGTGGCCGCACCCCACAGCACCCAGGTCGTCCGTGCGCCCAGGCCGCCGAACAAGAAGCTCAGCCCCAGCGCCGTCGCACCGCTGGCGATCCACAGCAGATGCAGCGCGGAAACGGACAGCGGGAGCCCCGCGGAGTGCGCGGTCAGGTACGCGTTGACCGGCTGCTCGATCGTGGCGACCACACCGTCCCAGTGCCATCCCTTGGGCGTCTGCCACGTACGTGCCGTGTGGACAACGGTGTTCGACACCACACCAGCCAAGGCGATGACGACCAGGAAGGCCCCGAGCAGGACGATCATCTTGATCCAGATCGCGGTCTCTCTCCAGCCGCCCGTCAGGGAGTCCCCCACTTCCTGCCGCCGTGCCTCGAACCATTCCCGGTCGCTCACGACAACCGGCGCCGTCATCCCCATCACGGCCGCTGGCGCGTGGTGGGCGCGCACAGGGGCCTTGAAGTCCGCACCGAGTTCTCCGACCAGCTCCTGCACCAGGCGGACCACGCTCCGGTCGTGACCGAAGACGGCGTAGCAGGCGCAGAGCGCGGTTGCGGGCAGGAGGGGAAACAGCCACCAGGCGCTCCACGCCACCGAGCATTGGACGCTCAGTGCGGCACCGACTGCGGCGAGTGCGGCGCTCAGGAACCGTCCCACCCGTACGGCCATCGCCCGGGTGCTGATGGTGATGTGCCAGGGCACCGGCTCGCGGCGGAAACCGGCGCGGAACGCCGGCCACAGCTGTGCGAGCGGGCTCCACGGGTCACTGACCAGGACGACGCCTGCCAGCATCAGTACGCCGAGGAGGAACTTCCAGCCGTCTGCGCCGGACCGGTCGGCCGCCAGGTACAGGGCCGCCGCCGACATCATGGACAGGCACCCCAGGGAGCGTCCCAGCAGATGGCAGCCGGTGCGCAGCCGGTCGAGCGTCTGCAGCGCCGTTCGGCGCGGCCCGGTCAGGCTCCATTCGTCGCTGACCGTGTCCCGACGCTGCTGGCCGTCGTTGAGGAAACCTTCCGCGGCGCGCAGGGCGTTTTCGAAGTCGGCGCGGAAGAAGGCCTCCTGCAGCTCGGCCGGCAGTGGCGGGAGCCTCGGCTCCTCGTCGGAGGCGACCGTCCGGCGGGACTGGGCTAGTTCCTCCTCGAGCTCGTCGCTGCGTTTGCGCAGCCGGGCCAGGAGGCTTTCGGTCTCGTCGCGGCTCGTCCGGGCCCGGCGCAACTCCCTCTGCGCTGCCTGTAACTGCTCGGTGAGCTTGCGCAGGCGCTCCTCGTTCTCTTCGTTCTCCTCGTCGTACTGGTCTTCGAGGGTCGTCACCTGCTGCTGCAGTTCGGCGGTCAACCGGCTCAGGCTCAGCACGAGTTGCTGGGTCTGGCCCCGCTCCTCCATCAGCTCCTGATTGCGCTCGTGAGCCTGCGCGAGCTGTTCGTGAGCCTTCGCCGCCTGGTCCTGGGCCGTGGCCGCGACGCTCGCCAGCGATGCCGTCGAGGCACCGTCCTCCGCAGCGGGACGCGGTGCGGGAAGGTTCGGGGCGGGCTGCGGGCGCTGCGCCAAGAGATACAGCTGCATTGCCTTGTTCAAGCACGCCTGTTCCTGGCGCGGATGGGTCACGTACTTGACCAGCTTCTGGACGAAGACCCGCGGGGGCACCGTCTCGCCGCTGAGGAACGAGGAGATGTGGCTCTTGCTGTAGTTGGTGGGCTCCTGAAGGTCCCGCTGAGTCTTGCCTGCCTGTTTCACCAGGGCGCGCAGGTACCGCGCCAGCTCTTTGCTCTCGGGCGTCGCATTCTCGTGGAACGCGCCGTACCCCCGGCCGCCCGGCTTGCTCTCTGCCATGACCCCTCCCCCTCAGGCCCGCCCCTGTCACACACCGGGATCAGCCTACGGATCGTCAGAATCGGGCGACAGAGCGCGACCAGGGCTTGTCCGGCCGGGTCGGCTTGCCCGGCCCAGCCCGGCCATGTCCGGCCATGTCCGGCCACGACCTGCGGAGACACCACCGGGCAACTGCCGGACAGCTTCATCCGGGCAAAGCTCCTTTCAACGCCCCCGTCCCTCCCCGCCCCTGGAGTTGCCCGCATGACTCGCTCCGCCACTTCGTCGCCTCGCCGCACCGGCCGTCCCTCCTCCGCCCGCCGTGCCGGGCCAGGGCAGCTCGCCATCCCCACGAAACGGTCACGCTGCTCGCGCTCGCGCAGCGAACTGCCTCGCATGAGCGAACTCGCTCTCGACACCAGCGACGGCCGGATCATCGACCTGCGTCGGGCGCCCGACGCCGCCTCCCGCCTGCCCCGCGGCAAGGCCGGCGGCCGCTACCGGTGCTGCGCGTGCGGAAAAACACTTATATTCAGCGGCCCGGCCACACTCCAGTCCGGCTTCACCCCGCGCTTCCGGCACGAGGGCACCGCCGCCAGCGCCGACCGGTGCGGCGCCGTCGCCGCCCACCAGGCCGACATCCAGGCCGACCTCACCGTCATCATCGACCTGCGCGACCGCCTGGTGCACGCCCTGCCCGGCGCGAGCGTCGACCTGCAGACCGATCCCCGCCTCGCCGGGCAGCGCTGGGAACTCCCGCCCGCGATCGTCGTGCGCCGCGACGACCAGATCCTCGTCGTCGAACGCCCTCGGCGCCCGCTCGCCAAGGCCACGGCCGAGGCCCGCCGCCAGCACGTGCGCACGACCTACGGAGACCAGACAGCCCACTGGTGGTTCTTCGACCGCGACGACACGCAGCACTATGTGCCCGCAGGCACCGTCAAGGTCCGCCCGCACGGCAAGCCCGACACCCACCACAAGGTGCGCCCAACTCCCGTGCAGCGACACCTCGTCCGCACCGGCGGCTCCGTCTGCTGGATCACAGCCGACACCGTTCTCCTCCCCTACGGCGGCCACCCCGGCACCTACCCCGCTCTCGAAGGCGAGGACTGGAGCGGCGAGATGGCCTCCTGGGCGAAGGACTGGAAGATCTCCCACCCCCACCCGGCCGACGGCGCCGCCTGGTGGGGCCTGATCCCGCTCCCGCTGCTCGCCCTCGGCCAGCAGAGCGGCTTACACCCCGCACCGGCCTTCGCGCTCATGACCGCGCTGGAGAAGGCCCAGCACGGCCGGGAAGCCCACCGCCGCCGCCTCGCCCGTCAGCACGCCCAACAACCGGCCAGCCCCGAGCAGTCCCCCGCCCCCGTCGAGCCTCCCAGCGAAGCAGACGAAGCACCGGTCGCACCGACACCGCCGCCCGCACACGCACCCGCGCCGCCGGAACACCGGCCGGTGCCGCCGCGCCCCAGCCTGCCGCCCCCAGCCCCTGTTCGCCGCGTCCGTCCCCAAGGCCGCCGGTTCACCTGGCGACGTCTCCTGCCCCACCACTGGCGCGCATAAAAAGGTGTCCCTTCAAGGGACACTCCCGGCCTCGCCGTATGCGCCGCGAGGCCGGACGGCGCGCACCGGGCTGTGCTCCCACCGGCCCGGGAAGAAAGTGCAGTACACCCCGCACGGCCCGCAGACGGCCGACGGCGCGCGCCCGGTGCTGCGCCCTCGCGTACGGCCCCGGGCGTGAGTCGGCCCGCTCGTTACGGGGGGGGATACCAGCGGGCCGACGTGTTCATGCTCCCATGCGCGGAGCATCGACGATGGTGCTTGGGCACTGTCCGACGCCGTCCGGATGCCGGTCGCCCGGCGTGACCGGATGGCCGGCGTCATGGCGGCCATCGATGTCCATGGCGTCCTCGCCCTCGCCGGCTGGCAGTTCGTCGTACGCCGTGTGCTGGACGGGACCGGTGCCCGTGCCAGAAGAGTTCGCGCCGTCTACGGGAGGCGGTCGCGGTCGGCGTCGGATCCGGTCTCGGACTCCTAAGCCTGGCGCGCAAGTTCGCCGTCGGCGGCCAGTCGGACGGCGTCGCGAGCGCGGGGGTGGCCGGTCGCGTCGACGATCCGGGAGCTCACGCGACTACGAACGCCTCATCCAGCACTCCGAAGCCCACATCAACTGGGCCTTCATCACCCTCATGCCCCGCCGACTCACCCACTCCAACAAGGCCCAACAGGCCGTCGGGCGACGCTAGTTCGCATGCACCCCCGCCATCATGTCGCGGTGGACGGCGGCTTCCAGCCCGGCGGCGCCGACTCGACCAATTCGAGCTCCTCGTCGAGATACATCTCGCCGCCGGCCAGAGGGAAGTCGACGAGGAGTTCCCCGGTGGAGACGCGCGTCATCACTGTGCCCACCGGGTCTTCAGGATGGTCTGTCTTTTCCCGTGGCCGCACCCGATCTCCCGGTGCGAAACGCCACTGACTGGAACGTCCGGTCAGTCGTCCTTCTTCGCGAGACATGTGTCGCGTCCCTTCCCCCGGACTGGCCCTTGCTCTAGTACGCCGTGATGATGCCCTTCTGCCCCAGATTCTTCCCATGGAAGGTGAAGTCCGCGTAGTCAACGAACACGCGGTACGTGCGCTTCTCTGACCCTTGCTTATACGGGTGACGGTAGACGCCCCCGGATCCTGGCCGAGGCCGAACGGACCATCGACCGCGCACTCGACCGCCGCACCCGCCCCGTCCTCCTGGTCAGCCAGGCTCAGCAGCTGCGCAGCGACGGCCTGCAGAACCTGTATGGCACCTGGCACGCCGCCGCCGACCGCCACCGGCCCTTCCCCCTCATCCTCACCGGCACCCCCCCTCACCACCGTCCTGAAACGACCCGCCCTCGACTGCTTCCACGGACTCCCCCACACCCACTACCGCATCGAACAGCGCTGAGACAGCACGCCAAAAGTCCGGCTGAGCCGGCCCCTTGTTCACCGGTCGACGGACGCCACCTGGTGCAGACCCGTCTCGGCCATGATCTGCGCCACCGTTTCCTCCAGCGTGCTGCTCCCGTCGATGAGGGTCTCTATACCCCCCGGCAGCAGATCCCGTTCGCGGTACCAGTCGGCGAGGTGCCTTTCGGTGACCTGCGCGAGGTAGTCGGCATCGGGTTTGGTCGCATGCCGTACGAAGGTCTCGCGCAGCGCCACGTCCAGGTAGTAGCAGCGGGAGACACCCTGGTGGTCGCGGACCAGGTCCTCGAGCATCGCCCCGTACCGGTCCGCGTACAAGATGCCCTCAACGACCGTATGGAAGCCGTGAGCAAGGGCGTAGCGGGCGGTGACGTCGATCAGCCCGATGTTGGCGCCACCGGGCCGGTCGCGTTCGCGCAGCACAACCCTGCGCAGGTTGTCCTGGGCGACGATCGCGAGGTTGCGGCCGAAGGCCTCGCGGAGCCCGGCCGCAATGGACGACTTTCCCGATGCGCTGTTGCCGCGCAGGATGATCAGGCGCGTTTCGTTAGTTCCGACCACGTCCGACACGCTATCCGCGACCGCTGACATCACCGCCGCCACAGCAGATTGCCGCGCCCCAACACGTGATTCGTGCCCCCTACCGGGATGCGAAGGCCAGCCGCCGATGGCCGCCTCGTTTGCCTTCGATCACAGGGAGTTCGTACGCGCGGATCTGCTCGTCGGTGACCAGCGTCCACTCCCTGCCCTTGCGCTGATCAGTCGCTTGATGCGGAGGCCCTCCAACGCCCTCGGCTGTTAGGTAACGTCCCACCATGTATATGCAGATAGACCCCGTTGAGGCGTGGGAGAGGCTGCGGGCCAGTCGTTCCGACCGACCGGGACGAGCGAGCAGTGGGGCGCGAGCCAAGACGTACACCACGGCTCTGGAACAGGCGCAGCAGATGTTCAAGGCAGCCGAGGTGGTGGGCCCGCAGACCCGTCCCTTGCTGGTGTTCTACGGCCTGAGCCAGGCCGGCAGGGCGATCGCGGCTGCGGCCGTCGACCTCAAGGGCGAGGACTGGAACCTGAACTCTCACGGCATCCACGCGTCGGGCTACCACATGGATTTCGCCGACATCGAGATCCGTACCGATCCTGTGGGTACTGCCGGCAGCTTCGTGCGGCTCAGCCAGCTGCTGCAGTCGCCGGTCTGGGGCAACGACACGGTCGTGCGTCTGGAGGAGGTGTGGGACACCCTCCCCGGCAACTTGCAATACCCGCTGACCGATCGGAAGCGCTTCACTCCCCTGTACGCCAGCACGGACGTCATCACAGGCATCGACTTCCACCCGCTGCTCACCGTGCATGTCGGCAACTTCCTGGATCGCGTCGTGGATGCCGGCAGCCGCACGGCTCTCGACGAATTCCTGCAGAACTACCCCGGCGCCGCCGGATATGAGGACTTCGTCCGTCGCGGGCCGGGAGCCGACGCCGAGCCGACTTTCGAGCGGCACCAGCCGAACGCCGGCTGGCTGTCCATTCACTGGAGAATGCCCGCGGAGAAGGGCACCCAAGAGGAGCGCCTGGAACGCCTGTCGTCGATGACCCGCCCGTACGCCGGGCACCGCTACTTCTTCCCCGCCGTCACGGGCCTGTCCCGTGAACTCCACCCGCTGATGGCCTGGTGGGCATTGCTGTACGCGCTGTCGATGCTCGCCCGCTACCAGCCCGCCCAGTGGGCGCACCACATCAACGTGGACAACAGTCAACGCGCGGTGCCCATCGAAAAGATCCTGGAACAGGCCATGGAACACCTGCCCGTACTGATCGCGGACACCATCGAGCACGTCGCCGCCTGACCCGAGACGCCGAACCTGTGCCCATGCGCGCAGCGGCATCTGCTCGCCCCCCGTTACCTCCTTCGTGGCTCCGCAATGGGGCTACCAGCCTTCGGGTCCGGCATGACTTCCCCCTCCTGTCGCGGTTGATGATCCGGGGGGTGGTGTCACCGGGTCCGAAGGCATCGACGGACCGCTGATGAGGGGCTTGAGCACCGGCTTCACCCAGGCCGGAAGAGCTCTCCGTAACGTGGATGTGGCAGCTCGGTGCCCTGGCAAGGTCGGACGAAAGCGTGATGGAGGGGCCTGCACGTGATCGACACCGGCGACATCGACGTCTTCCTCGGCCTGGACGTCGGCAAGGGCGAACACCACGCCACCGCCGTCACCACGGCCGGCAAGAAAGCCTTCGACAAGCGGCTGCCCAACACCGAACCCAAGCTCCGCGAGCTGTTCGCGAAACTGAAAGCCAAGCACGGGACGGTGCTGGTCGTGGTCGACCAGCCGGCCTCGATCGGTGCCCTGCCGCTGGCGGTCGCCCGCGACATGGGCTGTCCGGTCGCCTATCTGCCCGGTTTGACGATGCGGCGGATCGCCGACCTCTATCCCGGCGAGGCCACGACCGACGCGAAGGACGCGTTCATCATCGCGGACGCGGCCCGCGCGATGCCGCACACGCTGCGGGCGATCGACGGCGAGGACGAGACGATCGCCGAGCTGGAGATGATCGTCGGCTTCGACGACGACCTGGCCGGCGAGGCACCCAGGGTCGCGAACCGGCTGCACGGCCTGCTGACCCAGATCCACCCGTCCCTGGAACGCGTGATGGGGCCACGGTTGCAGCACCCGGCCGTCCTCGCGCTGCTGGAACGGTTCGGGTCACCAGCACAGATCCGCAAGGCGGGACATCGGCGGCTGGTCACGCTGCTGCGACCGAAGGCGCCGAGGATGGCCGAGCGGCTGGTCGAGGAGATCTTCGCCGCGCTGGACGAGCAGACCGTTACGGTCCCCGGGACCGAGGCGGCCGCGCTGATCGTCCCGAGCCTGGCCGGCTCGCTGTCGGCCGCGCTCGACCAACGCAAGCTGCTGGCCGGGCGGATCGAGGAACTGCTGGAGGCCCACCCTCTAATGCAGTGCGGAGCGGATGCCTCGGAACCTTCTGACCGATGAGGTCCGCCTTGAAGACAGGCACCGGCTCCGCGGCGGCCTTTGTGGTGGTTGGTGGGCGTCGGGATGACTCCGAACCCTCTTCGGCACATCGATGCCTACGCGGGCCTCGCCCCCGCGACCCGTAGTTCAGGCTCTTCGATCCGCGGCGAACAGCCATCCCGCAGGGGAAACAAGCAGCTCAAACGGGCTTTCTTCCTCTCCGCGTTCGCTTCCCTGGGCGACCCAGCATCGCGGGCCTACTACGACAAGAAGATCGCCCAGGGCAAGCACCACACCCAGGCCCTGCTCTGCCTCGCCAGACGCCGGGCCGACGTCCTCTTCGCCATGCTCCGCGACGGAACCTTCTACGAATCCCGGCCAGCCACTGTCATCAGTCATTCATCGAGCCGGCATGCCTCCGTGAGGACTGTTCACGACCATGGCCAGTGACCCAGAGGCAAGGTAGTAGTGATCCGGGAAGTACTCGATGTGCTGGTGGCCGCCGTCGTTCATCTCCGCAATCGACCGAAGTTCGTCAGCGAAAGCGTTCAAACCCGGCTGGTCACCCTCGATGAGTAGAACGCCGCGCCGCGAGTCAACTCGGACAAGCACACCCGGACCGCTCGTGCCTACTACCTCGACCGAAGCGAGTTCAGTGCCACCGAAGCTCGGCTCAGCCGAGGCGGTGGTTTCGATGCCACCCCTCCCCGAGATGAGGGCGCGGGCCAAGGCGACGAGTTCCACAGAGCCACCCGAGACATCCAACCCATCCTCATCGGGGAAGAACAAAACCCTCATCCGCCACAACCCCTTCGTTCCACGACGCCGGACTCACTGATGGGAGTCGTTGGCCCTGGTCAATCGGGCTCCCCGAATCAAGGCCGACCGCCACGGACGCTACTCACCCCTTGACGAAGACCATAGGGGCACCCCGGACCCGACGCCGCAGGATGAGGACACCGCTACGGCCGGCGTACGGCGACCGGGTACAGCACGTTCGGGCGTTCCTCGCGACGGCAGTGCGTCGTTGTGCCGGTCATGGACCTGCTGCCCCGAATCGCTGCGCCCGGTGTCGCCGAGCGGGCGACCGCGCTTGCCAACGAGGCGGCGCAGCTGGCCGACACGGCGACCGAGTGGGCCCATGTTCCGCCGATGCCGCCGGCGACGCAGCGGAGAACATCGCCCCCCGCCTGAGCCCCGGCTCCCCACCGACCACCCGCCCCTGATCGCCGATCGCCCAGGGCGGGCGTCAGTGTTCCCAGACCGTGGACATGGTGGGTGTCGGCGTGGACTCCCCGGTGGTCCTGCGCGCGCGCCGTCACGGAGTCTCAGGCCAGGCCCGGTCCTCGACCGCGCCATCTGGGCCGCCACCAGCGGCCACTGCGGGGATGCCACGAGCTGGTTGGTGTCCCCGGAGAAGGGGATGGTCTCGCGGACCATGCGCACGAACTTCTCGTTCTCGGCCTGGCCGACGCACTCGGACACCACCTGCGCACCCAGGACGAGGTCGGCCGCGCCGTCACCCTCACCGTCCGCTACGCCGACCACTCCGCTACCAGCCGCACCCGGAAACTGGCCGAGCCCGCCCACCACACCCCCGAGCTCGTCTCCGCCGTCCACGTCCTGTACGCGAGCCTCGGCCTTCAGCGGGCCCACGTACGGCAGTTCACCGTCGGGGCCGAGCAACTCGGCCCCGACGAACAAGCCCACCAGCTGCTCCCCGACCTGGCCGACGACAAGAAACACCGCCTCGAGAAAGTTGCCGACGCCGCCCGCGCGAAGTTCGGCACCCACGTCATCCAGCCGACTGCCTTCGCCCCCGCTCAAGGCAGCGCGTGTGAACCACAGCGCCTCTGAGGAAGGGAAGGGGTGGTCCCGCCCGCTCAAGAACACCCCATCGCAGCCCGTTTGCTCACCGGGAGAAGTCGGCGACAAGGGCCCTGCCTACGGCCGCACCGCGTGTCAGGGCGGCTCGGGCAACGAGACGGGCGAGGGTTCGTCAGGGGGCGCGCGTGGTGTGACACACGGGGCAGATCGCGCCGCGGTGTACGGCGTCAAGGCGGAAGCGGGACCACTGACCGCAGGCCGCGCACTGCGCGGTCCACGGCCGGGCCGAGCCGGGGAAGGTGTCGATGGGCCTGAGCCCGGCGGCCCGCATGATCCTCATGGCGGTGTCGGGATCGACGGAATCTGGCTTCGCAGCCCGTGCCTGTGCAGCCTGGCGCCGGGCGGTCGCCTTGGTATCGGCCTTCGCGCGCCGCCAGGCGCGAACCCATTGCGGGAAGGCGCTCTCGGGGACCTCGCAGGCCGTGAGGAACGCTTTGAGCTGGTTCTCGGTCGCCGGCAGGACCTTGCGGTGCACGATGCGCCAGGCCGTCATCCGGTCCAGCCGACCGAAGCCGCCGTGTCGCTCGGCCCGGCGTTCCATCTCCCGCAGTGCTGGGCTCGCGTTGTCCTCGTGCACTCGTAACAACGCCGCCCCAAGGTCGGCTTCCGTCCGTACGAAATTGACCGCCGGTGCCTGCGTACGCTTCGAGCCCCGCGCGGGCCTGCCCGCTGCCTCCCACAATCGGACTATCTTCTCCTCGTTCATGCCGCAGACTTGGGCAAAGGCGCGAGTCACCGTCTGCGTCGGCCGCTTCTTGCCAGCCTCGGCCCGCTGCACCGTCGCCAGGGAACACGGGATCGCGTCCGCGACCTGCTCCCGACTCTTGCCGCTCGTCTCCCGCCCCTGGCGCAGGGCGGCCGCGAGGCGGCCTGCCCCATACTCCGGGAAGGGGACCGGCCGCATAGGCCGGCCCCTTCTTTCCTCCATCGCTGGCGGTTCAGAGCTGCGCTGGAGTCAACAGGGCTTTTCCGGCGCGGCGCAGCGGCCTGAACTCCATGGTGCTCAGCCGGATGGTGAGCATGGCCATCAGGCCCACACTGCCCAAAAGCACTAGAAGGTCGGGCAGAATCATGCCGTCGCGGATCATCACGGCAGCCACCACGATGATGACGACGACAACCGCGGCATCCCCGGGCGACAGCCGGGCATCGGGACGACAGTATGCGCCGCCGGGCAACAGAGTCTTGCTGGACATACGGATCCCTACTCGCTGGGCGCCCCGGCCTGTGGGCAGACGGGCGCCGTGATCAGGTGTGTACTGAATTGGCTCCAACCAAGTGCCGCGGACGGTTGGCTCCGCCCTGGCGCGGCGGCCCAAATCGTGCCAGCGTTCCGATGCACCCCGCACCGCATCTGAAGTATTCGTTCGCGTTTGTCACTCGGGCTTCAACACCCCTCTTATGCCTCCGGATTGGCAAGTCGCCCTGAACCATGGGCCAGAGCACGGGCCCCCGACACACCGCGAACTGCGGGTTCCTGGAACAGCGCTACCGGAACACTTGGCTCCGATACGTGCCGGGTGGGTATTCACCCAGCCTTGGCACAACATCCTCTTGCTGCGATCGCCCGACGGCTGCGACGATCCCCGCACAGCTACGGACCACCGTGGCGTTCCCCTGACTCGCTGTGGCTCCAACCAGGCAGAACAGGGCCTATGTGAGGGCGTGTTGGCTCACCCCTCGCGCATAAGAGCCGGCACTCCCCTGGAGTGCCGGCTCTTCGAACACCGAGACGAGTCCGATTAGCTGGGCCGTTCCAACTCACCCGGTGCCCCTACGAGTCCACAGTCACCTGGAGGACGATGGGGCGACGGGGCCGGACACTGAGTTCGCGTCACGTCCGAACTTCTCTCCGTGGGCTTCGGCGACGCAGGGGATCCTGGAACGCATGGCCTATCGAGGCCCGTTGATGAGCAACGTCCATCCGACCGATGCGAACCTGTCGCTTCCCGCGGGCCGGCACTCGATGGGCTTGCGTCGGCTCGCGGTCACCGAAGCGGTGCGAGGCTCTTTCGACCAGGCCCAGAGTGCGATCGAGCGACGCTGCGGAAGAGCGCTGGGCAAACGCCGTCTTGAGCAACTCGTGGCCGCCGCCTCCGGGGCCATCGACTCCTTCTACTGGCAGCACATTCCCGTGCCTTACAGTCGGCATGTGCTGCTGGTCATCGAGGTCGACGGCAAGGGCGTGGTCATGCGCCCCGAGAGGCATTGCTGCCCGCCACTCAACGTGCCCGCCTCGCAGCCGAGGCCGGACATCGCAGCCGCCTCTCACCGGGCGAGAAACCCAACCGCAAGCGGATGGCCACCGTGGCCTGCGTCTTTGACGCCATCGCCGCTCCACGGCGCCCGCACGACGTGATCCATCCGCCCGGCGGACGCAGCCCCCGCCGTCGGATCCGCCGCGGCGCGACCGCGATACGGAAGTGGTGCACTGCCTCGCTCTTGCATCCGCCCGAGAAGGTTATCGCCGACGTCTTCGCCCAGGCCGAAGCCCGCGATCCCGACCACCACCGCTGCTGGGTTGTCCTGGTCGACGGCGCCCGCCACCAACTCGACCTGATCCAGAAGGAGACCCCTCGCCGCGGCTGCACGATCAACGTGCTCCTGGATTTCGTGCACGTCACCGAGTACGTCTGGACCGCGGCCCACGCCTTTCACAAGGTCGGCACCGCCGCGGCCGACGCCTGGGTCGCCGGTCATCTGACCACGATCCTCGCAGGTCAAGCTGACCGCGCCGCCCGGAAGATAGCAGCCGAAGCAGACCAGGCCGGCCTCCGCGCCAGTAGGCGAGAAGCCGTCGATGCCTGCTGCCGCTATCTGACCGGTCACCTCGACCAGCTGCGCTACGACATTGCCCTGGCAGCGGGCTGGCCGATCGCCACCGGCGCGATCAAGGGTGCCTGCCGACACCTGATCGGCGACCGCCCGGACATCACCGGAGCCCGCTGGTGCCTCACCAGCGCCGAAGCCGTCCTCAGACTCCGCACATTGATCAACAACGGAGACTTCGATTCCTACTGGTGCCACCACACCGCGCGTGAGCACCAACGTCTCTATCCATCCGGCGGCCAGGGCGAATACACCCTCACTGCCTAACCCCGGGACGGATCGGTCAGTCGCTCAAGTGCTCATGGAGCATCATCCACTCGCCGTCGCGCCGCACGATGACGTTGGTGCCCCGCCCTTGACCGGAACGCTGCTGGCCCTCGACGACGCCACTCCAGGCGAACCGATAGCGGCACACCGCCACCTCGGGGGTGAGTACGGGCCACTCCAGGTCCTGGACCTTGTACACCTCGTCGAGGATGGTCGAGAAGGTCGTCTCGACCGCGGATCAGATTTCCTTGATGCCCCGGTATGAGCCGTCGGAGAACCAATAGCTGGCGTCCTCGGCGATGAACGGCACGACACGTTCGATGTCGTGGCTGTTGTTCGCCGCCTCGTACTCGCGCATGAACGCCGCAAGTTCCTGCTCCGAGGCCATCGGATCAATCACGACACCCATTATCTCGGCACCACATGCGACGGTGAGCGGTTCGCGGATCTCCGTGGCATCGGTCGACGCTCAAGCCGTCATCCCTCACGACGAGCCGCACCCAACTCACTTCGCACTGTTCTACGAAAGCACTCACGCAAGTTGATTGAGATCAACTAAAGTGATAGCACTGTCTATGCGCTTCGATGTGAAGCGCTGAACCGGAGGGGTCAGCCGCATGGAGATTGCTGCTTCAGCCTGGGCCCGCGAGTTGTTCAACGGCGAGGAGACGGCTCGGGAGGTGCGCGACAGGATCGGCCAGGCGCTGGTCGACATGCAGGCCAACGCTCGCTCCTCACAGCAGGAAGCCGACGTGTCCTCCACCCAGGTCCACGGCGTCGCGCGCTACCGCGGGGCGTTCGAGCGGGTCAGCGAGAAGTTGGCGGATCTCCCGGGTGCCCAGCTGGTGAAGCCCAACGGCTTCCAGTTCGACCTGGTGCGGATCGGGAACGGGCTGCTGTACCCGTTCTGCTTCTCCAAGAAGGACAGCAACGTCCGTACGGCAAGGATCCAGAACGTGTGGTCGGTGATCCGCGAGCTGTTCGCCTTCGCCCCGCCCTCGGAACAGGCAGATCTCTTCGGGGGATACGCGTTCAACCCGGGCGCGGTGGAGCTCCGGCCGAAGCTGGCGGCCCTACCGAAGGGCACGCGTCTGGTCCTCGTTCCGTTCGCCTGCAACGCGGCCGGACTCCTCAAGCCCTACTGGGGCGTTGCGGCACTGGCAGATGAGAGCGGCACCCTGGAATGGGTCATCGACCCGGAGCCCCTGCCCTTGCCGGACGCCCCGACGTCAAAGCTGACGATTCCGCAGCAGCCGACTGGCCACCCCGGCTTCGACGAGGGCGAGCAGCCCATCGTCGCCCTGGCGCCCCGCCCCGACACAGAGCGGAAGCTGGACATCCCTTTGGTGAGCGAAGTCGCCCCGCTCGAACCTCTGACGAACGAGAACAATGCGAACTGACCACCCGGTCGTTCCGGGGCTGGAGGCCCGCACCGCCACCCCCCGCGCCGTGTCCGATGCGTTTGACCCTGCCCGCCTCACCCAGGCCCGGCGCCTGGCCGGCCTGACCAAGAAGGACGTGGCCGAACACCTCGGTGTCACCCCGGCGGCGGTGGGCCAGTACGAGACGGGCGTCTCCCGTCCGCGGTCGGACCTGGTGCCACGGATGGCGAAGGTCCTCGACGTGCCGGTGGAGTTCTTCATCGCTGGCAGGCCGAGCCAGCGCCTCGACTCCTCGATGGCCCACTTCCGCGCCCTGCGCAGCACGCCGAAGGCTCAGCGCGAGCGGGCCCTGGCGTTCGCCGAGCAGGTGTGGGAGCTGACCTACGCGCTGGAGCGCCGGGTGCAGCTGCCGCTCGTGGACCTGCCCGGCTTCGCCGGTGGCGAGGTGCATCCCGGCGTGGCCCTGCCGTCGGAGCCGACTGCCGCCGCCCAGGAACTGCGGCGCCAGTGGGGCCTCGGCGACGGTCCGGTCACTCATCTCATCCGGCGCATGGAGGCGCACGGCATCGTGGTGGTCCTGCCGGCGGAGGCCGATGCCGCCGCCGCGACGGTCGACGCGTTCTCCTCGCGCTCGGCGCGCCCGCTGGTAGTGCTCACCAGGAACCGGGCCAACGACGTCTACCGCCACCGCTTCACAGCAGCCCACGAACTCGGCCACCTGGTGTTGCACGGCGACGCCACAGGCGACAGCAGACAGGAGCGAGAGGCGGACGCCTTCGCTGCGGAGTTCCTCACGCCGCAGGCGAGCATCATGCCCCTGCTGCCGCGCCGGATGGACTTGGGGCACCTGGCGGGTCTGCGCCGGACCTGGGGGGTATCCGTGCACTCCCTGGTGTACCGCTGCCGCGAACTGGGTCTGATCTCCGACGCCACGGCGAGCCGGACCTACCAGCGACTACGAGCCCTGGACGGCCAGCCCGGCTTCGTCGCGGAGCCGGTCAGCGGCTACCCGGGGGAACAGCCGGTCCTGCTGTCTCAGGCATTCGATCTCGCGGTCCAGGAGACGGGGCTGGGCGTTCGAGAACTAGCTCAGGAACTGGCCTGGCCGATGGCGCGGGTCAGGGAGTTGCTAGGAATGCCGGACAGCCGGCCGGTACTTCGTTTGGTGTGATCCGATGCCGCTTCCCGCGCGGACATCCGGCCGGTCGATTCGAGGTCCAGGCCAAGACGAAGAGTCGCTGGACACCAGGCTCCAGCCGATCACGGAAGGGATCGTGTGCGCCCAGCAGGCCCGTCCAGTAGAGCCGCCAGAGGGACAACGTCACACCGGGCGGCGGCGACCGGTACCCCGGCGCGGGAGGCGAAAGCCCGCCAGGCGCGATGTCCTGACGGGCCTCACCGAGCGCAGTAGCCTTCAGCCTGTGCAGTCCCGCCTCCTGGAACGACTGATAAACCGCATCCTGAAGAAGGCGTTCAGACGCGCGGAACGCCAGCTCAAGCCCCTCACGGAGCCTGGAGAAACCCTTCTTTCGTCCGACATGTGCCAAGCGGGCGCCCATCTACTTGAGATCTACACCGTCCGCAGCCCCGCCACCTTCGTGGTGGTCTCCACCAAGGCTGTCTACCTGCTCCAGCGTGGCCAGGGCCCGCTGCGAATCCCCGCCTACGCGATTGCGGATGTGCAGCTCAAAGACCCTCCGGACCCGCTGGTGACCATCCGTCTGCGGGATGGCCAGGTGATCGGACTGCTCGCCCAGGGAGGCAAGCCAGCGATATTCGGCCCGGACCTGAAAGCGCTCGTTCCGGCCAGGAGCCGCCAAGCACGACAACGACCCCGCAGCGAATCGGACTGACACCGCTGAAGGCGAGGGCGAAAATGCTCGGGCTCAACCCGGTGAACGGGGCTATCCAAGACGGCGCCGAAGCCGTGATCACACCAGCCATGGCGAGATCATCTCTCGGCAAGATCGCTGGAGGTCGTGCGTCAGTCGACGATCAGCTCGTCAAGGCGCCGAGCGGACATCGGGGTGCCCATTTCGTCAGCCATTGCCACCAATTGGCCGTGGTACTGGCGAGTGATGGGCAGGACATCCTCGTAGATCCACGAGCACATAGTGTCGAACGCCAACTCCTCCTCGCCATGCGAGAGAAGATGGCGCACATCCGTGATGACGGCCTCCGAAGTGAGAGGCGAGTCCTCAAGGAGCGCCGTTACCCGAGCGCGGTACATCAGACTCACGAGCAGCCCCCAGACCAGCCCCGCGCGGATCGATGACCCACATCCTTGCCGTCTGACGGAGGGTTGTCGACTCATCTGATCCATTGCGGGACAAGCCTTACGAGCTCGTGCATGGTTGGCGGTGGCGCGTCGAGACCTTGATCGATGATCATGGTTGGTGTGGTGGGGAACCGGGCACGTGAAGCGATCATCCGAAGCCAGCGGATCACCGGGCTGAGCCCCGAGGTGATTGCTGAACTCGTCGCAGTGATCAGCCCGTTGTGGCACGGGCGGCATCAAGCCGGGCTGGCGGCTCGGCCTCGTCGCCGCGCTGTCGGTGCCGGGGCGAAACACGAACTGGTCTTCGTGGACCGTCTGTTGGCCACCTTGGTCAACCTCCGCCATGGCGCCACCCACGACGTGTTGGCCTGCTGGTTCGGTGTTGACCGCTCCACCATCACGCGCGCAATCAGCGAAGTGCGGCCCCTGCTCGCCGAGCGTGGCTGCACCGTGGCACCCGGGGTTCGGCTGCGTACCCTGGCCGACGTCATCGACCATCTCGGCGCCACCCGTCAGACCGGAATCATCGACGGGACCGAGATCCGAGTCCGCCGCCCAGCCACCGGGCGCAAGGACCGGGAGAAGTACATCTCCGGCAAGAACAAGCAGAACGCCGTGAAGTCCATGGTCGTCACAGACGCAGCGGGGCGTCTGTTGTTCTGCAGCCCAACTGAGCCAGCGAGCTGCGCGGACATCACGCATGCCCGGAAGTTGGGCCTGGTCAAGCTCCTGGCCACCGGCCCCGCCGTGGAGATCCTGGCCGACGCCGGCTACCAGGGCCTGGGCGCCCAGACCGGCGGGCGCGTGGTGACGCCACCGCACCGCAAGTTCAAGAAGAACCCGCCCGAGTGGTACGAGGAAATGCACGAACCGCAGCGCAAAGCGCACTTCTCACGCCGCATCCGGGTCGAGCACGGCATCGGTCATGTGAAGAACTGGCGAGCCCTCGCTCGCCATCACGGCCGCCGCGAGCACATGAGCGACATCGTCCAAGCCGTCGCTGGACTCCTCTCCCACCAGCAGACCGCCACCTGGGCGAGCAATCCGCAGATGTGAACTCGGCAACGAATCCGCGGGTCCCAACGCGCCACCGCCAACCATGCACGAGCTCGTAACGACCTCGTGCATGGTTGGCGGCCGGGCCTCGTCGCGGGATAGTTGGTTCATGGCGAGCGTTGCCCGTTCGGTGATCGTCAGCGGTTCGCGGATCACTGGGCTGACCAGGGATGTGATCGCGGAACTCGTCGCTGAGATCGGCCCGTTGTGGGCAGATCAGCACTACCGGCGGCTTGCGGGACGGCCACGGCGGCGAGCCGTCGGAGCGGGGGCCCGCCACAAACTGGTCTTCGTGGACCGGCTGCTCGCCACGCTGGTTCACCTCCGCCACGGAGTCACACACGACGTGCTGGCCTGCTGGTTCGGCGTGGACCGTTCCACCATCACCCGCGCGATCGGCGAGGTCCGCCCGCTGCTGGCCGAGCGCGGTTGCGCAGTGGGACCGGGCGTCCGGCTGCGCACGCTCGCTGACGTCGTCGACTATCTCGGGGCCAGCGGGCAGAGCGCCATCATCGATGCCACCGAAATCCGCGTCCGCCGCCCCGCCCAGGCCACGGAGGGCCGCGACCGCTACGTCTCCGGCAAGAGCAAGCAGAACGCGGTGAAAGCTTTGGTGGTCACCGACGTCCAGGGGCGGCTGCTGTTCAGCGGCGCTCTGAAGCCCGGCAGCTGCCCCGACATCACTCAGGCCCGCGACGCAGGACTCGTGGAACTGCTCGACCGACATCGTGACCTGCGCATCCTGGCCGATGCGGGCTATCAGGGCCTGGGTGCCCAGACCGGCGGGCGCGTGGTGACGCCACCGCACCGCAAGTTCAAGAAGAACGCCCCGACGTGGTGGGAGGAGAGGTTCACGCAGCAGCGCAAAGCCCACTCATCGCGACGCATCCGAGTCGAGCACGGCATCGCCCACCTCAAGAACTGGCGTGCCTTGACCCGCCACCTCGGCCGGCGTGAACTCCTCGACGAACTCGTCCCGGCCATCGCCGGACTCGCATCAACCCATCGACAGCAACCGCAGCCAACCGCAGCAGGGTGAGAAGCACCAACCTGCCCCTCCACGACGCCCAGACGCTAACCATGCACGAGGTCGTTACGACCTCGTGCACGGTTGGCGGTGCTGTCCTGCCCCACCAGACTCACGCCTTCCTCGCGGGCACGCTCGATCAACTGCCGCGCGATTTCGTGGTCCTGGACCTGTCGCTGAGTCAACTCAGTCCCCGTACGTACGACGGTCGAACGCTTGCCGGGCTCGTTCCTGTCGCCCATCATGATCCTTCCCGGCGCCGGTCACCCCAACGCCATCCGGTCATACCGGGCGTACACGGATCTCGGGACAGGCCCAGACGTGGAACGAGTCCCCCGGCCTCGAGCGCGACGCCAATCTCAACCGCTTCCCGGACCGCCCTGCTGTTCACATGCATGGCGATCTCCTGCGGACTGCTGGTGTACCGCGACTCCGTGGACTCCAGCCAGGACATCTCGGGGCATCTGCGCCGCATGAGTATGGAGTCCAGGGTGGTGCACCGTGTGATCCCGGCCAGCAGCGGCGGCCGGCTGGGGTTGGCGCAGATCCTGCGCCGCCAGCTTCACCTGGACGGAACGGTCACCGAGGAGCGGCCCTACCCGGGGAACCCGCCCGCGCAGTTGGCGCCGTGGCACGTCTATGTGCCGGATCTCGGACAGGGCCTGATCGTGGAAATCCCTTCCCTTGAGCCCGGGCGGGCTGCGGTTCCCACGCTCGGCGCCAGCCGTAGGGTCGGCAACCCCGCGTTCGCGCCGGTCAGGATGGTGCTGCGTCAGGGCTGGCAGTTCCACAACGGCTATGTGCAGTCCCCGCTGCACTAAGATCCAGAACTCGGGCTCCTCACCGATCCCGACGATGACGAGTTCTGACCGCATGAGACAACCCACGGCACCCGTGACCGCTGTCTCGGGCAGCTCCCGGGCCGGTCCTTTCCCCACAGACCAGCCCCGGGCTGCCGGAGGGGGCTTGCCGACGGGCATCATCAGGCACGGCGCTATTGCGGATCGGCTTCGGGGACGACTGCCTGCAGCGCCTGGTGATGTACGTGGCGTTCCTCCTGGATGCCCGGTTCGCCTCACGTGGGGCCGGGCCCGGCCCCACGGCAGCAGGCACTCCTGTGGCGCGGGCCGTCATCTGCGCTGACCGCTTTGCTTTACGACGCGTTCTGAACGCTGCGCCAGACACTTCCCATTATTATCCGGTGATCGCTATTACTCAGAGTGATGTGCCGGGGATGGGGGGGCGGGCGGTGTACGTGGCCGAGGTGCTGGTGGAGCGGTTCCGTTCGTGCGAGCGGGTACAGATTCCGCTGCGGCCGGAAGTGACGGTGTTGGTCGGCGAGAACAACGCGGGCAAGTCGTCCGTGATCGACGCGCTCCGGCTGCTCACGGACCCCCTGGATGGGCGGCGCGTGCGGTATTTCGAGGAGTCCGATGTCCTCACCACCGCGGCCGCGCAGGGCGGCCCCAGCCTGCAGCTGGACGTGGCCGGCATCGGCCCTCGGGAAAGCGGCGCGTATCTGGAGGCGCTGTTGCCCCAAGGGGCTCCTGACAGCCGTACCGCCCGATGGCAGGTGTCCTGGACGCCGCCGCAAACGGGCGGGCGGCGCGGGAGCACCGTCTGGGCGCAGGGCGCGGGCCTTCCGGTCACGGGGGACCCTCCGGCGCGGGGCGGTGTGCGGCATGTCTATCTGCCGGCGCTGCGCGATGCCGAGCGGGAGCTGGCCTCGGCGGGCGGGGATCGGGTGCGGATGATCCTTCGCGGGCTGCTGGGCGATGACGAGCAGGTCGATGCCTTCGTGGAACGGATCGGCACCGAACTGAAGAAGGTGGCTGCGGACCCGGACGTGGTCAAGGTCAGCGAGAAGATCAACGAGCCGTTGCGGGATCTGACGGTCGGCGCGCATCCCCAGGCGAGTGAACTGGCCCTGGCCGAACCGACGTTCGCGTCGATCGCCCGGTCGCTGCGCATGCTGCTGGGTGATGTCTCCGCCGAGCCGTTCCCGTTGTCGGCCTCGGGGCTGGGGTACGCCAACACCCTGTTCATCGCCACGGTGATGGCCGAGCTGGACGCGGCGGCGGAGGCGGATCTAACCGTGCTGCTGGTGGAGGAGCCCGAGGCGCACCTGCATCCGCAGCTGCAGACCCTGCTGCTGCGTTACCTACAGCGGCGGGCGCGCGCCTCGCGCCGGCAGCCGTCGGAGGATCCGGCTGAGCCGGCCGGGCATCTGCAGGTGGTGGTCACCACCCACTCCCCCATCCTGTCGGCCGCGGCGAGCGTTCAGGACCTGGTGGTCATGGCGCGCTGCCCGGGTGAGTTGTCGGACGGCTGGCAGGCGCGGCCTTTGCCCATTCCCCGGCTGCAGTTGAGCCCAGACCGGATACGGCATCTGGACCGCTATCTCGATGCCACGAAGAGTGCTCTGCTGTTCGCGTCGCGGGCGATCCTCGTGGAGGGTATTTCCGAGCTTCTGCTGCTGCCGGCTCTGGCCGAGCGGGCCCTCGCCGCAGACGAGGGCGCCAATGCTTCGGCGAAGCGGGAGGCGTTCGAGGCGGTGGAACGGTTCTTCGGCACCACCCGGGTGATCGTCGACGGGGTGGGGTTCGAGGTCTATCTGCGGGTGCTTTTGGCGCCCGTTGACGGCATCTGTCTGGGCCGGCGGGTTGCCTTGATCACCGACACGGACGTGGCGCCCGGTCAGCCGGAACCGCCCCGGCTTCAGTCGCTGCGGAAGCTGCCGCGCGGCTGGCACTCTCCTGGCGAGCTGCACCTGGCCGCGGCGCCGAGGACGCTGGAGCCGGCCCTTTGGTCGCAGAACAACATCACCGCCTTGCGGGCGGCGTTCCTGCGCTGCGCGCCGCACTCGCAGGACCGCTGGGAGCAGGTCGTTGAGGCAACGGATCCCGCCCTGGCGTTCGGGGAGCTGTTCGTCCCGAAGACCAGCCGGACCGTCACCGGCACGGACGGAGAAACCCTGAAGGGCACCGAGATCTCCAAGGGCCGGTTCGCGCAGGAACTCGCCGACGTGCTGGCCGACCGGGTGGTGCCGTTCACGGTGCCTGACTACCTGGCGGGTGCCATCCGTTTCATCACCGCCCAGGACACGAGCACGCCTGCAGTGGGCGCGCCATGACGACGCCTGAGCAGCCGGATCCGGTGCGGGCCGACGCCGAAAAGCAGCAGCAGGCCGCCATGGCCGTGGCCGCGCCTGCCTACGTGGCTGCCTGCCCGGGTGCGGGCAAGACGCATGTGATCACCAACCGGCATCTGCAGTCGCCCCGGCGACGGCTGCGGAAGGGACGGGCGCTGATCTCGTTCACGCGGGTGGCGCGGGATCAGATGGCCCGGCGCTGCCGCTCGGCGGGCCGCGCCGATCTGGTGCAGGCACCGCACTTCATCGGCACGCTCGACTCGTTCCTGTGGGAGTTCCTGGTCAAGCCGCGGCGGGCGGCCCAGCCGACGCCCCGTCTGCTGGAATCCTGGGCAAGCCTCAAGGCCCCGGTGCAGGGCACGGACCGGGAGATCAACCTGCACCGCTTCCCCATGACGATAGATCCCTCCTACCGCAAAGCGCGCGAGACTGTTGCCTGGGACAAGCTCGACTATGACACCCGCCAGCTCATCAAGGACACCTCCTACAGCCGCGCGCAGTGGGAGAAGAAGATCTTCGAAACCCGCAAGGCGTGGTGTGACGAAGGCTATTTGACCGGGCACGAGGCGCGGGTCTTGGCCCTGTGGAACCTGCGCCACGCCCAGACTGCGGCCGCTCTGCTGCCCCCGCTGCTCTCCCGGTTCGCGGAAGTCGTCGTCGACGAGGCACAGGACTGCTCCGCCGCCGACCTGGCGATCCTTCAGCTGCTGCACGACGCCGGCCTGCCGCAGGTTCTCGTCGGCGACCCGGACCAGGCCATCTACGCCTGGCGCGGCGCCGAACCCCGGGCTCTCCAGTCCTTCGCCGCTCAGCTCTCCCCCGCCCCGCACCGTCTGACCGGCAACTGGCGCAGCTCTCCCGTCATCTGCCGGCTCGCGTCCACCCTACGCACGGGGCAACGCCCGCCGGACACCTCCGTGGTGCGCGACGACGACGTCCCCGTCCTCGTGCTGCCCACCCGGTTCGCCGACTCCGGCAGCCGACACCTGCACGCCCCGACCGGTGCCGGCATCGTCGACGCCTTCCGCACGCTGGCCGAGGAGTACGCCGTCCCGGCCAAGGACTGCCTGGTGACCGCCTACAAGTACGCCACCTTGCCGGGCATCACCCGGGAGAAGCCCAACACCAAAGCCATCACCAGCCTGGCCTGGGCCCGCACCGTCACCCACACCCCGAGCGCCAGCGGCGATGACCTCGCCCGGGCCTGCGCGGTCGCCGTGCGCGTCCTGTTCGGCTACTGGTACCCGGGCGAGACCGGCGGCCCCGACCGCATCATGGCCCGCCACCGTCTCTCGGCCGAACAGGTCAACCGCACGGCGTTCGCCTTCCTGCACAGCCTGCCTGCGCCCCACCGGGAATGGGGGCCGCAGGTCTGGCAGGCCATGAAGGCCTGGCCCGCTCTGCCCGGGGCTGCTCCGCAAGGCGGAAAGGGCCGCCCCGCCGGAAAACCCACCGTGTCCCGCCCCCAGGCGGCCACCGGGATCCGCACCAACATCGTTCACCAGCTCAAGGGCGATGAAGCAGACGGCGTCCTGCTGCTACTGCCCGATTCCGGAAGCGTCCAGCGCTGGGCCACCGCAGACCCGGCCACCGACGAGGTCCTGCGTGTCTGGTACGTCGCCGTCACCCGCGCCCGCCGCCTGGCCGCCGTCGCCCTGCCCGACGAGGAGAGCGACCAGCTGGCCCGGTTGCTGGCCGAGCGGCAGGTACCGTTCCGCGTCGCATGACCCTTCGTGTTGTCTGTCCCGCACCCGGCCGGGGGCAGACAGAACGATCCTTGCGGCAGCCTGCTGCTCGGCGTGCCGCGCTGTCGGCATTCTGCGACAACCCGCAACAACAGCACCAGTTGCGCTGAACTAGCTTCAAGGTTGCAGGAGTTCAACGATCTGGACCGACAGACTCAGTGAGCTGCCCGGATCGGCATGACCGAGAACAGGCTCCCACACCCGGCGGGAAGGCTGCCGGCGTCCAGCGGGCCTTGGGCAGCGTCCGTTGGACGCCTGGGCGTCGGGCACCCCTACCGGTTACGGCCACGCCACCGAAGAGAAGTACGAGCACATCGCTGTGACCGCCGCCGAGTTGATGCAGCGCTGCGGCCCGGAGTGCTCCGAGGGCCACACGTACGCCGAACCCTGCGAGATCGCAAGGACGAGGACAGCACCCAGCTACTGACGCGCCTGCCTGTACCGCTCGCCAGCCCTGCGCGCTCTGTTCATCAACCGGTCACGCACCCACCACCACAGCAGAACCACCGGTGTGGTCAGCAGGGAGACCAGCAGCGCCTTGCCCCAACCGAACGGAGGATGCGCAGCGAATCGCAGATACAGCACCCCAGCGACGTACACGCCGAGGGCAAGGAGTCCGTACTTCACAGGCTTCGAGAGGCTCATCGCCCCCAACTACCCGCTTTGCACGCTGACATGGACGTGGGGCGTCCTCCGAGGGCGTTAAGTCCGTTTCTGGTAGCGGCCTCGTCCGGGCTGGGTGAGGAAGCCTTGGCGGAGGAAACGTCCGAGGCGGGTGCGGGTGACGTTGACGGATGTCTCGTCGGTGGGCAGGTCGAGGAGTTCGTGCAGCTCACGGGCACGGAATGGCTGGTCGGGGTGTTGGTTGAAGGCGTTCACGATGGCCTGGTAGGCGGTGTTCGTCTCCGGCAGCCTCCACCTGTCCGAGCAGAACGGCCTGGCCCTCGTGTTGTGCCTGAGCCACCAGCAGACCGCCGAACGCGAGACGGTCGACACGTTTGCGGCCCTACAGGAGCTGGGCCTGGACGCTGCGGGACGGAGATGACCGACGAGGGACGCCAGGTGTGGGCCCTGGTGCCGCTACGGACCACCGCTCCCCCGCCCGACGGACGTACGGCACCGGCGGGGTAGTCGGGACAGACAGCGGCAACACCGAGACGGCGGACCCGGACCGGGCAGCCTTTTCCTGCCCGCAGCTGCCGCCGAGCGATAGAAGCCTCCCTGCGTCACACGGACGCGGTAACCACCGTGACCTGTCGACGGGGTGTGAGAAAATCTACCGGTTGAGTGGCCGAACATCACACGCTCGGGCAGGTCGGTGAGGGGGCAGGGTGCGTTTCGTCGTTGCGCCAGACCGGAAGCTTCACCGGTACGACGGACGGTGCATGATTGTGGTGCCCGACGACTGGGACGACTGGTTCCAGTACAACACTCAGTACCGGCTGACGTACCAGGACGCGGGTAACAACCGCACGCTGATCGGATCCGTGAAGATTGGTCAGTTCGACATGCCCAAGGGGCAGAGCAGACCCGATCTGCCTTCGACGTTCGAGCAGCTGGATGACCGGTTTTTCTCGCTGGGACAGGACGACAGCTACTACAGGGACCTCGGTCGTATCAGCACCGACTTTCGCGCGGAGGTGCTGCAAGCTCTGCGCGACGTGGCCTTCGATGAGGAGCTGTTTCAGCGGGCGCTCGCGGAGAACGTCACCGGGACCTCGCTCCTGCGCTCGGTCCCCCGGGCCACTGTGCAGGGTCAGTTCCGTCGCATGGCGCGCGGCGGGCCCCGACGGACCCGGTACCACTTCGTCTATACGCCGCCCGCGGCCAGCAGCGGCGCTTCGACGCCGCTGACGTTCGACGTCAGGCCGAAGTCCCAGCCACCGACCAATATCCACGTGCTGATCGGGCGCAACGGCGTGGGCAAGACCCACGCACTGAACCACATGACGCGCGCGCTCGCGGATGAGCGAGCCACGGCTGACGAGGTCGGCACCTTTGAAGTGGACCAGGGCGGGCTTCGGGGCAGTTTCGCCAACCTCGTCTCGGTCACCTTCAGTGCCTTCGACCCCTTCGAGCCGCTGCCCAGCCCGCGAAACAAGGCCAGTGGCCTGGAGTACTCCTACATCGGCCTCAAGCACGTACGTAAGCCCGACGAGTCGGGCCCCAAAGACTGGCAGGCCCTGGCCGCCGAGTTCGGCAAGAGTGTCAGGGTGTGCCTGAACGGCGCCCGGCAGGCGCGCTGGCGGCGAGCACTCACCATGCTGGAGAGCGATCCAATCTTCAGCGACGCTGGTGTGGCCGGGCTGGCGGATGCGGCCACCGATGACAAGGAATTGCGACGACAGGCACGCCTCCTGTTTCGCAAGCTCAGTTCCGGCCACAAGATCGTGCTGCTGACGATGGCCCGTCTGGTCGAGACCGTCTCCGAACGTTCCCTGGTACTGCTGGACGAGCCGGAGGCCCACCTGCACCCACCCTTGCTCAGCGCCTTCACCCGCGCTCTGTCGGACTTGCTGTCCGACCGCAACGGGGTGGCGATCATCGCCACACACTCGCCCGTCGTGCTCCAGGAAGTGCCTCGCAGCTGTGTCTGGAAGATCCGGCGCTCAGGCTGGGACACCGTCGTCGAGCGGCCGACGATCGAGACGTTCGGGGAGAACGTCGGAGTCCTCACCCGCGAAATCTTCGGGCTGGAAGTCACGCACTCGGGCTTCCACCGCCTCCTCGACGAGGCCCTCGAGGAAGCGGACACATACGAGGAGGTACTGGAGAAGTTCGACGGGCAGCTCGGCAGCGAAGCGCGGATCCTGGTCAGGACCCTGCTCGCGGCGCGGGAAGCAGAGGGCAGCCGCTGATGTGGCCTGTCCCACCGCCGCGTCAAAGCGCTGATGCAGCCTTCCGGGCCTGCACCAGCCGAGTCCGGGACACCGATCTACGCAAGAGACTGAAGAAGTCCGTCCAGGAAGTGGTCGACGCCGACTCCGAGTACACCGCCGCGGCCAGCGGTGCGGGCCTGCACACCTTGGAGACCGAGGACTTCGAGCTTGCCGAGGTAACCAACGATGAGATGGTCGCCGTCTATAAGAGCCGCATGGCCAAGAAGGGCGCCTCGGGCAGGGGCATCTACGACGAGCTGATCCTCAGCGCCCCGGGTGGGTGCTGCCCTCTGTGCGGGCAGCGCAACGTCTCCACCCTCGACCACCACCTGCCCAAAAAACTCTTTCCTGCGCTGGCCGTGGCCCCGCTCAACCTGGTGCCCGCCTGCGCCGACTGCAACAAGCTCAAACTCGACGCCGCACCGAGCAGCCGCGAACAGGAGACACTGCACCCCTATTTCGACGCCATAAGCGACGATCCCTGGCTCGCCGCCACCGTCGTGGAAACGAAGCCGGCGGCCGTCCAGTTCTTCGTCGACCCACCTGCTCACTGGGACGCCTCCCTGACCGAACGCGTGAAACGGCATTGCGTACTCTTCCAGCTCCCAAAGCTCTATGCAGCCCAGGCAGCTCCGGAGATCAGCGGCATTGCCTACCACCTCACGAACCTGTACAGCGCTGCCCCCGCCCAAGGCGCCGTGAAGGTCCGCGCGTTCCTTGTAGACCAGGCGGAAAGTCGCCGCCACGCACGTGTCAATAGCTGGCAGGGAGCCATGTACCAGGCCCTCGCCGACAGCACCTGGTATTGCGATGGCGGGTTCACCATCTGAGAGGGCGTTAAGTCCGATCTTCCTCGGTTCGTGATCGCTCGATCGTGGGACTGATCGTCGCACGCGACTTCTAGTCGGCATGTCCATGCTGAGATGCGGGCGTGAAGAGAGACCCGTACCCGAGCGACTTAACGGATGAGCAGTGGGCGTTGATCGAGCCGATGATCACAGCCTGGAAGCAGGGCCGGGTGAAGCGGTCGGCGACCGGAGATCCGGGCTCCTGTGACCTGCGGGAGGTCATGAACGCGATCATCTATCAGAACCGGACGGGCTGCCAATGGCATTACCTCCCGCATGATCTGCCGTCCTGGTCAGCGGTGTTCTACTACTTCGGCCTGTGGCGCCAGGACGGGCTTGACCAGCGCATCCAGGAACTCTTGCGCTGCCAAGTACGGGAGAGAGCGAAGCGATTAGAGGACCCGTCCCTCGTGATCATCGACGCCCAGTCGGTCCGCGCGGCCGCGGGCGTCCCGAAGGCTACGACGGGGCTGGACGCCAACAAGAAGGTGTCGGGCCGCATGCGAGGGCTGGCCGTCGACGTTCGCGGCCTGATCATCGGCGTCGTGGTGCTGGCCGCCTCCGTTCACGACAACGCCGCCGGTACCGCCCTCCTCGACCAGGCGGCCGAGCGGTGCGGCAACCGTCTAGAGAAGGTCCTGATCGACCAGGGCTTCAAGGACGAAGTCCTCATCCACGGAGCCCTGCTGGACATCGACGTCGAGGTCGTCCGCCGCAACCCCGACGGTCAGGGCAAAGGCTTCGTCCCACAGCCGAAACGGTGGATCGTGGAGCAGGCCAACGGCACGTTGATGCTGCACCGCCGGCTGGCCCGTGAGTACGACCACCGGCCCGACACCTCGGCCTCGCGGGTCTACTGGGCATCGATCGCGAACATGACCCGCCGCCTCACCGAACCCGCCCCCACCTGGCGCGACGCCCTCGAGCTGGCCGCATGAACACCACCGAGCTCCTCGCCGACCTGCAGGCCCAGCGCGACGAAACCGCATCAAGGTCCGGTGAACTACGCGCTCACGTCGCGCAGTTGACCGTCGCTCTGGCCGAGACCGAAGCGCGGCTCGCGGACCTGACCACTGCCCGGAAGGTCATCACCGAACTCGCGCCGGCCGCAGGAAGCGAAAGCGAACCGCCGGAGACGAACACCGCCTACCAGGCCATCGTGAACGCCTTCAACCAACACCCCGACCAGCCATTCCGTGCCCGTGAGCTGCACGAACTCCTCGACCTGCCCACCGACGAGACATCCGTCAACGTCACCCGCACCCGCCTCGGACGTTTCCTCCGCCAAGGCTTCCTCACCCAGCCCGGACGAGGCCGCTACCAGAAACGGACTTAACGCCCTCTCAATACACCCTCCCGCATAGCGAGTTGGAAGCGCAGGTTGATCAGTTCCGCGGTACTGATGGAGGTGATGAAGGACGCTATGCACGTGGGCAGGTGCGCTAGGTGTATTGACCCGCAGGGTTGTTGACGCGGGTGATGGGTGGCTGGCCGCCGAGTGCGGTGTGGCTGCGGTGGTGGTTGTAGGTGTGCAGGAAGTCTGCCAGGGCCGCGGTGCGTTCGTTGTTGGAGGTGTAGGGCCGCTGGTAGGCCCATTCCTCGAGCAGGGTGCGGTTGAAGCGTTCGACTTTGCCGTTGGTCTGGGGCCGGTAGGCGCGGGTGAGCTTGCCACTCGCGCCGAGTTCGGCCAGGACGTTCTTCCAGGCCAGGCCCTTGCGGTAGGCCCAGGCGTTGTCTGTCAGCACGCGTTCGATGCGGGTGATGCCCATCTCGGCGAAGAACGCGGCGGCGCGGGTGAGGAAGGCCGCGCAGGTCGCGGCCTTCTCGTCCGGGTGGATCTCGCTGTAGGCGAGGCGGGAGTGGTCGTCGACGGCGGAGTGGATGTAGTCGAAACCCATGTTGTTGCGGGTGACGCGGCCGGCCTGGCGGCCCAGGGCCTTGTGGCCGCCGCCGTCGGGAATCCGGCCGAGTTTCTTCACGTCGATGTGGATCAGTTCGCCGGGCCGGTCGCGTTCGTAACGGCGGATCACGGTGCCGGTCGGCCGGTCCATCCAGGACAGCCGGTTCAGCCGGTGGCGGGTCAGAACGCGGTGCACGGTCGAGGCGGGCAGTCCCAGGATCGGGCCGATCCGGGCCGGCCCGAGCTTGCGGTCGGTCCGCAGCCGGCAGACGTCGGCCTCGATACTCGCCGGGGTCCGATGCGGTGTCGTCAAAGGCCTGCTGGAGCGGTCGGCCAGGCCCGCCCCGCCCTCGGCTCGCCACCGCCGGAGCCATTTATGGGCGGTCGCCCGCGAGATGCCCATCTCGGCGGCGACATGGGCGACGGGACGGCCGGACGCGACACGTTCGACCAGCAGGCGCCTGCCGTGCACGGTCAGCCGGGCATTACGGTGGGACACGAAGACCTCCGTGTGGTGCAGTCCTAGACAGCTCCACCACACCGGAGGTCTTCGCCATGATCAAGCCCGACGACTGTCAACAACGCTCGTGATCAATACAGCTAGGGCCTGTCTTCAAAGTAGCGGCGCGGGATGATGGGTCTTGTGAGTCGCCGCTATGAACTGACCGATGAGGAATGGGAGTTGTTACGCCCGTTCCTACCGCCGGCATCGTTCGGTCGCCCGCGGGCGGACGACCGGACGATGTTGAACGGGATCGTATGGAAGATCCGTGCGGGCGCCGCCTGGCGGGATGTGCCAGCCCGGGACGGGCCGTGGCAGTCGTTGTACACACGTTTCCGCAGGTGGGCCCTGGACGGCACGTTCACCCGCATGCTTGCCGCGGTCCAGGCCGACCGCGACGCGAACGCGGACGTGGACTGGCTGGTGGCCGTCGACTCCACTGTGGTCCGTGCCCATCAACACGCGGCCGGCGCGAAAAGGGGGGCCGGTCGAGGGACGAACCGGCAGATCACGCCCTCGGCCGATCCCGAGGTGGACTGACCACCAAGATCCATCTTGCCTGTGACGGCCGCGGCCGCCCGCTCTCGTTCACTCTCACTGGCGGTAACCGCAATGACTGCACCCAGTTCGAACAGGTCATGGCGGGTATTCGCGTCGCTCGACTCGGCCCCGGTCGCCCCCGCACTCGCCCCGACCGGGTGGTCGCGGACAAGGGCTACTCGTCCCGGGCCATCCGCACCCATCTGCGCCGACGCGGCATCAAGGCCACCATTCCCGAACGGGTCGACCAACTCGCCGGGCGAGCACGACGCCGTGAACGGCGATGCGGCTTCGACAAGGCTGCCTACCGGCGCCGCAACGTCGTCGAGCGCTGCTTCAACCGCCTCAAGCAATGGCGCGGCATCGCCACCCGATACGACAAGACCGCGACCTCCTTCGAAGCCGCGGTCACCCTCGCATCAACGCTCCTCTGGCTCCGCCCACTTTGAAGACAGGCCCTAGTCTCGCCTGACTTTCCTGGTGCCATGGGTGACACCGTCCGACCGGGCGGGAGTCAGATGCATCTGTCGAAGTACGTCCATGTATCCGGCAGTTCAGAGCGCTGTGAGCACGAAGGTCAACAATGCCAGGGACAGGGTGGCGCTGCCCGCGAAGGCAAGAGCCCCCCTTAGCAGGGCGGTTGCGTAGGTGGCCCCGTCGATCCGCGCAAGCAGGCCCGCAGCCGCTCCCACAAGAGTGCAGAAGAGCGCGACGAGTCCCAGGAGTAGGACGAGGAGCAGCAGGTGGGTGGATTGGGTGTTCATGACTTCTCCCCAGAGCTTCGATCACACTGACTCTGGGGAATTTCGCGGCTTTCGTGTTCACCGGGGTTCGGGGCGAACAAAGATGAACGAAGACGGTCGTCCGAGAGGCGGAGAAGCGGGGCATGGGGGACGTACACGAAGATCCGGGGGCGGAACTCGCGCGGCGGCTGCGCACCCTCAAGGCGCAGCGGGGCGTGCAGATGGGCGGGTTGCAGCAGCGGACCGGGCTGGGGCGCACCACGGTCAGCCAGGCGCTGAATGGTCAAGTGGTGCCCTCCGAGGCCACGCTGGTGGCTCTCGCGAAGGCCCTGGGTGTGGCCATGGAGCCGCTGCTGGCCCTGCGCGAAGCCGCCATGCGCATCCCGCAGGTGCGCGAAGCGTTGCCCAGGCAGGTTTCCCGCAGGTCAGTGCGGCCCAGGGCGCAACCTTCGTTCGAGGAGCGGTACCTCAGCTATGTGGCGGAACGGCATTCTCAACTGACTGTCGTAGGGCTGGACCTGAGCCGGCCAGAACGTGCGCGCTGGCCGCTGGATGCGGCGTACTTGAGCCTGGAACTGGCGGAGCGGGTGGAAGGCTGGCCTGCGGGCAGTGAGGAGGCGGATCGGCCATCCGTCGTGGTGAAGCGCGCCGAGCATGCGTTGGCCGACTGCCGACGTGTCCTTTTGCGAGGGCTTGCTGGCAGCGGGAAGACAACGCTGCTGCAGTGGCTGGCTGTTGCCACAGCGCGCGATGAGCTGCCGGAGGAACTGCCGGACTGGCGGGGGCAGATTCCGTTCGTCCTGCCGCTGCGGACTCTGGTGCGGCGCGGGCCCCTTCCAGAGCCTCAAGATTTTCTGGCTGCGATCGGCGCCCCCCTGGCCGCCTCGCAACCTGGCGGCTGGGCCGATGACGCTCTCGCCAGGGGCGACGCCCTCGTCCTGGTCGACGGTATCGACGAAGTTCCCCAAGAGCACCGGGGCGCCACGCGGGACTGGCTCGAGCAGCTCCTGGCAGCCTACAGGGACGCACGCTTCGTGGTCACCACACGTCCATCCGCTGTACCGGAAGGCTGGCTGGCCTCGTCGCGCTTCACCGAACTGTCAGTACGGCCCATGAGCGCCGCCGACACCGGAGTCTTCGTTCACCGGTGGCATACCGCGGCCCGGAACAGTGCGGCGACAGATGCCGAACGCGCACAACTGCAGAATCTCGAAGCAGCGCTTCAGGTCACCGTGCGTGCTCAGCGTGATCTGGCGCAGCTGTCCAGCACACCCCTGATGTGTGCGCTGATCTGTGCCCTGCACCGGGACCGCCGGGGCCATCTGCCGCACAGCCGTATGGAGCTGTACGAAGCGGCGCTGTCGATGCTGCTAGTGCGTCGTGACCTGGAGCGCAGCATCGATGTCCCGGAAGGCATTCAGCTCACCGAACACCAGAGCATCCAATTGCTGCAGCGATTGGCCTACTGGCTCATCCGCAACCGCCAGACCGAGATGGAACGGGCAACCGCGCTCGCGCTGGTCGGCGATGCGCTGCCCGCCATGCAGGCGGTTGCCGAGCAGGGCACCGCCGACCAGGTCCTGACACACCTGGTCGGCCGCAGCGGACTCCTGCGCCAGCCCACCGCGGACACCATCGACTTCGTCCACCGCACCTTCCAGGACTACCTCGGGGCCAAAGCCGCCATCGAAGCCCACGACTTTCCCCTGCTCGTCAACAACGCCCACGACGACCAGTGGGAGGACGTCATGCGCATGGCCGTCGCCCACGCCCGCCCGGCCGAAAGCGCTGACCTGCTCCGCCGACTCGTCAAACGCGGCGATGCTGAAGGCGATCACAGGGGCAGAGTCCATCTCCTGGCAGCCGCAAGCCTGCAGTACGCCACCGAAATCGAACCCGACACCCGCAAACTGGTCGAACAACGTGCGCGTGCCCTAATGCCTCCCCGGTCCCCGGAGGAGGCAGATGCGCTTGCCGCGCTCGGGCCCGGCATCTTGGATCTACTGCCGGAACCCCAAGGTCTGGAACACGACGAAATAGGCCCCGTTATCCGGACTGCCGCCACCATCGGCGGGGACCAGGCCTACGCCTTCCTCAGCCGCTTCGCCCAGTCACTGAATTTCGAGTCGGCACCATACGAGCTCGCCGACGGCTGGAAGAATTTCGATTCTATCCCCTATGCACGCGAGATCCTGCACCCCGCAAAAGAACACCTAAGTCTAGTCGTGGAAACACGCGAGCAGCGCGAGGCTCTGAGGTTGCTGAAACCTATCGCCGACGTCACCTTCCGAAGGCCTTTCACCGGAGCAGAAATAATCGAGCACCTATCGCCCGAACACACTCACACACTCCGCGTTTACTCTGGTCAAGCACTAACGGACTTCAAATTCCTGCACAGGCTTCCCGCCCTGAACGAACTCTCCCTATCCGAGTGCGGCCAGCTCATGCATATTGAAGACCTTGCAGGGCTGTCGCTATCGATATTGGACCTCCTTCAGTTTCCGGACGGAACTTCCTTCGATGCTCTAGCCTCCTTACCCGAACTCACAAAATTATCCCTCTACACTCGCCTGCCATGGGACAGCCTGGAGGAAATTCCCGCACGGCCACACTTGACCGCACTCCGTCTAGCCAGTTGGATCGGCACCTCCCTGCGGGGCATCTCCAAGTGGCAGTTTCTTGAAGACCTGGTGATCAATACTGGACCAACGCCTACAGAGTGGCGAGAAATATCCTCACTACCGCACCTGACGGATCTCTACATCTCCACCTACGATCTCGCGCAGGCTGCACCTATACCAAATGTGAAATATCTGCAGCTGTCACCTATTGACACCGACGCACAACTACACCTGATTCCTGACACATTCCCCAACCTGAAGAGAATTCTCGTCAACTGCCGCAGATCACTACCTGATATCACCGACATCACTCCCCTTAAGCGAATCAAAGGCCTGCAGGTATCTCTGAATTATGCAGACACCGTCCTCGGCCTGGAAGAATTCGATCCAGACTCCGTCCACTTGTATCCACGCCCCCGAACAGCTGGTACTTGAGTCGTCATTCGACCCAAACATGCGCAAAGACAGCCTCCCTGCCCCCGACAAGCCCCGCAGAGCTGTCTGGCCAGCACTCGCCCCGCTCACTGTCAAGCACACGCACTCCAAACAACCAGGGCAAACGTCACTCACACTCTCCCACCACTAGATAATCGACACCGCAAATTGTGATTCCGGGGCCTTTTGCGATGTGCGCGGCTCCATGGTGGACATCGTGCAAATGGTCGGACGGGCCCTTCGCATGAAACCCGGGCAGGGGAAAATTGCCTCTCTCGTCGTTCCGGTATTTCTCGGAGAGGATGAGAATCCCGACGACATGCTCACTTCTGACGCCTACGGGGCCCTCGCCAAGGTCCTCGAGGCGCTCCGCGCACACGACACCGAGACGATCGAGGCGCTCGCCGACTCCCGAAAACACTGCGGGAGTTGGATCGACGAGGACGAGGCAGCCGACGACGGACAGGCAGGCTCGGACGAAGCCTCCGATGACGGCGAGGACCTGGACGGCGACGAGCCGGTCGACTCGGTGAGCGCCAGGGCGCGGGAGCTGCTGAAGTTCTCCAGCCCGCGCGATCCCGTGGAGCTCTCGCGGTTCTTGCGGCTGCGGGTGGCCCTGGAGGAGCAATTGTCAATTCCTGTGGATCGGTGCTGCCGCCTGGTTATGCGCTGAGGTGTTCGTGAAGCATCTGCCAGGTTGAACACGGGGCCGGCCCAGCCGAACTTTCTGCAGGCCCGGCTGACGCCGGTGTTCCACTTCAGCATCAGGCAGGATGCTGTTCAGCCTTTTACACGCTTTGCGGAGCGTGGCGAGCTTCTTAGCAATCTTCAGATCTTTAAGGCCGGGCGCTTCGGCAACAACCCCCGCGATGCATGCAGGTGTCGGATTAGAGACACAGCCGCCGACTGCTTCGTAGTCGAAAACGAACTCCTTGAACAGATCTGTCGCGCGCTCGAGGTAGACGTTGTTTCCCATCGGCGCGATCCCCGGGTACAGGTCGCCGCCCTGGAGAACAGTCACATGGGTGACGGTTTTCTGGGTTCCAGCTGTCAGCGTGTAGGTGAAGAGCGTGGAGCCATCGCTGCGAGGCTTCATCGTCTTCTGGAAGGTGAAGCGATGGCGTGGTCTGGCGATACGCACGGACAAGCTTGCCTTGGCCTACGAAGCTGCTTTGCACCGGGCAGCCATCCTGATCTGGTCCGGGCGGAAGGGACGCGACACATGTCTCGCGCAGAAGGACGACTGACCGGACGTTCCAGTCAGCGGCGTTTCGCACCGGGAGATCGGGTGCGGCCACGGGAAAAGAGAGACCATCCTGAAGACCCGGTGGGAACAGTGATGACGCGCGTCTCCACCGGGGAAATCCTCGTCGACTTCCCTCTGGCCGGCGGCGAGATGTATCTCGACGAGGAGCTCGACTTGGTCGAGTCGGCGCCGCCGGGCTGGAAGCCGCCGTCCACCGCGACATGATGGCGGGGGTGCATGCGAACTAGCGTCGCCCGAGGGCCTGTTGGGCCTTGTTGGAGGTGAGTCGGGGGGTCATGAGGGTGATGAAGGCCCAGTTGATGTGGCCTTCGGAGTGCTGGATGAGGCGTTCGTAGTCGCGTGAGTTGCGGCGGGCCTGCATGTACCAGCTGATACTGCGCTCGACCTTCCACCGGCCGCGAGCTCGCCGAGGCGGACCGTCGCGCGTACGCGCCAGGAATGCCGAACGCGCCGCTGCTCTCGCCGTGTAACTGGGCTACGAACCTGCTCCCGGTGCCGGGGCGGGCAAGGTTCTGTCGACGGCCGCCGACGTCTCCCACGAGCGGTACCGCGGCACGGGCGGGCAGGCCCGCCGCCCGTACTAGGCGTCCGGGTTGAGCGGGTCCAGGCCGAGCCCGTCGTACAGGGACGGGTCCAGGGTGATGAGCGCGGCCCGCTCGCCCGACATGAGCGCGGAGTGGGCGATCGCGGCCGCGTGGACCACCGTCCACGGCACCGCCGGATGCTGAATCGCGTACTCGGCATGATCGGCGGTGAACGGAGCGACGACCGCCGAGCGCAGCCGCAGCGCGTACGTGCCGACGCCCTCGCCGCTGGCGACGGCCGTCAGCGCGGGCACGAGCACGGTCCCGCGACCGTAGGACGCCTCGACGAGGACGCCAGTCATGAACTCGTGGCCCTTGTACGCGGCCTGGAGACAGGTGTGGTCGAAGATCGCGATGGTCACGCGGCGGCGTTCCCCGTCCGCGCGGCGTGCGCCTCGATACGCGCCCACGCGTCCTGCCCGCTGCGGCGCAGCTGCGGCGTGTACTCGACGCCGAGCTCGGCGGCCGCGGCACGCGCCCGGGCTTCCTTCTCCTCATTGGTGAGGGTCTGCTCCGCCATCTCCGCGACGAGTGCGGTGATCGACGTCCCGCGCTCGGCGGCCAGGACGCGCAGCCGCTCAGCGGTCTCCGTCAGCGCCTTGATGCTCGTGTAGTCAGCCATACCGCATTCTACCGCGTGTAGAACTCGGTGTGGGGGCCGGGAAACGCACGTATGACTGAGCTCCCGAGTTGGCCTGTGCGCGTTTCAGTTGGCCCGCTAGGCGTTGGAGATGGCCCGCCCGACTGTTCCTGCAGGTGAGAGCGGCTGGCGAGCGGGCCATGCCCTGTAACCCTGCGCCCGCCTCGGACGAAGTCGAACATCGCCACGGCAAAGGCCCTGGTCAGACAGTCGCACGCCTGAGTTCTTCAGTTGGCGAAACGGGCCAAGTCGAGCGCTCAGTCACATGCCCCGCCGGGCCTGGACGCCGAACCCGGCCGCCGACCCGGTCGTCACCAGCAACACGCCCGATCAGCAACTCCTTGCCGAGATCGCCGCGCACGCGGCCGCACAGAACGACAAGCACCAGCCAGCCGGTTCGTGACGAACGCCCCCGCCGCCGAGCATCACCCGTACGAGGGATCGACGGCGGGGACGGGGAGCAGGACGATCCGCAGAAAGCCAAGGAGACCGGACGTGTGAGCGCGGCCTGTCTCGCGCGTGCCGAACGGCGCGCACACGCTGAAGAACGAGGCTTGCACCGAACTGATCGGTGCAAGCCTCGCGTCATGCCGGGGGCGGTGCGGCTACGCGTTGTCGGGGTCGATGCCCTGCGCACGGGCCAGTGCGATCAATAGCAGCTTGACGTCGCCAGGTCGCCCTTGACGTCGCTCAGGTCGCCCTCGATCGAGTCGAGGCGCTGCGCGATGGTCCGCCCTGGGTACCGATCGCACCCCTGAGGAAGTCTGTGTTGGAGCGGCTGTCGCGCCGCGTGGCCATCAGGGCGCTCTGTTCGTGTGGTCCTTGCTGGTGTGTCGTCGCACGGCGGCACGGACCTGCGCGCTACGAAGGTCACGCCCCATCAGATCGTGCTGAACGGACCCTCATGCGCCTGCTCGCCACCGCGACCTCCACCGCCGCCGCGCTCGCCGCCCTCATCTCTCCCGTGGCCCCAGCACCGGGCGGGCCGGGCCCGCTCGGCAGCCCCGGCGACATGCTGTCCATGCCCGTCTCTGATGCGGTGAAGGTGCTGCCCGTGGCGGCCGAGCACCGTAGCGGGTATGAGCGCACCGCGTTCCACCACTGGGTCGACGCTGATCACGACGGCTGCGACACGCGTGCTGAGGTTCTCAAGGCCGAAGCGTTCATCAGCCCGCAGTCCGGCGCCAGATGCAAGATCAGCGGAGGTGAGTGGTACTCCTCCTACGACAACACCTACGTCGGCGATGCTCACCAGCTCGACGTCGACCACATGGTCCCGCTCGCCGAGGCCTGGGACTCGGGCGCTGCGACGTGGTCGGCGAACCAACGGGAGGCGTACGCGAACGACCTCGGCGACGAACGCTCCCTGCGGGTGGTGTCCGCGAAGACGAACCGGGCCAAGGGCGACCAGGACGTCGCCCAGTGGCTGCCGCCGTTCGCCGGCGCGCGGTGTGCGTACGTGGCGGACTGGGTCGCTACCAAGATGCGCTGGCAACTCGCCGTCGACACCGCGGAGAAGAGGGCGATCACCAAGGAGCTGGCATCGTGTCCGAACACTCCTGTGAGGGTCGTCTTCGCGCGGTAGCGCGCGACAGCGTCGTCTATTCGTCCTCGTGGTGGGGGGTGTGGCTGGCGAACAGGCTCCTCTTCACCAGTCGCAGGATCAACGCGGCAGCAACTCCGGCGCCGGCGGCCCATGCGGCGGACGGCACCAGTCCCACGCCGCAGGCGGTGAGCACGAAGAAGACCACGAGGCACAGGGCGATGGGGATCCAGAATCCGGAACTGGGGTCGTTCGGGTCGAGCTTGAGCATGTCTCCCTCTCCGCGGCAACGGCCTTGGGTGGATCGGGAATTCTGCCTACCCAAGGCCATATGCCGCAAATCGTCAGCAGCTCCAGAATGACCCGACCAGGCCTCCGACCGCGCCGAGGCCCGCCGCGGGCGCCACACCCGGTCCAGTGAACGCTCCGACCACGCCGGCGCTCACCGCGGAGGCCTGGCTGTACTTCGCGGCGCATTTCCAGTCCCACCGGGCCGGCTGCGCCGAGCGGGAGCCGGGCTGGCTCTGCTGGGGCTGGATGGTGACCAGGGTTCCCTGCACCCGGTAGTGGACCAGGAAGGGGGTTCCGTCGGCGAGCCGGAGCTCACGCGGGATCTCGGCGACCTGGCGGCCCTGCCGGTTCACCGCATCCAGGTTGCCCGCGCTGTCCACCCGCAGACGCACACCGGGGTCGGTGAAGGTGAACTTCAGCCGGGCCTCGTCGTCGCTCAGCGCGACCACCTGGGCCGTGTAGCGGCCGTCGCCGTCATCCCCCGGTTCCGCCTGGGCGGCGGAGGCAGCCAGGGGGACCAGCGCCGCCCCGGTCGCGAGCACGGCGAGGGACATGCGTATGTGTGAGCCGTTCATCGAACACTCTCCTTGCGCTTGACTTGCTCACGCAAGGCAATCACTGGAATGCGGAGTGTGCATTCCGGTGCATGTCACACGGACCCCATCACACGCCCCTGTCTCTTAGAACGGCTAACACAATGACTGGAATTGCCGGTGCGTGATGAGGCAGCAGGCCAGTTTGAGGAAGGCTTCGTGGATGTCGGCTCGGCGTTCCCAGCGGACGCGGAGTCGTCGGAAGCCGTGCAGCCAGGCGAAGGTCCGTTCAACCACCCACCGGTAGACGCCAAGTCCCGTGCCGTGGCGGGTGTTTCGGCGGGCGATGGCCGGGACGATGCCGCGGGCACGGACCTGGTCGCGGTAGATGTCGTGGTCGTAGCCGCGATCGGCGAACAGCGAGTCCGGCCTGCGCCGCGGATGACCGACCCGCCCGCGGACGGGCGGGATGGCGTCCAGCAGCGGCAGCAGCTGGGTGACGTCGTTGCGGTTGCCGCCGGTAAGGAGGACCGCGAGCGGGGTGCCGTGCCCGTCGGTGATCAGGTGATGCTTCGAGCCTGCCCGGCCTCGGTCGACCGGCGACGGACCCGTGTGGATCCCCCTTTTAGGGCCCTGACGTGCGAAGAGTCGACGACACAGCGGGACCAGTCGAGCCGCGCGGCCGCGTTGAGTTCGGCCAGCAGGACTTCGTGGAGCCGCTGCCAGACGCCGGCCTCGTTCCAGTCCCGCAACCGGCGCCAGCACGTCATCCCGGAACCGAAGCCGAGCTCCTTGGGAAGGTGTTCCCACTGGATGTCGGTGTGCAGCACGTACAGGATCCCGCACAACACCTGCCGGTTCGGGACCGGCAGGCGACCGGGGTAGCGGAACCGCCGCTCCTTCCTCGGCAGCAGCGGCTCAATCCGCACCCACAAGTCGTCCGGCACGATCCACGGTGAAGTCCCCACGGCCCGGACAACGCCCAACTCACTTGTCAGGCACGGCTACCAGGACCGAAGCACCTCATTGTGTTAGCCGTTCTTAGTAGATGGAGAGCGGGGGCACTTCGATCGATGAGCCAGCGTCTCGTAGCTTCCCCTGCCACTGGGCTTCGATGTCGGGACGCAGCTGCCGAATCTGCCGCCAGCCCTCGATCGAATCGGGTAGAGCTTCTCCCCTCGACCAGGCCCCCATCAGCATGCGGGTCTCGCTCCGGGACAGGAACGCAACTTCCGGCAGGGAGTATCCAGGCACCGTGTCGGACAGGGCCATGTCCACGAGGTAGCAGATTTCCGCGATGCGAAGTCGGAGCTCTTTGTCGAGCAAGAACGACTGCTCGAATCCAAGGACGGCGCATATCTCGGTGGCGCTCCTCGCAGTGTCGGCGGGCTGCTGGTTGAGAAGCATGACGGGGTGTGCCAAGTAGGCGCCCAGGATGTTCTCGACCGCGCTTCGCTCGCGGTCCGCCTTGGCGGCCCGGCTCTCGTCCTCGATGGCTCGCCTCCGGTCTGCCTCCGCGTCCTCCAACGATTCCTGCCGGGCCCTTTGGGCCTGCCGGCGGGCACCGATCCTGCCTATGGTGTCGCCGCTGAGACCTATCAACCCGCCGACGGCGACGCTGACGACAGTTCCCCACTCCATGCACTCCCCCTGTGTAGTCGAGGCGCCGCGAGAGGTTTTGAAGACCGGGACGCAGTCGCATCTTCCTCTGGTCCGCCCAATGATCCAAGCGAGAGTCCCGAGGCCTCTCCAGTGAGGGATGGCGTGGCATGCCGCAAGTAGAGTGTGCTGCCCGGGGCTGAGGTGTGCTCCTGTACACGCGTGATGGGGGCGTCATGCAGTTCCTCGTGGTGGGCCGGACCGTGGATCTTCCAGACGACTATGTGGGCTGTTATCTGATCCCGGACGGCTGGAATGACTACGGCTTTTGGACGCTGTTCGAGCTGGGCATCAAGCGCCTCGGTCGTCGGCCGTTGTCCATCGGTCGCGTCAGGATTGGGCACGTGGGCATGGCCTCGAGCCCGACGGACGAGGTCTGGCGCACGGAGGACCTGCTGCCCCGTCAGTTCATCTCGCTGAGTGACGACTTCTTCAGTCTGGGCGTGCAGGACACCTACTACGACCGCTTGAACAAACGAGGCGGGAACACCAGGACCGCGGTTCTCACTGCGCTGCGCGATGTCGCGTTCGACTATTCGCCGGCGGTCGTCGAGCGCGTCTGGGACCTGCGGGTCTTCAAGAAGTCTCTGATGCGCGATGTCACCCATCGCGTGGCGGAGCTGGAGCGGCTGCACCTCATCGCCCACGGCCGGGCCCGTGTGGTCGACTTCCAGTGGAACTACACGCCGTCCCGGCCCGCCGGAGCGGGCAGTGGGCCGCCGGTGCTGAAGTTCCGGGCCAGTCCTGCCTCTTTGCCGCCCAGTAATGTGCACGCGCTGATCGGACGCAACGGTGTAGGCAAGACGAGCATGATGCGCGCTATGGCCCACGGGGTGGCGTCCGGGGACATTGAGGTCACGCAGCTCACCGAGCGGGCGGCCCGGGTCACGCCGAACGTGGTGCTCGTGTCGTTCAGCCCGTTCGACGAACTCGCCCACCATGCCGAAGCGTCTGCCGAGTTCGCCTATATCGGGTTGCTCGACACCAGCCGGCCGTATCACCTCAAGACGCAAGAAGAGTTGTCCCACGAGTTTGCTACAAGTCTCGCTGCAGCCCGCCGCCTGCCCCGGCGCGCCCGGTGGGAGCAGATCCTGGCCACGCTCCGGTACGCGGAGTCGGGGTTCTTGGACGACTACGAGGGTGATCTCGACGACCTGCTGTCTGAGGACGAGGACCGGCGGTTCATCCCCGCTGCTGAGCGGCTCTTCGCACCCCTCAGTTCCGGGCACAAGATCGCTCTTCTGACGCTGACCCGACTGGTCCAGGAAGTGACCGAGCGGACCGTCGTATTCGTCGACGAGCCTGAGGCTCATCTGCAGCCGCCCCTGCTTTCCGCGTTCATCCGTGCCCTGTCCGACTTCCTCTCGGACGTCAACGGGATGGCGGTGGTGGCCACGCACTCGCCGGTCGTCCTGCAGGAGGTGCCGGCGTCGTGCGTCTACAAGCTGCGCCGCTACGGCCGGGTGCTGACCGCCGATCGGCCGCTGATGGAGACCTACGGCGAGAACGTCAGCACCCTCACCCATGAGGCCTTCGGCCTGGAGACCACCGCCACCGGCTTCTATGCGGCCCTGGCGAGGGAAGTGGAAGGCGGCCGCGGCTACCGGGAGATCCTGGAGGACTTCGAGTCGCTGGGCAGTGAAGCCCGCGGTCTGCTGCGTGTCCTCACCCTCGGCCGCGAGGGAGACAGTGCGTGATCCCGATCGATCCTCCCGCGCTGAAGGTCAAAGACACCCTGGCAGCCGCCTGCGGCACGATGCGCAACGCCGTCCTGCGGATTCGGCTCGAGGCCCGCCAAGCGGATCTGACCTCGGCCGAGGAGGGCTACATCGAGGCCGCCGAGCACGGCGGTCTGTACGCGCTCGCCTGCACCGCGCGGAAGGCCGAGAAGCAACTGCCCGACCGCGACGGAGAACATCTGACGGCCCTCTACAGTGAAGGGCTGGTCGGGCGGAAGCCCGGGCGGGTGCAGTACGACGAGCTCAAGGCCCGAGCACCGTTCGGGCGCTGCCTGCTGTGTGGCAATAGCGAGGTCAGCTCGCTCGACCACCATCTACCCAAGGACGCGCTGCCGCTCTACACGATCACTCCTGCCAACCTGGTGCCGGCGTGCAGCAAGTGCAACCAGATGAAGGGCGACCGGATCGGCGCCACCGCCGGCGTGCGCACGCTCCACCCCTACTACGACCGTCCCGGCCAGGGCGGGCGCTATCTCGTCGCCGACGTCACAAGCTGGCCCGTGCAGTTCCTCATCCGGCCCCTGCCGCACTGGGACGCAGAACTACTGGCCCGCGTCCTGCACCACTTCCGCACCTTCAACCTTGCCCAGCGCTATGCCGAGTTCTGCATATCCGTGCTGACCGCCAACCAGTGGCTCCACCGCAAGATCCTGGAGACGGGCGGCCCGGCGGCCCTGACCGCGTTTCTTCAGGAGGACGCCGAGCAGCACGCTGCCACCCACGGACTCAACACGTGGGACACGGCGCTGCGCTTCGGCCTGGCCGACAGCGCCTGGTACCTCCATCACGGCGTCCACGAGCCCCCGTAGTCGAACGGATCCTGGGGGGGTGCGAATCCAGCCGTGAATCCGCATTCTCTCAGTCCCGCATGCTTCGCACTATAGGCTGCATCGGGAGATCGTTCGGGCCTTGTGCAACAGTCTTAGGAGCGGCGGCCTGCGGGGCATTGGCCGAACTCGCCCCACAAGATCGGTACACCGACGGGACACGATCCGGGACGTGCTGCGGCACCGCGAGCGGATGGCCCGGCTTCGCAGAGAGTTGCGCGCATCGAAGCGGGACATGGCGCCCGACCGCGCGGACCGATGACGTGGCCCCAGGGAAAGCGGGCTCCTGGTCCCGGCCGTCGCCGACTTCGCTCCGATATCACGGTGTCCTCCGTCCGCCCGGGGAAGTTGTCCACGACGTGGTCGCAGGACGTACTGGTACAAGGGCTGACCTCCCGTTGCGGGAGATCGCCGAGGACTTTCTCGCAGGCGCCGAACTGGCCGAACTGGCAGCCGAGTTCGGGATCTGGCCCGTCCTGCTGGAAACCCACTTGGCGGCCGCCGGATTCTGGCCGGTGGGCGATCTCGCCCGCCGGTACTGGCGCCACGAGCCCGTATCGAAGATCGCCACCGTGCATGCGATGACCGAACGGCAGGTGTACCGGCTCCTGGACCGCCACGGCGTGGCACGGCGCGGCCGTCGCCGCGAACTGCCGGTCCCCAGCGCCGAACTCGCCCGCCAGTACCTCGTCGAGCGGCGTGAGTTGCAGGACATCGGCGCCGCCCTCGGCGTGAGCGCTCGCGTGGTCTCGCGTCGTCTCCGCGACGACGTCGGCGTGCGGGTGCCGGTCGGCTCCCGGCCGATCGAGTTGCCCGTGCAGGAACTGCGCCGGCGCCGGGACGCGGGTACATCCCTGGTGGCCCTCGCCGCCGAGTACCAGGTGTCGGTGCCCACGATCCGGGCCCGTGTCGGGCTGAGCCAGCCGTACCAGCTCCCCGTTGACGAACTGCGGCGGCGGCATCGTGCCGGTGAGTCGCTCACTTCGCTGGCCACCGCGTACGGGGTCTCCCCCGACACGATCCGGCGCCGCGTGAAGACCCCCCGGCCACAGGCCACAAACGCCACACCCTCAGCTCACCTCGACGAGGGGGCGGACCCCGCCGCAGGCCGCGTACCCTGCTGACCCGCCACCCGTAGACCCAGCACGCGACGGCCCAGACGGACAAGGTCCGCCCAGACCGCCCGCGACTCATACCCGATCAGGAGTCGCACCGGCTCACTTGTGGACCTTGATACACGGATTGCCGGACGACTCCGCCGACTCCGCGCACAGCCACGTGCCGTCCGCGAAGTTCTTGTTGATCTTCCAGCTGGTCATGGAAAAGTGCGTCATGCCCGCATCGACGAACTCCGCCTTCTTCCACCGGGTGACGTACGCCTGATTCGCCGCATAGCCCGTGTGCCGGTACACGCGGAAGGCCTCTCCATTGCGCTGCTTGTCGCTCGACACGATGATGCTGTCGACGTGCAGCCCCCGGCCCTTCACGCTGATGGACACCGACTGCTCCGTGTCACTCCCGCTCATCGGGGCGGACGAGGACGCCGGAGCCAGCAGCAGGACAGCAGACGCAGCCGTGACGGCCGCCTTGATCACAGTTCGCATGATCGCCATAACCCACATCCCAATCATGCAGGCACGGCCCGGACAACGCGATCACCCCAGTGAGCGACACAGAAGGGCACCACGCCGCGCAAGAGCTCGTGGCACGCCTGTGACCGCGAGCGCGATGGCCCCCAGGGGAAGCAGGCTCCTGGGCGCGGGGTCGTCTCCAACGCCGAGCCGGTGTTCTTCCAGGCGCTCGCGCAGGGCGTGCTCGAAAGGGGGATCAGGCGACCTTCACGCAGGCCAGCGTCGACGAGCCCTTGAACTGGGTGCAGACCTTCGAGTTCTTAGGGATCTTCTTGCCCGGTCCCCAGCTCTTGGCCCGCCACGTGGGCCCGGAGTCCACCCTCGTGGTCCTGGCCCACCCGCTCGTCCGCAACGGGCCGTTGGGCGTGATGTACATCCAGCGCGCCGACAACTGCCGCTTCGACTTCGTGAACTTGGACGCGTACACGAAATTGACCTTCCGCAAGGCCCCGCTGCCCGTGTAGGTGACGACGATGTCGTACGGACCGGCATGCCCGACCAGCCGCTTCCCGGCCGCATGCACCACCTCGGGCGTCGACGCCGCTGACACGGCAGGAGTCACCAGGAGCACGGCAGCAGCAGCAAGACCAGCTGTCATCACAGTTCGCATGATCGCCATAACCCACAGGCCGATCATGCGGGCACGGCCGACCGTTGGCGATCACCCCGGGGAGCGATACATACGACCACGGCAGGTGCCCACCCTCACTCGAACCGGTGCCCTGCGCGCGGCCTCCCCACCTGTCGCAGCTCCGTTTGTCAGCGTGCTCTCATGCTCCGCCGCCTCTGCCTCACTCTCACCGCACTCGCCCTGTCCACCGGCTGCGTCGCCCTCCCCCAGCACACCCCGCACACCAGCGTGCGCACGCCCAACCACCCCGCACCCGCCGCCGAGTCCGTCACACACCAGCCCGCACCGGAATTCCCGCCCCAGCCCCCGGCACGCGAGACCCTCACCCGCCCCGACCCCGAAAAGCACCCCCACCACCGGCCCCGCCACGAGGACGAGGCCAACCACAAGCCCGAGCACCCGCCCGCCAACTCCGCTCCCCAGCAGCCTCGTTCGCATCCACCCCGACACGACCACCCACGGCCCGCACCGCCACACCCACAGCCCCACCACACCCGAAAGCCTGCGGCGCAGCAGCCGGCCCCGGCGCCACGCCGCCACCAGCCCCCCACACCGCGACGGGCGGCACGCCCCCACCCCACCTACCGGATGAGCGACCTGTGCGACGCCGCCGGCCGCACCGGCCTCGACCCCGCCTGGAAGTCGATGTGCAGCAACGCCTACGGCTGAGCCCAGGCCAGCCGCCCGGCAGAGGAGGCCACTGGTTCAGGGAAGGCTCTGAACCGCGTCACGCAGGGGGGCGACCAGATCCGTGTAGTGCCCCCGCTCGGCGCACTGGAGCAACTCGGCGGCGACGACCAACTGCGCGACGCGCCCCGCCTCCCCGCCGAGCAGATCGGCGAACTCCCGTCGCACGCGGTCGACGGTGACCGGGGCGAGCAGGCAGTGCGCCCATAGCACTGCCGCGTCGTACCCCGCCAGAGCCATCCCGTGCGCCTCCCAGTCCAGGATCACCGGGGTCCCGGTGGTCAGGTTCGCCGGGTGCAGGTCCGCGTGCGCGCACGTCCACGAAGTGACCTGCGGGGCGGGGCGACCGGTGTACCGGGGGACGGCACAGTCGATCCACTCCTGTCGTACCGCCTGGCGGTCGGTCGCGGTCGCCGCGATGGTGTCCAGGTCGCGGCGCAGCGACGTCCACCACATGTCGGTCAGCTCCAGCTCCCGGTACACGACCGGAGTCGGTGAGCAGGCCGGTTCGGCGACGTACTCGCTCAACTCGGCGCGCAGGCCCATCCCCTCGCGGAACGCGTCGTGCACAGCGAGCAGCCGGGGCTTGGTGACCTTGCCGTCGAAGCGTGCGGCATCAACCGCGCCCTCCCACAGACGGTCGCCGGAATCGGCTTTGACCTGCGGCAGGGCCAGCAGGCGCAGCCAGCCCGGAGTCGCACCCCGGTGCTCGACACGGCTGGAGAGGGTGCGGCCGTCGACACCCCACCGGGGCGTGCCGGGCAGACACACGGGTAGGTGGCGGGCGGCGTCTGAGAGCGCTCTGTTCATCCGCTCGGCGACGGCGCGGTCAGGGGGCGAGGACATCGCAGGCCTTTCTCAGCAGGCGCGCATCGATGGGGTCGGCGGCCAGGACCTCGAGCGCGTCCGTCCAGTGTGACGGTGTCGAGGCGGAGCGCAGGACGGTTTCCAGGCCGGGGCAGGAAGCGACCGCGGCGAGGCATGCCTGCGCCCGGCTGAGTGACACCCATCATCTGGCGCATGGCGGTGCGCATCGGGTCTTCCGGGTCCTCGGGTCTTCCGGGTCCTCGGGTCTTCCGGTTCGTCGGGTCTTCCGGTTCGTCGGGTCTTCCGGTTCGTCGGGCAGGAGCTCGCCCTGGTCGGCCATGAAGGCGCGGCCGCCGTGTTTCCAGGTCTGAGCGAGCGCGGCCTCCTGGACGACGAGTTCGCGGGCGAGCCGGTCGAGGTTCGGGGCGACGATCCCGTCGGCCTTCTTGTCCTCGATCCAGGAGAGGGCGGCGCCCAACTCCGGGCGCTCGTCGCCGGCGACCGTGCCGGAGACCGCCTTCTCGATGAACAGCTTCACGAGCCGGTGGCCGTGCTCGCGGCACCAGCGCCGCACGATCTGGTCCTGGTCCTCCAGGCCGAACCCCTCGAGCTGACTGCCTGCCCCTGACCACAGACTCCGTCTTGCAGTACGACAGCGTCGTACTGCATTTCCTTCTCGGGTATCCGACGTCCGCAGTGGCCACGGCCATCGGCGACCACCCCGCCAAGATCGAGTCCTTGGTGCGGGCCTGGCAGCCCGGAAGGTGAGCAGCGTCGGCAGGGCAGGCCCTCGATTGCCTGTTGAAAGGATCCATCCTCACGTCGGATGCCACGGGCGCACGGGCGCACGGGCGCCCTCCGCCCGGCTCCCGCTTGGCGACCCGAGCGGGCACTGCGGGCGCGCCGCCTTGCACGCAGCCGCAATTGCGGGAAAGAGTCGCTTCAGTCGCTCGTATCTCGCCGCCCACCCATGCAGCGACTCAAGCGACCCACACTCCTACCTGCGACCGAAAAATCACTCAGGTCACGGCCAAGTCGCCTGAAGCAGCCGCCGAGAAGCGTTAGCCTGTGCGCGCAACACATTTGGATGTTGAGTCGCTTCGGTCGCTGGAAAGGTCGTCACATGCTGGATGAGCTGGGATTTCCCCCCAGTTACTCAGTAGCTGACGCAGCGACCGAGCGCCCCGGCTCGACGCTGCAGACGGCGCTGGCCTGCGCCGCGCGCGGCTGGCCCGTCCTCCCCCTGGCCCCCGGGCGGAAGACTCCAGCGGCCAACTGTGCGCGCTGCCAGGGCTCCGCCCACTCCCCCGCCACGTGCGACTGCATCACTGACGGTCGCTGGTGCCACGGCTTTCACGCAGCGACCGACGACCCCGACCGCATCCGCGGGTGGTGGCGAGCTCAGCCCCGCTTCGACGTTGGCGTGGCCTGCGGCGCGGCCGGCCTCCTGGTCCTCGACGTCGACGCCCACGAGACCCCGCTGCCCGAGCGTGAGCGGCTGCTGCCCGGCATCACCATCGGCGCGCACGTACGCCTCGACGGCCTGCGGCATGGATTCCACAGCCTGGCCCTGCTCGCCGCGCTGCGCCAGGAAGCCGACCCCGTCCACGACACCAGCACCCTGCGGGTGCGCACCCCCAGCGGCGGACTGCACGTGTGGTACCAGACTCGGCCCGGCCACACCTGGGCGTGCTCGACGGGATCCAGCCCGCGGCGAGCCCTGGCATGGCAGGTGGACATCCGTGCACACGGCGGCTACATCGTCGCACCCAACACGGTGACCTCCAGCGGCCGTTACGAAGTTTTGCCGGGGAGTCCCGCCCCGGCGCCGCTGCCCGGCTGGCTGGAGACCGAGCTGATCCGCACCGGCCACCAGAGCGTCGCCGTGCCGCGCCAGAGCACGGGGCACCCCACACCGTTCCGGGCCCGTCAGGCCGTCATCGCCGCGGGAGCCGGCCGGGACAGCGCTACCCGCATCCTGGCGGCCGCGCTCACCACGGTCGCCGACTGCCGGGCCACGCCCGAGGGGGCCTCCTTCACTGAGAAGCTCAACCGGGCTGCCTTCACGACGGGCGGCCTCGTCGCCGCCGGGCACCTGGACCAACACGCCGCCGAGACTGTGCTCCTGGAGGCCGCCGAACATGCCCGCCCCGGCCAGCAGCACCGCTGTGCCTCCGTCATCCGTGCCGGCCTCGCGGCAGGCATGCGACGCCCCCTCGTCCTGAAAGACGACCGCCCGTGAACCACAACTACCCCGGCGAGGGGCTGTTCGACCCGGCGGCCATCGCCCAGCAGATCCTCAACCCGCCCGCCCTGCCCGCCCAGACCCAGGCCGCCACCGCGCCTGCCACCGCAGGCGCCACCTCCCGCGGGCTGCTGCCCGATTCGCTGAGCGATCGCGGCAACGCCAAGCTGTTCGTGCACCTCTACGGCCGCGACTTCCGACACGTCCCGGGTCTGGGCTGGTATCGCTGGTCCGGGTTCCGCTGGGAACTCGACGAGGACGACGCGGTCCTGTGGGCGGCCGGCGAAATGGCCGAGGCCCTCGCTGAAGAGGACCCGAGCGGGCGCCACTCCTCGACCGTGCTGCGCCGCCATCGCCGCCGTGCACTGTCGACGTCCGGTATGAAGGCCATGCTCATGCAGGCCAAAGCGGCGCCCGGCATGGTGCTCAACGCCGCCCTGCTCGATGCCGACCCCTATGCCCTGTGCACCCCCAACGGCGTGGTCGACCTGCGCACCGGCATGCTGCAGAGCCCCGACCCGGAAAAGCATCTGCACTCGCGCTCCACTGCGCTCGCCCCGCGCGCCATGAAAGCCCCCCGCTGGCAGCACTTCCTCCAGGACACGTTCGGCGAGGACACCGACGGCCAGGAAATGATCAACTTCCTGCACCTGCTGCTCGGTTACTCCATCACCGGGGATGTCGGCGGGCAGATCATGCCGTTCCTGTACGGACAGGGAAAGAACGGCAAGAGCGTGCTCCTCGATGTCATGGTGAAGCTGCTCGGCGACTACGCCGATGCCGCACCTCCCGGGTTCCTCATGGCCAAACCGTTCGAGGGCCACCCCACCGACCTGGCAGAGCTACACGGCCGGCGCATCATCGTCTGCTCCGAACTCAAGCCCGGCGACCGCTTCGATGAGGCCCGCGTCAAACTCCTGACCGGCGGCGACCGCATCAAGGCCCGGCGGATGCGCCAGGACTTCTTCTCCTTCACCCCCACGCACAAGCTGTGGCTGCTGGGCAACCACCGCCCCGAAGTGAACACCGGCGGCTACGCGTTCTGGCGGAGAATGAAGCTGATCCCCTTTGAACGGGTCGTTGCCGACCACCGCAAGGTCGACAACCTCGCCGACGTCTTGGTCACCGAAGAAGGCCCGGGCATCCTGCACTGGCTGATCACCGGAGCCAGGCGCTACCTCAACGGCGAGAAAGACCTCACCGGGCCGCAGCGGGTGCGCACCGCGACCACCGCGTATGCAGAGACCGAGGACCACACCGGCCGGTTCCTCACCGAATGCTGCACGCTGGATCCCGCCATGCGGGCAGAGCAGGCCCAGCTCTACGCGTCCTATAAGCAGTGGTGCTCCCTGGAGGGCGCCAACCCGGTCTCGTCCAGGGCGTTCGCGGCCCGGGTACGGGAGACTGTCGGCCTCTCTTCCCCCAAAGAAATGATCTTGTCCAACCAGCGCAAGTACTATCCGGGTATCGGGCTGAACGCTGAGGCGGAGGAAGCAACAGCATGAGCTCCCTGATCGAACCCAGCCAGATCGCTCACGAACAAGACCTGGTCTGGCTCGAGGACATCGACGCCCTCGACTACGTCCGCCAGAGCCTGGACCGGCTGCCCACCCGCCGCGGTAAACCCGCCTACCACCGCGACGGACGTATGGTCGGCTACGCGACGCTCTCTCAAGAAGCACGTGCATCGCGCGCCTCAGGCACCTTCCTGCGCCGCGTCTTCTGGCTCCTCCCTCACGACCGCGACCAGCAGCCGGACGGCCTTTACGCCTCGGCCGCCCCTTCCGAGGCCGTCGATCCCCGCACCCTCAGCGCCAGCACCAAGGGCTACAAGACCGAGCGGTCCGAGGGCGGGCCCCCCTCCGACGCCATGCGGGAACTCGGCATAGAGCTACCCAAGAGCTAGAGCCTGCTGCGCAGCGACTGAACCGCACTGTCCAGCGAGCTCTGCACCGGCGTTCTGAGGGCAGCTACTGACGATCCAGCGACGGATTCGCTTCAGTAGCTGCCCTCAGTCTTTGAAAGAAACCGCAGGTCAAAGCCACGATGAGCCTACAGAAGCGACCCGAGCGACTCAAGCTTGGAACTATGAGCACAGACAAGTAGTGCGCGTGCGTTTCATAGATAGGAAAGTTCAGTCGCTTCAGTCGCTGTTAGTGCGTGTCAGACCCATCTGAACTGGGCTTTTCCCCTGAACCGACGGAGCGACCGAAGGTGGAGGAGAGCCGTCCTGAGTCGAGAACGTGAACCGCCACCGCGCTCCTCCGCCCAGATCAAGGCTGCCCTCCCCAAGCCGTACTGCTGGCACTACCCATCCTTGAAAGCAGCTCCCCCAACGCCCCCGAGCGCGCTGAGGCGACAGGTCCCCGCGCAGCAACTTGGCATCGACGAAAGTCCGCTTACCGATCCTGTGCCCGGGGACATTGGAGCTTCTGGAAGAGGTGTTCAAGGCGTGGAATTCCCGCGCTGCGCAGCGCGGCTGGGAGCAGGCGCAGCATGATGCGTTTCCTCAGGTTGGCCGCATCAGCGCTGGGCGGTCCTGGCTCAGGCCTGGGTCGATGAACAGCGGCCGCTCGCAGGGGTCGCACGTGTTCAGGCTTGAGGTCGCCGTAGAGCGAAACGCGTAGGCGTTTTGCAGCGCGGACAGGCGCGCCTGGCGCAGACGGCCTGCCGCGGCGCGCAGCCCGGCGAACGCCTCGATCCGGATGGAGTGCGGGAAAACGGACGACGCCGAGCCGCTCCTGATAGGTCTGGCCGCTGACGCTGGTGGACTTGCGCACGAGGGGGAGGCGATGCTGTACCCCGGTACACGCCCGATCGTGCCGTGCTCGCCGGGCCACTTATTCGTTTGGCCGCATCCGTGACCGCAGGGGTCACCAGCGCCGAGCCGCGCTGCGGAACCGCGAGGGGCCACTAAAAACGCTCACTCTGCGGCCGTCCGCACCATCAAGCGACGCGCCTACCCCACGTACTCGGCAACGGCGGCGAACACCCCTGGTGTTCGCCGCCGTTGCCGTCAAATACTGCCGTCAGACGCTGAAGCGGCCCCACCGAATGGGCCCGGTGAGGCCGCTTCAGAGCCACGTTTTAGGGACTCCGCCGCCGGATTAGTAGTATCAAAGCTCGGAGCGAGCCGCAGAGAGCTCAATTTCCCCGGTCGAATATTCGCACAAGACCTTCAACGCCAGGCCTCCGCCATTTCCCTATGGCCAGCGGTCGCCAGCCGGCCTGCCGGCTGGCTGGCGCTCTGTGCCTGCTCGCGAACTGTCACGGCCCTCACCCTGATGACCGGTGCCGCACACCGTAACCCGGGCCGCTGGCACCAGCCATCTCCAAATGCGCACCAGGCCCGCAACGCGGCCCCATGCATGCACAAATAAGTCCGCAGCTCTAGGGAATAGGGATTCAGAGCTCTGTGTGCCACCAGTCGCCGACGGCATTGACCTGCGAGGGGTCACCTATGACCATCCGGACACGCGAGTTTAGTTGCGAACTGCTGGAAATTGTCCCAGCGTTAGGGCCCACGTAGACCGGCGCAGGATTACGCCCAGCCTGCAGATTTCGGGCATAATTGGAAAGTTGCGACCAGTCATTTTCCAATTCTTGCTGCCTCAACGGAAGCGACGGGTAGTAGGTGCTCGAGTTACGCATGATGTCAACCATGACTCCGTACACGTCCCAGAATCGCACAGCCTCTGACGTGTACTGGATCAGGAATAGCAGAGAGGTCGCTGTACTGCTACCGTCGCCACCGTATTGCAGCTGATAGGCGTGGTTGTACAGCAGACTGTAAGAGAAGGGCAGGTTCGCTCTCGAGTACCCGTTCGCATGCTGCACAATGTCGTTGTAGTGGGACGTGAAGCTCAGCGTGCGGACCTGCCCAAGCGGAGGCAGCAAGCCGCCATCAGGACCACGACTGAGATTCTCCATGACCTCGCCGAGGTTGTAATCGGAGTCAGCGAACTGCCACGTATCACCGTTGTGGGTGGTAAAGCCACGCAGGTAAAGGTTGTTCGGCGTGAACCACAGGCGCAGCTCCTCGCCATTAAAGTTCAAATCCGCACGGATTAGCGAGTCACCTCTGCCGGCTGTTTGAGTGGCGGCTATCCCGTTCCACCAGTAGTGCCCTGCAGCGTTTTGCAGGCTTGAAATGAACCCGCCGTACTGACTGGCTGGCGTATTACCAGTTCCGGTCAAGCTGTACCAGACGTGCGAGATCCTTCCTTCCGGCGTGTCTGCCTTCGCGGGGCTGACTCCCGTAAAAAGAGCCACGAGAGTGACAGCAAAGACACTGAGCGCAGAAAGAAGGCTTACACGTCTATGTCGCCCCTGGCTCCGCAGGGCGAATCCCTCAGAAGACATTGAATACTCCTCCAGGCTGATGAGTCAATGGGAGTAGTGTCCAGGTGCATACATCGTGGGCACTCTCACCAGAATCGCCTGAGATGACCACACAGGCATCGGTCAAATGACTGAACGTTCTCAGTGCGGCCAGGCCCAGTGAAACTCTGTCTGTTGCGTACGTCTCCCCCCCCTGGCGGGCCATGAAGACAAGGAGTGTTAACGGTGTTGGAGACCTCCTGGTACCGCAAGGGCCGGATGGACGAGTCCGAGTTCCGCTCGGTCACCGACCAATTGGCCCAGTCCGGTCTGACCGTCGAGTACCCGGGGCTGGGGAGCTCACGTGTTGCAGGGTGCGCCCGAGGCGCTACGTGACACCTACGAGGAGGAGCGGCTCCCGATCGCAGCCGACGTGCTGAACCTGTCCTTTGAACTCATCGCCAAGCGCGTTCGAGGCGCGGTGCCGGGTGAAGGGCAGGGCTCCGACACGCTACAGCTCAAGGTGCGCTATCCCGTCAGTTCACTCAACGGATCCGCTCGCAGCGAGCACGCCCATCTTCAGGCCGGCGACCGCGCACCGGATTAACTGGCGTATATGCCGGACGGAGCAGCCGCACGGCTCTTCGACCTCTTCCGCGGGACACACCACCGTACTGGCCTTCGGTGCACAGAATTCGAAGGTCGCGAACGCGCACGTCCACCGCTTTCCGGAACACCTCAAGCCCGCCACTCTGCTCCCGGCCGAGGCGTCCACCGCCGATGCCGCGCCCTCCCACTTCACCGACCACGAGGACCGGGGCACACCAGGACTACGGCGCCGACGGCGACACCTTGTTTGTCATCCAGCCGGACGGTTACGTCGCCCTGCGCGGCACCGACCCGGACCAGATCGACGTCCTTGCTATCTTCGCCGCTTCCTCCCCGCATTGGACACCAGCCGTTGTCGGTGACCCCGGGGCGGCCGGGCACGCCCAGGCCAGCCGGGGTCCTGGTGGAAGCGGTTGCCGAGTGCGAAGCGGGGTCCAACGACGAACCGGGTGCGCGACGGTGACAAGGGGAACGTCACAATATGTGAGGGGCCTTGCTGCCGGCGGCGAGCACGGTCCGGGGCAGTAGGTCGACGAGTTCGTCGTACGACCACGGACCGTCCTGCTCGTCCCGGAAGATCGTCCGTGTCTCGACGGGGTGGCTGTAGATGCCGATCTTGCCTCCACCGGCCCGGAAGACGCAGCCCGTTACTTCGGCTGCCGCGTCGGAGGCCAGGTAGACGACGATCGGTGCGACCAGATCTGCGTCGGCCCGTGCTTCCTTGGCCTTTGCCCGGCGCGCGCTCATGGCACCTGAGGCAACCAGCGCGGCATCACGCTGCTGAGCGTCCGCAGTCATCCTCGTCAGGGCGAACGGCGCGAGGGCGTTGACCGTGATGCCGTCGCCGTTGAGTTCCCACGCCAGCTCGTAGGTCAAGCTCACGACGCCGCCCTTGGAGGACGCGTACTCGGCGTTGCCGATCGGCGCCGCCCACTGGTTGGAGCAGGTGTTGAGGATGCGACCACCGCCGTGCTCCCGCATTACCGGGATCGCGCTGCGGCACATCGCGAAGGTGCCTTTGAAGTTGGTGTCGATGGTCAGGTCGAAGTCCTCCTCCGTCACCTCTTCGATCTTGTGCTGCCGCACGATCGCCGCGTTGTTGACCAGAATGTCGAGCCGTCCGAACTGCTCGACAGCGGTCGCGACCACGCGGCCGGCGCCCTCCCAGTCCGCCACAGATTCGTAGCTGGCCACCGCTTCGCCACCCTGGGCGCGGATGAACTCGACCACCTCGTCGGCCGGGCCCTGGGCGGCCCCGTGGCCGTCAGCGCGTACACCGACATCGTTGACGACGACCTTCGCCCCGGCGGCCGCGAGCGCGATCGCCTCGCCCCGGCCGATGCCACGTCCGGCACCGGTCACGATGGCCACGCGGCCGTCCAGGGGTCCTCGTTCCGTCATGACTTCCTCCTTGCACGAGATGATGGTTCGCGCGCTCTTCGAAGGCTTCAGCGCGCAGCGCCTGGGGTCAGCGCGGTGTTGCACGCGCCGATGAGCGTGAACCGGTCCGCCGACCGAGGCGGTCGCCTCTGGTGCGCCGGGGGGATCGGGAGCAGAGTCTCGGTGGGCTGCCGGGTGTTCGGCAACGGTCCGCGGTAGATGACGGGCCGGCTCTGCGTTCCACGAGAACTGATATGCCGTCAGCAGTCTGCCACGGCGCCGACCGAGGCGGTCACGAAGTTCGCTCGGGATATGTGTGTCGCGGCAGCGACGTGGGTTTCGGCGGGAGGGCCTCGATGAGTCACGTCACTTTTCACACGTTCAGTGTAGTCAAGTAAACACAACAAGTCTACAGTTGCATACATGACGGGTCGCAAGTCTCTGCGAATGACCGTCCACTCAGCAGGTGTGTGTTCGGCGGTGCGTCGGACTGCCCGTACGAGAAGGATGTGAGTGTGAGATGGACAGCCTGGCACGTGCGGCGTTCCGCAGGCGTGTGGAGAACGAGGGTCCCCTGATGATCCCGCACTGCCCGGACGCGCTGACTGCCCGCCTGTGTGAGGAACTGGGCTTCGACGGTGGATACCTCGGTGGAGGTGGTATCGGTCTGTCCCTCGCCGTCTCCGAGGCGCTGCTGACGACGACGGAACTGGCCCAGACGGCGGCGGCCATCCGCCGGCGTTCGACGCTGCCCCTGGTGGTGGACGGCGGAGTCGGTTTCGGTGACGCCGTGCATGTGACCCGCATGGTGTGGGATCTGGAGTCCGCCGGTGTCCATGCCATCGAGCTGGAGGACCAGGTGGCGCCCAAACGGGCCAGCCATCACCGCCATGTGGAGCATCTGGTGCCAGTCGAGGTGATGTCGGGGAAGATCAAGGCCGCGGTGACGGCCCGCCAGGACCCGGACCTGCTGCTCATCGCCCGCACCGGTGCGGTCCAGAACGAGAGCTTCGATGCGGCCATCGAGCGCTGCGAGGCGTACTTCGCCGCGGGCGCCGACGCCGTCATGCTGCTCCCGGAGAGCGCCGAGCAGAGGGCTGCCGCACCGCGGCGCCTGTCCGGCCCCGTGGCTTTGCTGACGTCGTTCGACCTGCACACACCGCGGCAGTGGGAAGAATTCGGGTACTCACTGGTGATCGACCCGGTCACCGGGCAGACTGCCGCTTTCAGCGCGTTGCGGGACGCCTACCGGCAACAGCGGTCTGGACGGCTGAGTGGCCGACCCGCGGCCGAGGTCTTCGCCCTCTTCGAGCAGATGCAGGATCTCGCCGGGTTCGAGGACCTGTACAACATTGAGCGCGCCACGACAGAGCCGGGCACCTGAGGTGCCCGGCGGGTGAACGGCAAAGGTGCCCGATGAGAGTGACCGGCCGAGGTGGTCCTGGTTGGGGTGGCGGAGGGGGTTTGCGGTGGGGCGAACCCCGGATCACGGCCGCCCCCACCGGCGGGCCGCACAGGAGGCAAGGACCGCGCGCGGTGTATAGGGGCTGCGAACCAGGCTTCTGATACCTCGGACGAGGAGCATCGCGAAAGGGGAAGCACGGAGCACCGGTGCGGGTGCCGTTCGGCGTTCGCACCGGTGTCGGTCGTGCGGGAGTGTGCGGTTCAGAAGGCGGAGCGAATGAGACCGCCGTCCACACGGATCGTGGCTCCGCTGATGTACTGCGCGTACTCGCTGCACAGGTAGGCGACGGCGCCGGCGATCTCGTCGGGGTTGCCGAAGCGCTCTTGGTCATTGGGGATCAGAGCGTTGACCGCGTTGGGCTGGATCTCTTCCCATGTGTTGCCCCAGCCACGGGCCGGACCGATCTCCGTGACGAGTTCCTTGGTGGCCTCGACGAGGATGGCCCCCGGGGAGACGACGTTGGAGGTGACCCCGGTGCCCTTGAGTTCGCGGGCGAGGGACACGGTCAGGTTGTGGCGAGCCGCGAGGGTGGCGTTGTACTGCGGGTGGGTGTTCATCGGCTGGGAGGCGAGGCCGCCGCCAATGGTGATGACGCGGCCCCAGCCGCGTTCACGCATCGCCGGCACGAGGTGCTGGATCATACGGACGCCGGAAACAACGTTGATGTTGTAGGTGTCGCGCCACTCGTCCGGTGTCGCCTCGGCCCAGGACAGGTGCCGGTAGAAGCCCGCGTTGTTGACGAGGATGTCGACGGGGCCGTCAGCAGAGGCGGCGCGGGCGACCTCCGCGGCAACCGCATCGTCCGCCAGGTCGCCGAAGACCGTGGTCGCGGTGCCACCCGCGTCACGAATGTCCTGCGCGACCTTCTCGGTACGGTCCTTGTCGCGGCCGTGGACCACGACCGCCGCGCCCTCGGCTGCCAGCAGCTTGGCGGTGGCCTCACCCAGTCCGGCGCTCGAACCGGTGATGAGCGCGCGCCGTCCGTTCAGATTCAGCTCCATGGTTCTGTTCCCTCTCTCAGGCTTCACCGTGTCGGGGTGACCGGGAAGCATCTGCCACTAAGTATACGCCCGTAGACTTTTAATGTCTACGGGTGCAGACTTCCTCGCTCGGTCACGCCCGCCGCCTCAGTTCACGTAGCGGATGGTTCCGCCGTCCACGCGCAGCGTGGCGCCGCTGATGTAGCCGGCAAGGGGGCTCGCCAGGAAGACCACCGCAGCGGCGATCTCCTCCGGCCGCCCGAACCGGTTGGCATCGTTCGGCACCCAGCTCTCTGCCGCCGCACGCTCGATCTCCTCCCAGGTGTCGCCCCAGCCATGGGCGGGAGCGATCCGCCACAACAGGCTGCGCACCGACTCGGTGAGAATCGCACCGGGCGCCACCGTGTTGGAGGTGATGCCACTGCCCTTCAGCTCGCGCGCCAGGGACACCGTGAGGTTGTGGCGAGCCGCGAGCGAAGCGTTGTAGTGGGGTTGCGCCGCCATGGGCTGAGCCCCCAGGCCGCCCCCGATCTGGATGACCCGGCCCCAGCCGGTCTCACGCATGTGCGGAACGAGACTCTGGATCATCCGCACGCCGGAGAGCACGTTGCTCTGGTACGTCTCCGCCCAGATCTCCGGGGTGGCATCCATCCAGCCGACCTGGTCGTACGCGCCGGCATTGTTGACGAGGATGTCGATCGTGCCGCCACTCAGCGCCGCCTCGGCCACAGCCGCAGCACCTTCGGGCGTGCTCAGGTCTCCGATCGCCGCTTCGGCTTGACCGTCGCCGTCCCTGATGCGGTCGGCCGTTCCCCTCGTGCGCTCCTCGTCGCGGCCGTGCACGACGACGGTGGCCCCCTCGCGAGCGAGGGCTTCGGCGATCGCCTGCCCCAGCCCGGCGCTCGAACCGGTCACCAGGGCCCGCTTTCCGGCCAGTTGCATATCCATACGTATGTCCTTGCTGTTGTGGTCACTCGATTCGGAGTGTGCACCCGGGCAGGCCGCGGAAGTCGTGTGCAAGGTGTGTCCGCAGAAGGAGCTTACGCGTGCGACATGTGTTGCGGCGACCGCAAGAGGCCCCCCGGGGCAGTGAGCGCAGAGCGCGACAGCCGACGAAACGGCCCATCGGCGAATGGCGCTCCCCACGGGTGACGTAGCCCTGAAGGCGAAACATGTGTTCCGGTCGAGGTCGGACAACCGCCGCCCTCACAAACTGCCCCAAAGTGGAGGAAAGGCTCCATATTACCGAAGGTAGCCTTCCGCTTCAATTCGTGTTCCGCAGCCGCGGGCAGCGGGCCGTGTCCCGCGTCGCGTGAGCGGCGCCGCGCACACCCTCAGGACGCCTTGAGGGTGCGTGCTCCGGATGGGGTGATGGCGAGGAGGACAGCACCCAGGCCGAGCAGGGCGAAGGTGATGGTGTGCAGGCCGCCATCGGTGGCCCGGTCACCGAAGGACAGGCTGATCAGGCTCGACGACAGCACGGCGCCCAGGTAGGTGAAGGTGCGCATGAGGCCGGCGGCGACACCCACGGCCTCGGCGGGCGCCTGTTGATACAGGGCGGACTGGTTCCCGATCACGCCCAGGCCCGAGACGATCCCGAACACCATGGTGATCAGCACCAGGACCCAGACCGGCGTGGTCGCGGTGAACAGCAGCAGACACGCCGGACCGACGACGGCCGCGGCGGCGGTGCAGTACAGGGCCGGGCGGACCAGGTTGCGCCGGGCGAAGGGCAGGGAGATGAGGGCGGCGAACACGGACATCGGCAGGATCAGCAGGCCGACGCCGATCGCGGACAGGCCCCGCGTCTCCTGCAGCCACTGGGTCAGGCCGTACAGGATGCAGTAGTTGAGCAGGAAGGTGAGGCAGACGCGCACATAGGTGGCGCTCAGCGCCCTGTTCCCGGCAAGCATGCGCACGTCGACGAACGGACTGTCGGCCTTGCGCTCGAACATGATCAGGGTCGCGAGCAGCAACAGCGTGAGCGCGCACAGCGGCCAGCGCGGGTGGTGCAGGTCGTTGAGGAAGAACAGCAGGGACGCGATGGTGCCGGCGAACAGCACCATGCCTGGGATGTCGAGGGGGCCCGGGGGTGCGCTCCCCTCGGCGCGGGGTGGGTCGCGCGGCACCCAGGCGAGGGTCATCAGTACTCCGAGGACGACCAGGGGGACGTTGATGAAGAAGGTGATCCGCCAGCCGGCGGCCGCCGCCAGCAGGCCGCCCAGCGGTAGCCCGAGGGCCGAGGTGACCTGGGCGGCGATCGCCAGAGCGCCCAGCGTGCCGCCGGTCTCCGCCTCTGCGTGTTCAGAGGCCCACCGCCGCACGATCACCATCGCGGTCGGATAGCCGGCCGAGGTGCCGATCCCGAGGATGACGCGGGCGGCCACCAGGGTGGGCAGGTTCGGCGCCACGGTTCCCAGCGCTCCGCCGACCCCCACCAGGATCAGCCCGGCCACGAACACGCGGCGCGGGCCCAGGCGTTCGGCCAGCCGCCCCATGGTGGGCTGCCCGATGGCACTGGCGAGGTAGAGGGTCGACACCAGCCAGATGGTGGATGCCGCGCCGACGTGGAAGGTGTGGCCGATGGCGATGAGTGTCGTCGCAATGATCGAGCTGTTGATCGGGTTCAGTGACGAACCAAGCATCAGGGGAAGGGCGAACCGCCAGCCGGGGCCCGCGGCCTCGCCCCCTCCCCGTGGGCGCCCTTGCGCCTTTGCCACCGCGCGACAAGCAGCTGTTGCCTTGCGTATGTCCATGTGTCAATAGTACAGGCAACCTGAACAGGTGACCTGTATATGTGTGACGGAGAATTTTTCGCTCACTCACACGACGGACGTGGGGTCGACACCACCTATCGCTCCCACAAACAACGTCATGGCGGTCCATGGAGCGGGGTGAGCCGTGCTCCGGGCGTGCCTTGAAGCCGAAGGGACGTCAAGCGAGCCAAAGGACGTGAAGGCATACGAGGACGCAGCGCTGCGCTCTGACGTCAACGAACGTCGCTCACACGTCGGAAGCCCGCCCGGGGCCCCGGCGTGCCTCCGAGGGGACGTCCGAGTCGGCCAGGCGCTCCATGATCCTCATCAGCGCAGTCAGGCCCGCACGCTCCTCGGCAGTCAGGGTCTGATCGATCGCGGCGGTGAGCCATGCCTCCCGCGCCTCGAGCCAGCGCTCGGCTTCCTTCCGGCCGCGCGGGGTGGCCGTGATCAGCATGCGACGGCCGTCGCCGGGATCAGGCCTGCGCGCGACCAGGCCGTGCTGCTCCAGCATGCCGATGGTCTGAGCCATGGACTGCGGGCGCATGTACTCGGCAGCGGCCAGGTCGCTCGTCGTGGCGGGTGATCCATAGACCACGCGATGCAGCGCGGCCAGTTGGCTTCGGCTCCAGGGGCTGGCACCCATGCCTGTCTCCGAGCGAATGCGTCCGCGCAGACGGTCCATGGTACGGACGAGTTCCAGGGCCAGATTTGCCGATGGGTTGTCATTCAGGGCCACCACAAAATCGTACAGGTTACCTGTGCATTTTTGAAGCGGCAACGCCCGGACCTGCCGAGCCGGGGTGTTCCCGGACGGGGTCGAGACGGCGTAACGAAACGATCAAGAGCGCGCAGCACCCGGCGGCTTCACGAGTTCAACCTCAGCAACCCACGCGAGGTGCGCCTCAGGACCGGGCGGTCACCAAGTACATGGGCGCCCTCATGCGGCGAGACCTGAACACGTATCTTCAGAGCCGCTCCCCCATACGTACACATGCGGATTGTGTAATGTTCCGCGGCCGGCCGCCGACGGGAGACGATCAACTCGTCGGCGGCCGTCGGCGGAGGTCATCAGGCACTGTCCTGCCTACCGGTCGTGCCGGCGGCTGTGTTCCCCGCGTCCGCTTCGACGGCCAGGGCCGTTTCCTGCGGATCACCGGCCGGGGCACCGGCGATCGCCGTCTCCTGGCCCGTCTGTGCAAGGGCGCCGGCGGTGCGCAGCGGGACCTCCTTGATGAAGAGGGTCACCAGGAAGGAGATCAGGGCGATCGGCGCGACGTACATGAAGATGTTGCCGATGGCGTGGCCGTAGGCGCCCTCCAGCCAGGTGCGGACCGGGGTGGGGAGCAGGGCGAGGTCGGGCAGCCGGCCGCCACCGGAGGTCTTCGCGGCGGTCGCCCGGTCCTGCGGGGCGAGTTGGGTGAGGGTCTCGCGCGCGTAGTGGCCGATCCGGGTGGTGAGGACGGAGCCGAGCACCGAGACGCCGACCGCGCCGCCGAGGGAGCGGAAGAAGGTCACCGTGGAGGAGGCGGCGCCCAGGTCATCCGGGGACACCTGGTTCTGGGTGCACAGCACGAGGTTCTGCAGGGTCATGCCGACGCCGAGGCCCATCAGCGCCATGCACAGCGCGATGAACAGGTACGAGGTGTCGTAGCGGAGCATGCCCAGCAGCGCCAGCCCGGCCGTCAGCAGCACACCGCCCGCCAGCAGCCAGCCCTTCCACTTCCCGGTGCGGGTGATGTACCGGCCGGAGACCGTGGAGGCGATGAACAGGCCGGCGATGAACGGGATCGTCATGAGGCCGGACTTGGTCGGGGAGTCGCCGCGGGCCAGTTGGAAGTACTGGCTGAAGAAGACGGTGCCCGCGAAGAGAGCGACGCCGGCGAACAGTGAGGCGAGCGAGGCGAGGGCGATGGTGCGGTTGCGGAACAGCCGCAGCGGGATGATCGGTTCGCTCGACTTCGTCTCGACGTACAGAAAAACAAGGCCGAGCACGAGCGAGGCGCCGACCAGCGTGTACGTCTGCCAGGACAACCAGGCGTACTTATCGTCGGCGAAGGTGACCCAGATCAGCAGGGTGCAGACGGCCGCGGTGACGAAGAACGCGCCCGCCCAGTCGACCTTGGCCTTCCGCTTGGTCACCGGGAGGTTCAGTGTCCGCTGGAGCACGACCAGGGCGACGATCGCGAAGGGGATGCCGACGAACAGGCACCACCGCCAGCCGAGCCAGCTGGTGTCGGTGATGACCCCGCCGAGGAGCGGGCCGCCGACGGTGGCGACGGCGAAGGTCGCGCCGAGGTAGCCGGAGTAGCGGCCGCGTTGCCGCGGGGCGATCATCGCCGCCAGGACGATCTGGGAGAGCGCGGACAGACCGCCGCCGCCGAGGCCCTGGATGACACGTGCGGTGATCAGTGTCGCGGGGTTCGGCGCGAGACCGGCGACGAGCGACCCGACGGCGTAGATGGTCAGCGCCGACTGGACCAGGATCTTCTTGCTGAACTGGTCGGCGAGTTTGCCCCACAGGGGCGTTGAGGCGGTGACCGCCAGCAGGGACGAGGTGACGACCCAGGTGTAGGCGCTCTGGCCGCCGCCGAGGTCGCCGATGATCCTGGGCAGCGCGTTGGTGACGACGGTCGAGGACAGGATGGCGGCGAACAGGCCGAGCAGCAGCCCGGAGAGCGCCCGCATGATCTGCGGGTGGGTCATCGGTACGGCGTTGTCCGCCGTCCGTGTCCGGTCGGCCGGTACGCCGGCCCTGGGGGTGGTGGTCATGGGGTTTCTCGTCCTTACAGGGTGAGTGCGGGGATACGGGTGGAGGCGTCGTCGAAGCTCGCCCGGAGCCGGGACAGCAGCGCCGTGAGCCGGCGTACGTCCGCCTCGCTCCAGTCGCTCAGCCGCACGGCAAGCAACTCGGCGGCACGGTCGGACAGTTCGGCCAGCCGGTCCCGCCCCTCGGGGGTCAGGCGCAGGATGCGCGAGCGCCGGTCGGCGGGGTCGGGGCTGCGGTCGATCCAGCCCCGCTCGGCCAGGTGGGCCACGTGACGGCTGGTGACCGACATGTCGACGCCGAGCAGTTCGGCGAGCCTGCTGATGCACAGGTCGCCGTCGCGGCCGAGCAGCGCCAGCACCACGGCGGTGCCGCTGGAGCAACCGCCGGGTAGGGTCCGGTCCAGCTGTCGTCGTACGACGCCGACGGCGCTCAGCCGGCGGGTCAGCTCCTCGTACTGGGCTCTGTCGGCCACATGTGTCTCCTGTTGCGTCTCGTCTATTTCATTGCTTTAGGCAACCGTTTAATGGGGCTGCTCGGTCGCCCGAAGCAGCGCGTGTCAGCGCAGGATGCGGCGGGCCACGTTGGTGGTCACCAGGTCGAGCAGTTCCTCGCCGCGGCCGGAGAGGACGGTGCGGATCGCGTAGAGGGTGAAGCCCTTGGCCTGCTCCACCGAGACCGCGGGCGGCACGGACAACTCCTGGCGCGCCGTCATGACCTCGACCAACGCCGGACCCTCATGGGCGAACGCCTTCTTCAGCGCGTCCTCCAGATCGCCGGGCCGCTCAACCCGGCGGGCCCACAGCCCGACCGCGGTGGCGACCTCGGCGAGCTGCGGATTGTCCAGCTCGGTCGCGTAGTTGACGATGCCGGCGGCCTTCATCTCCAGCTCGACGAAATTGAGCGACCCGTTGTTGCAGACGACGATCTTGGCGGGCAGCCGGTTCTGCCGCAGCGTGAACAACTCACCGAGGAGCATGGTCAGTCCGCCGTCGCCGGACAACGAGACGACCTGACGGCCCGGATACGCCGCCTGCGCGCCGACAGCGTGCGGAAGGGCGTTGGCCATCGTGCCGTGGTTGAACGACCCGAGCAGCCGCCTGCGCCCGTTGAACGTCAGATAGCGGGCCGCCCACACCACCGGGGAACCGACGTCCACGGTGAAGACGGTGTCCTCGTTCGCGAGCCGGTCGATGGTCCGTGCGACGAACTGCGGGTGGATGGGGGTGCGTTCACGGTCGTTGACGGCGAGCGCGTCCAGTGACTTACGGGTGCGCGTGTAGTGGGCGCGGGCCTCATCGAGGTGGTCGCGGGCGGGCTTGGCGGTCTTGACGGAGAGCAGGGGCAGCAGCGCGGGCAGGGTGTCCCGGACGCTGCCGACGAGCGGCAGGTCGACATGCGTACGGCGGCCGATCTGCTCGCCGCGCAGGTCGAGTTGGATCACCTTGGCGTCCCGCGGATAGAACTGCCGGTAGGGGAAATCGGTGCCCAGCATGAGCAGGGTGTCGGCCTCCTCGATCGCCTTGTAGCCGGAGGCGAAGCCGAGCAGGCCGGTCATGCCGACGTCGTACGGGTTGTCGTACTCGACGTACTCCTTGCCGCGCAGCGCATGCACGACCGGGGCCTTGAGGGTCTCGGCGAGCCGGACCAGGTCGTCGTGCGCACCGGCCGCGCCGGCGCCCGCGAGGATCGTGACCCGCTGGGCGGCGTTGAGCAGTTCGGCGGCCTCGGCGAGTGTCTCGTCGTCGGGGCGGACGACGGCCCGGGTCGGGCGTACGACGGTGGGGGCGAGGTCCCGGGCGGTCTTGGCGAGGAAGTTCTCGCCGGGCACGACGACGACCGCCACTCCCCGGCGTTCCACGGCCGCGCGCATCGCCGTCTCCAGGATGCGCGGCCCGTTCTCGGGACTGGTGACGACCTCGGCGTAGACACTGCACTCGGCGAACAGCTCCTGCGGGCGGGTCTCCTGGAAGTAGCCGGAGCCGATCTCGCTGCCGGGAATCTGGGCGGCGATGGCAAGGACCGGCACCCGGCTGCGTTGGGCGTCGAAGAGGCCGTTGATCAGGTGCAGATTGCCCGGTCCGCAGCTGCCGACGCAGACGCCGAGCTCGCCGGTCAGCCCAGCCTCGGCCGCCGCCGCGAGCGCGGCGCTCTCCTCGTGCCGCACATGGACCCAGTCGACGCCGTCCGCGCGGCGGATGGCGTCCGTCAGGCCGTTGAGCGAGTCGCCGGGCAGACCATAGAGACGGTGCACGCCGGATGCCTTGAGCGAGGCGATGACGTGGTCCGCGAGGGTGGGCATGCGGGTTGCCTTTCGTCGGGTGTGAGCACGTACCTGATCAGTGTTCGGCAACGTGCACTCAGCACACATCCGTCGAATGACTGCGTGGGCGGGGCGGGGGCGGTAAGGGCTGCTGGGTCGTCCGACTGCCAGAAATGCCGAATTCACAGCGGGAAGCCCGCACCTTGTCGCGCAAGGGGCGGGCTCTGACGGGCTACGAGGGCTTTAGAGCCCCATGTCGAGGGCGAGACACGAGAAGGTGCGGTACGCGGCCGTCTCGTCGGGCGAGGTGTTCACTGCGCCGGTCGGCCCGGACTGCACCTCTTCCATCATGTCCTCGCGTCGGATGCGCTCGGGCAGCTTGCCGAAGCGTGCGCGCCTGACCGCTGCGGCGGTGTCCATGGTGGCTTCCTGGCTCATGGCCAGCCTCCACTTCGTCGATCGTGAACGGGCCCGTCGGCCGGGACCACTGCCAGCCTGCGCCCGCATCGCGTCACCTGTCAAGCCGGTGACGAAACGAGGGGCGTACTCCGGCATCACTCACCGTTCACATGTCATGGCGAACCTGCTGAACGTGCCGCGGCGCGAGAACTCGGCCTCGTCGCCTACGCCCACGGCGACGACGACCGCGCATACCGGGGGTCTGAAAGCCGAGTTCGAGGCGGGCGTCAGCCACTCGGCGCCGGAGTCGACGGCCCGCGCCGAGCGGGCGTGCAAGGGGCGGCATCCGGACGACCGCAGTCCCAGGCTCGTCATCGCCTTCCGCGTGGCTCCGCGGAACGCGCTGCGACAGCGGGACTCAGGCTGACGACCGTCCTCCCCGCATCCTCCGGTCGCCATCCGCCAGCCGGTCGAGCCACTCCCCCAGCAGGGTCCGCTCGCCGGGGCTCAGGAGCGCGGTGGCGTCCTCGTCGAGCACGGTGCGCAGGGACATGGCGCGGCTCGGCAGGGCGGCGTCGCCCGGGTCCCTCGGCGCCGGGAGCGTGAGCGTGTCAATCACCATCTCGCGGGCGACCTCGGAGGTCCGCAGGTCCCGGACGTCCTCGGACAGGCTCAGCAGCGTGATGGTCGTGCCCACTCCGACGGAGTGCATGACCTCGGTGGCACATTCGACACTCATCCGCAGCCGACCGGCCGCGGCGACCCGGGTGATCATGCCGCGCAGACCGGCGACGGCCCGCTGTCCGGCCCGCGGCAGATGGCCGGGGCGGACCTTCCCGTAGACGAGCCCGTAGTAACCGGGGTGTTCGAGCCCGAAGCGGATGTGCAGATCCCACGCGTCCCGCAGCGCCTGGACCGGGTCGTCGCCGGAGAGCAGTTCGGCCTTCACCTCCAGATAGCGCTTGAATCCGTGGTCCGCCACTTCCTCCAGCAACCCGTCCTTGTCACCGAAGAGCCGGAAGATCGACGGCGCCGGTACGTCGGCAGCGGTGGCGACGGCCCGGGTCGACACCGCCGCCAGGCCGTCCTCCTCCAGCAGCCTGGCGGCGGCCAGGATGATTCTCCGCCGCGCCGTGAGGCCGTGGTGTTCCATGTCCGCACGTGTCTCCGTCGTCATGAATCGACGGTATCAGTACATACGTATCACTGGTTCGATCGGTGATACGTTTGATGGCGCATCGCCGACACGTCTAACTCGCATGTGGGTATATCGAAGGAGCTTCACAGCCATGGACCGTCAGCACTCAGCAAGTTCCCCGTCCGCTGCCGACCCGGAGTATGTCGCGAACCAGGCGTACGACGTGATCGTCGTCGGCGGTGGCTCGGCCGGCTGCGTCCTCGCCGCCCGACTCACCGAAGAGGCCGACGTCCGCGTCCTGCTCCTGGAAGCCGGCGCCGCCGCGGCCGACATGCCGGAGTTCATGGCCCACCCGCCAGCCTGGCCCGCCCTGGGCGAAACGTCGGCCAACTGGGGCGACACCACCGTCCCCCAGCATTCCGGCTCCGCCCTCCACGAGCCCGGTCCCCGCGTCTTCCTCCCGCGCGGCAAGGGACTCGGGGGTTCCTCGTCGATCAACGCCATGGTCTTCGCCCGCGGCCACCACACCAGCTACGCCGACTGGAGCGCCCACGGCGCCAAGGGCTGGGCCTTCGACGACCTCCTGCCCTACTTCCAGCGCACTGAGACGGCAGTCAGCGGCGCCCCGGGGCGTGGCACCAGCGGCCCGCTGACCGTCGCCCCGATGGCAGCGCCCAACGAGGTCCTGCTCGCCTGCCTCGACGGCGCGGTCGAGACGGGACAGCGCCGGGCACACGACATCAGCGGCGGCCTGGAGGAGGGCTTCGCCCCGGTCGACCTGAACATCGTCGACGGCCAGCGGCAGAGCGCCGCCGATGCCTACCTCACCCCCGCCCTCGGCCGCACCGGCCTGGACGTCGTCACGGGGGCGACAGCCCACCGGCTGCTGTTCGACGGCCGGCGCTGCACGGGCGTCGAATTCGGTGTCGACGGCCGTGTCTTCACCGTGCGAGCTGCAGGCGAGGTCGTCCTCGCCGCCGGCACCATCGGCTCCGCCCAGCTGCTGCTGCGCTCGGGCATCGGCCCCGCGTGGGAGTTGCGCAAGGCCGGTGTGGAGCTCTTCCACGAGCTGCCCGGCGTGGGTAGCAACCTGCACGACCACCCCCTCATCAACATCGTCCACAGCGCCAGCCGTACGGTGCCCGCGTCGCGCGGCAACCACGGCGAGATCATCGGTCTGCTGCGCAGCACGCCCGAACTCGACGGACCCGATCTGCAGATCATCTTCGTCGACGTCCCCTTCCCGAACCCGGTGGCCCCCGTGGAGAACGGCTTCACCATCGGGGTCTCGCCGCTCAGGCCGTACAGCCGGGGCACCTTGCGGATCACCTCCGCCGACCCGTACGCGCGGCCGGTGCTCGACCCGGGCTACCTCACCGACGAGCGGGACGTCCGCGCCGTGCTGTCCGGGATCGGGACGGCGCGGACGATCGCCCGGTCCGCGGCGCTGTCTCCCTGGGGTGGCGAAGAGATCGCCCCGGGCCCGGACGTCACCGGTGCCGAGGCGCTCGCCTGGTACGCCCGCACCTCCGTGACGTCCTACTGCCATCCCGTCGGCACCTGCGCGCTGGGCGAGGACGAGGTGTCCGTGGTGGACTCCAGGCTGCGGGTGCGGGGGCTGGAGGGGCTGCGGGTGGCGGACGGTTCCGTCATCCCGTCGATCCCGTCCAATAACACCAACGCGACCGTGTACGCGATCGCGGAGCGCGCCGCGGAGTTCGTCCGCGACGCCGCGTGAGGCTATCCTCGTTCATATGTGTTCACACATGTCTGCCTACGGGTGAATGACACGACCTTAGGAGCAACGATGAGCGCCACCTCCCATGTCACCGCCGACGCACCAGGTGCCGATGTCGGCGTTCTGATGCCTGTGGTCGTCCACTTCGACGACCTGGACCAGATGGGCCTGCTGCACAACGGTCACTACCAGGTGCTGGTCGAACGGGCGTGGGGGTGGCTCTGGCGGAGCAAGGGCGTGGGCGGCACGAGCGGAATCGAAGGGGACGGCTTCAACGCCGCCAAAACGTTCGACATCACCTACGACCGCCCCGTCGCCGGCGTCGGCGAGTATGCCGTACACCTGTGGATGCAGCGCCTGGGCACCACATCGGCCACCGCGGGCTACCGGGTGTGTTCAGCCGACGGAAAGGTGACATACGCCCACGGCAGCCGTACCGTCGTTCGCCTCGACAGCGCCACCATGAGGCCCACTCCGTGGTCGGGGCGAGTCCCGGAGATCGCCCGGACCCTCGGCCTGCCGGAGGGCGAGGACCACCATGCCGGATGAGTCGACGAGCGCCTGGCTACGCGATCTGCTCGACCGCCACGGGGCCGTCGCCGGGACTGTCCACGTGGTGCGGGACGACGTGCTGCACATCTCGGCAGCGCACAACATCCCGCCCAAGGTCCAGAAGATCACGGCGCGCATACCGCTCGGCAAGGGCATGGCGGGCCTGGCCTGGGAGCAGGACCGGCCGATCCAGACCTGCAATCTCAAGGAGGACGACAGCGGCGTGGTCAAGCCGGGGGCCGGGGCCGTGGATGGCAAGGCCGCCGTCGCGCTGCCGGTGCGCGGCGCGGACGGCACGGTACGGGCCGTCGTCGGTCTCGCCTGGCTGGATGAACGCGAGCTGACCGAGGGCGAATTGACGGAGCTCGACGCCGAGGCGGAGTCGCTGCCCAACCCTGCGGTCTTCGTCCCGCGGCCCCGACAGTCAAACGACTGATCCCGGACATGCCGGCGGCTTCCAGACTGATGGCACAGGCGACCATCAGGAAAGGAACCGCACACCCATGACGGTCATCAACAGCCCATTGCCGGACCAGGATCGCGAGATCGCGGGCAGCGCCCTCCAGGCAACCCTGGTGGATCTGCTCGACCTGTCACTGGTGGCCAAGCAGGCGCACTGGAACCTGTACGGGCCGCGCTTCCGCTCCATTCATCTACAGCTCGACGAGGTAGTCACCACCGCGCGCGAGTACGCCGACACGGTGGCCGAGCGTGCCGCCGCGCTCGGCGTCAGCCCGGACGGTCGGGCCAGTACCGTCGCCGCCACCAGCGGGCTGCCCGCGTTCAAGGCAGGCTGGACGAAGGACGTCGATGCCGTGGAGGCCCTGGTCGAGGCGTTCTCCGCGGTCATCAAGCGGGTGCGGGAACGCATCGAGGCGACTGGCCCGGCGGACGCGGTCACGCAGGATCTGCTGATCGGCCTGACCGCCGCCCTGGAGAAGCAGAGCTGGATGTTCCAGGCCGAAAACCGGAACTGAGACAGGCCCGGTCCAGGATCGCGTAAGCGGGTGTGACACGTGTTCGGCGGGAACGGCGCCGTCGTGCACGTGTCACACCCGTCTGCGTGCCCGCAGGGCGGCTGCCTTGACGCGATTCCCGCAGGAACGCATCGCGCACCACTCCCGGCGGCGGCCCCGGGAACGGTCGAGGTAGACGTGGGTGCAGTCGGGGCGCCCGCACTCGCGCAGCAGCGTGGCTTCGTGCCCGGCGAGGATCTCGACGGCCTCGCGGGCGAGTTCGGTGAGAGCCTGGACGGCCTTCCCGAAACGGCTCATCCCCGCGGCGTCCAGGCGCATCACCACGGGCACCCCGGCGGCCTGCCGGTTCACCGCGATCACTGCCCAGACGGGCCGTGGGCGGCCGGTGAGCCGGGCATTGAGCAGCGCGTAGATCGCTTCTCGCAGTTCCAGCGCGGCGCGCAGGTCGGATCGGTCCGATCCAGGCCGCCGGTCGAGCAACCCGGCCTCGACGAACCAGGAGTCGAGCAGTGCGGGCGAGCCGATCCGCTCGATCGGGACCGGCGTTCGTCGCTCCTGCAGGGTGCCCACGAAGTCGAGAGCGGGCGTCCCGCAGGGAAACACATGTCTCACGTGACCCTCCTGGCTGGGACCTGACTACCTTTGAGAGTAACCATCTTGACAGGTGACGCACGCCTTTGGGAACCTCTCGTCACCGGCCAGAGCGGTTACTTTTGGTCACGTGCTTCCCGGTCCATTTCTCAGTGAGGACATCCCATGGCAGTCGTACGCATCCACCTCGTCTCCCAGCTCGCCCCGAAGGACGTGCTCCAGGTACTGACCGACTTCAGCCCCGCGCGGGCCGAGGCCTGGCCCACGATCGACGCCACGCACTTCGAGGTCCACGACCTCGGTGACACCTGGGCCGAGGTCACCGAAGGGACCGCCGCGGCCTGGGAGCGGGCCCGCTACGAGTGGGAGCCGGCCGGTGACACCGTCACCATCACCACGCTCGACTCGAAGCTCTTCGGCGCCGGCGGCGGCTGGGTCTTCCGGATGACGCCGCAGGGCGCGGGCACCCGGGTCGACGTCGAACTGACGCGGCAGCCCAGCACAGTCAAGGGCAAGATGCTCGCCGCCCTGCTGCCGCTCGTCGCCCCCGGGTCGCTGCGCAAGTCCTTCGCGGGGCCGTTGCAGGCGAAGTGACCCGCCGTCGGTCACTTCGCCAGGTGGCTTGTGAAGAAGTCGGCGAGCTTGTCGACGGCGGGATCGATGAACTCGCGCTTGTCGTAGAGGTCGACGTGGCTGGCGCCGGGGATGCGGTGGAGCTCCTTGGGGCCGGTGGCGGCCTGGTGGGCTTCGGTAGCCATCCAGGCAGTGACCGCCCGCTCGCCGATGATCTGAAGGATCGGGCGGGGGCCGATGAGCGGGACCGAGCGGAAGACGTCGCTGGATGCCATCTTGTCGACGCTGTCCCAGGTGAGGAACTTCGCGGAGCGCTCGTGATAGCCGCGGGCGCCGCAGTAGTACTCCCAGCCCTCAATGCCGTGCTCGCCCCCCAGGGCGCCCGCCTCCTCGGCGGTCTCGGGGAACATCGTCAGCACACCGGGGTCCTCGCCACGGGCGGCACGGCTGCGGGCCTGAGCGGCGGCGTCCAGGAGGGCCTGGAAGACCGCCGGGTCCTGAGAGCCGTCGGCACCGAAGCGAAACTGGCGGGCCGGCTCGGCGGTGGACACGGTGGCAACGGCGTTGACGCGGTGGTCCCCACCGGTGGCGGCCAGCGAGTAGCCGCCGGAAGCACAGACGCCGAGCAGGCCGATGCGGTCGAGGTCGACCTCTTCACGGGTGGTCAGGTAGGACACCGGCCTCGGGGAACATCGGTACAGCGGTTATCGGTGAGAACGATCATGGATCTGACCTGGAGATAGCTCGGTGCGGGCCGGGGCCGGTCAGGCGTCTCTGTCGCGGGCCTGTGCGAGCAGCTGGGCCACTACGTCGTCGGAACGGTCCTGCGCCTGACGGGCCAGGTCGTCCAGCACGGTGTCGCCGCCGAGGACCTGCGCGGTGAGCCGTTCCATCAGCTCCACGTCGGTGCCGCTGCCGGGCTCGGTGATGCGGGCGCGGACCGGGCGGCGGGGGCCGATGACCTGTGCGTCATCCGCCATGGTGTCGTCCTCGGCCTCGGCGAGGGCCCGGTACAGCGAGGCGACCGAGGGGTGGCGCCCAGCGTTCTTGCCCGTCTTGATCGTCAGCTTCTTCGCGATGTCGGGGACGGGGACGCCCTTGTTCTTCAGCGCGACGGCGAAGGTGAGCATGTCGTCGTCGATGACCTTGGGGCGTCCGCCGTGGTTGCCCTTGGCGGCGGCGGCCTGCTGGCCCTCCAGGGTCTTCTCGCGGATGTAGTTGCGGTCGAGCTGGGCGGCGACGGCGAGCACGGCGAAGAACATGGCGCCCATGCCGTTGGGGTCGTAGATGCCGGTGAGCGGGCCGGTGAGGAGTTCGAGCTGCACGCCGGCGTCTTGGAGCTGGCCGGAGAGAGTCATCAGCTCGGCGGCGTTGCGGGCCAGGCGCTTGAGCTCGTGGACGGTGAGGATGACCTCCTGGTCGGGGGCGGCCTCCTTGATGTCGTACGCCAGCTTGAGGGCCTTCTCCAGCTCGGGCCGGGTCTTGATCCGGGTGGAGATCTTCTCGGAGAAGATCCGCTTGCAGACCGGTTCGAGCGCGGCGCGCTGGGAGGCGAGTTCCTGGCTCGCGGTCGAGCAGCGGGCGTAGCCGATCCGGATCGGCTTGGCCGCCGCGGCGGCCGGCGCCGCCTCCACGGGCGGGCCCTGCTTCCAGGTGCGTCCCGGGCCGCGGTCCTCCGGCACGAGGACGTCGAGTTCCTCGCGGAGCGCGGGCACGAGGATGAAGCGGGCGGTGTGGTACTTCGTCGCGCACTTCCCACTGCGGGTCCGGCAGGCGCTGCCCGCCGGGACCTCACACTTCGGACAGTCGTTTCGTTCTACCGCGTTTGCGGCTTGATCGGGCGTCAGATCCACCCGCGCAGTCTGTCAGAACTGTCTCGCACAACGCCTTGGTTTTGAGAGGGGTTCTGCGAATGGCGACCTGGGGATACGTGATCGACTCCGGGTCTCTCGCAGAACTCTCGCAACTGGTCGTTTGTGAGAGCGGGCGTGGTGCCGTCAGTGCGGCGAGAGGATGGTGCAGATTCCGTTCGAGCCGCAGGTTTCGGGGTCGGTCTGGGATGCCCGCTGGGCCAGTTCGCGCAGGGCGGCGCGGGTGGTGCGGAGTGCCGTCAGTGCGGCGAGAGGATGGTGCAGATTCCGTTCGAGCCGCAGGTGTCGGGGTCGGTCTGGGATGCCCGCTGGGCCAGTTCGCGCAGGGCGGCGCGGGTGGTGCGGAGTGCCGTCAGGCGGCGTTCGATGTCGGCGAGGTGCTGGCCGATCAGTGCGGTGACGTGGCCGCAGGGGGATTCGCCGTCGTCGCGCAGGGCGAGGATGGAGCGGATCTCGGCGAGGGTGAGGCCGGCGCCCTAGGCGTCGCGGATGAAGGCGAGCCGGCCCGCTGCGTCGCCGTCGTAGTCGCGGTAACCGCCCGTGGTGCGGGGCGGCTCGGGCAGGAGTCCGGCCTGCTCGTAGAAGCGGATGGTCTTGGCGGTCAGTCCGCTGGCGGTCGCGAGGTCCCCGATGCGCATGGCTCCAGGCTACGCCTTGACCTTCCAGTGCACTGGAAGGTCTAGCGTCGGGGCACAGACTCCGACCTGGAAGGACGCGCCATGCGCATCACCGTACTGACGGTTCCCGACTGCCCGAACGTGCCCCTCGCACAGGAGCGGATCGCTGCCGCGCTGGACGGCCGGGCGGCGGAGGTGGAACTGGTCGAGGTGTGTGACGAGGCCGAGGCCGCGCGCTGGGGCATGACCGGCTCGCCGACCGTCCTGCTCGACGGCGTGGATCCCTTCGCCCCGACCGGGGCAGCTCCGAGTGTGTCCTGCCGCCTGTACCGGGACGCGGACGGCACGGTGTCCGGGGCGCCGAGCGTGGCCGCCCTGCGCCAGGCCCTCTCTGGCGCAGACATGGCGCAGTCCGTCGTCGTGGGTGACTGCTGCGAGAGCGAAGGATTCGCTGTGGTCGGCCGGGGCGGCCGGGGGCGGCGGGCACCGGCGGAGCGGGGACTGCGTGCGGTGCACCAGGCTGTCCTGCGGCACTTCGCCGCCACCGGCATCGCTCCGGAGCCCGGCGAGCTGGCGACGGCCGCCGCCTCAACGGGCCGGACGGCCGGGCAGGTGCTGGAGGATCTGGCCCGCGAGGACTTCCTGACGCTGGACGAGCAGGGCCGTATCCGCGCCGCGTACCCGTTCTCCGCTGTACCGACCCGGCACCGGGTACGGATCGAGGGAGGCGCCGAGGTGTGGTCGATGTGCGCGATCGACGCGCTCGGCATCCCGCCGATGCTCGGCCGGGACGCGGTGATCACCTCCCTCGACCCGGTCACCGAAGAGGCGGTCACCGTCACCGCTGACGGCGGGCTGATGACCTGGGAGCCGGCGGACGCCGTGGTGTTCGTCGGACAGCGGCCCGGCGGCGGCCCGGCGGCCACCACCTGCTGCGACGCACTGAACTTCTTCACCAGCGACAACGCCGCCCGCACCTGGGCGAAGGAGCATCCCTCGGTTCCCGGCCGGATCGTCGGCCAGCAGGACGCGGAGAAGCTTGCCGCGCAGACCTTCGGACCGCTGCTGGCCCCCTGACTCCCGCCCATACGCTCCCCGGCGCGGTCCTACTCCCCGGCCTCCTCGTCGTCGTCGAGACCCGCCGCGTCCGGGTCGCGCAGCGGGCGCAGACCGCCGCCGGACGGGGTGGAGGCGGTGAAGCTGTACCTGCCCAACAGGTTCAGGTTGCGGTGCTTGAGCGGGGAGAGGCGGGCGATGTCCTCGTCCCGGATCTCGTGGCCCTCGGCGCGGAGCTGGGCGACGGCGGCGTCGATGTACTTCGTGGTCCACAGCACGATGGCGTTGAGGACCAGGCCGAGCGCGCCGAGCTGGTCCTCCATCCCGTCGCGGTACGCCTGGTGGATGGTGCCGCGCTTGCCGTGGCACACGTCCCTGGCCAGCTTGTGGCGGGACTCCTGCACGGTGAGCTGCCGGTTCATCTGGCGGCGGTAGGTGTCGTCCACCGGGTCGACCACGCGCAGCAGGTGCTCGGTCTTGGCGATCCGCCCGTACTCGGCGAACGCCGCCCCGAGCGGGGTCGGGCGGCCGTCGCGGCCGAACATGCGCAGCAGGTCGTAGGCGCGGACCTGGTTGGTGACCAGGGAACCGGCGACCTTCAGCATGTCCGGCCAGTGCGTGATCACCTTGTTCAGGTTCACGCGGTTGCGGGCCAGGTCCTCCACCGCACCGTAGGTGCCAGTCTCGACGCCGGGCATCGTGGCCCGCCAGAACCGCTGGTCGTCCAGGTCGCGGAACCGCGGACTGAAGTTGTAGCCGAGGATCTTGAACAGGCCGAACACCATGTCGGAGTTTATGTGGACAGTTCAAGTCGATCATCCTTCGGTTTGTCGTTTAGGGCGTCAGAGAGTCTGTTCAAGTCGACCAGTGGTTCACAGCTGGCCGCTGACTGTGACGGCCTGCGACTGAGCACTGGGCTGGGGCCACTGGGCACGTCAGACTGCATCCGGCTGTGCCAATGAACCTGTACCCCGACACGAAGGGCATCGGTTTCGCGGAAGTGCCGCCCAGGGCGGCGAGGGTTCGGGATACTCGCGCAGTCAGCGCACATACTTCTGGAGGCATCCCGTGGGACTCGTTGAGGGCCCGACCTTCGAGAGCCAGTTCAGCCCGAGCTGGGACTCCAACGCACTACCCGGTGCCATCGAGGCGACCACTTCGCCGGCCGCTTATCTGATCGAACTCCTCCAGTTCGCCCAGACCAGGGGGGCTGCTGTTCAGGCCGATGCCAGTGCGCTGGCCGAGGGTGACCGGCCCAATCTGACTGGGATCGTGCTGCCGGACGACACCGCCTCCGATCCGGCAGCCGCCAAGGTTGTCGCGGACGGGATCCAGCTCATCCTGGACACGCCCGCAGCAGCTGAGCAGCTGGAGCCGGACGAGGTCTCGCACATGGGTGTGCTTCTGGAACAGGCACGGGAGCGAGCTGGGGAGTAATCGCTGAGGGCGGGGTCTAGAGAGAGGATTCAAGTTGATCGACCTCGGGTGCGTTCGGATCCTCGAAGGGTTCGTTGAGGTCGGCCAGCAGCTTCTCGATGCGCTGGCTGGTGCAGCGGTGTCGTTCGACTTCCCGGTCCCAGCCGCGCTGGGCTGCGTCCAGGGCGAGGGTCTGCTCGACTCGGCGGCGCGTCCGTAGCCGTGGTGCATAGTCGGGTGTGGTGACGAACTTGGCGCACGCCAGGTAGAGGTCGCACTCGCAGGGGCCCTCGGCAGGCAGACGTAGGCACCGGCCGAGTTCGAGCTCGGTCTTGAAGAAGTTGGTCTTGAGCCAGTCGATCGAGGTGTCCGGCAGCGCGCCCGTTCTCAGCTCCTCAGCGGCCGGCCCGGCGATTGTCGCGCCGGGGCCGAGGACCGCGCGGTAGTCACGCAGCACTTCCTGGTCGCTGACCTGCGCGTAGACGAGTGCCATGCTCACTGAGGTGTGCCCAAGCACCTTCATGATGGTGTGCAGCTTCGCACCACGTTCAGAGAGTTGGGTCCCGACCGTGTGGCGGAACCGGTGGGCGGAGACGGTTCCGCGTCCGGTACCGCCGCGACCGCCCGGACGGACCAGTCCGGCAGCTCTGCAGGCGTCCTGGATCGGCGTCTCAAACAGGTAATAGGTCGACAGCAGCTTGCCGTGGCTCATGAACAGGTAGCGGATCTCCTCGCCGGTGCGCTCGTCGGTGAACGGACGCTCGGGCGCGTTCTTCCGCAGATCGATGACGGTCTGCAGGGCGGTGGCGGCGTCCTCGTGCAGCGGGACGACCCGCTCGCGGTAGGTCTTGCGTCCCGACAGCCGCAGCCGCGGGGTGCCGTCGGGGTAGCGGTCCAGGCAGTCGATCGGTAGGCGCTGGATCTCGGTGCGGCGGGCTCCGGACCAGCGGGCCACTAGTAGGGCGGCGCGTTGGAATGGGCAGTCGAGCGCCTCGATGGCCGGCATCAGCTTGTCGAGTTCGTGGTCGGGGATGAAGCGGGGCACCTTCTGGGGGTACTTGGGTGCGTCGCCCGCGCCGATGAGGGTGTGGCCGGGCACGTTGGCGTACTGCCAGACGGCGGTGTCGCGGAAGAACTGGGAGAGTCCGGAGATCCGCTGGATCCGCGACATCACGCCCAGCGGCTTACCGGTCCTCTCCGTCGGGGCCTGGGCGATGTGGCCGATCCAGCCGAGGCAGTGCTCCCTGGTGACATCGGCGAAGGTGGTGATCTCGGGATGGTTCTCGCCGAGCCAGACGCCGAACACGCGCACGGCGAGCTCCAGCTTGTCCACCGTCGACGGAGCGTCGGTCAGTTTGCGGGCCGCCAGCCATTTCTGGGCGACCGCCAGCATGCGCGGCGGCAGGTCCATCGGCGGCTTCCACGACGGCATCAGCTTGCGCGGCTGGGCGGCCACCTGGCCGCGGTGGAACAGCACGACCTGCAACTGGTGCAGATGGGTCACCCACTGCTTGGAGGCGTTGTCGCGGTAGCTCTGCGCCGACGGGTAGAAGCGGTGCAGGTCCTCGCGTTCGCTGAACAGCCGGACGCCTTCGAGCGCTTCGGCGATGTGCTCCTCGGTGATGTCCTCGGCGCGCGACAGGCCGGCGTGCAGGGCGATCCGGCTGACCGTCCAGTTCATCGCCTGCCTGGCCGAGCCTGCGGCGTATCCGAGCGCGATGGCTTCCTCGATCAGGGCGCCGGTGCCCAAGTCGATGCCCATCTCGGCGGCCGGGTCGATGACCCGCAGCTGCCCGGCGCCCAGCATCCACGGGTAGTCGAACGCGATGTGCCCACGCAGGGCGAGGAACAGCAGGTAGGGGCGGGCCCGGAAGGAGACCGGGAAGGACGGTGCCGTGTGCGGTTCGCCAGGCAGTCGGCCGACCCGTTCCACCAGTGGGGCGGCGAACCAGTCGGTCATGTTCGGCCAGCGCTGCATGAACACGCGGTAGTGCCGCAGCTTGGCGCCGCGGTAGCCCGGGTGGATGTCCTGCCCGTCCACGAACGCGAGGTAGTCGGCCTCGGGGCAGTGCCTCGCCAGGCGCCAAACGCGCTGCGGGGGCACCGCGAGCTGGGCTGCGGTGGAGACTGTTCCGGCCCTCACGTGTCGGCTCCGCCGCGGCCGAGCTGGTCGAGTGCCTTGTGGTAGTCGGTGACGACGGCCGGGTCGGAGACCCGGGTGTAGATACGTGTCGATTCGGGAGAGGCGTGACCGAGTCGCTTCTGCAGCGTCAGTTCCCGCATGCCGCCCTCCCACATGCTAGTCGCGTGGGTGTGGCGTAGGGCGTGCGGGGTCACCCATGGCTCGCGGATCCCGGCCCGCGTGCAGGCCCGGGAGAACATCCGCACCAGGCCGTCGTAGCTCAACGCCTCCAGCCGGCTGGTGCCGCGCCCGCCGATCAGGAACACCAGCCGGCTGTCGGCGTCGGCGGGACGCTCTCCCATCACGTAGGCGCTGACCGTGGCCAGGGTCTCGGCCTCGTGCAGGTCGACGACCCGTTCGTAGCGCGACTTCGACCGGGCGCCCTTGGGATGGTCGTCACGGTGACGGACCGTCACCCGCCGTCGGCCGTAGGCCAGGTCGTCCAGGTGCAGGCTGAGGACTTCGCCGGGCCGCAGGCCGCCATGGAGCATCAGCAGGACGATCGCCTTGTCACGCAGGCCCCGAAGCTGTGCAAGCAGGGCCTGGACCTGGTCATCAGACAGGGGGCGGGGCACCCGCTGCACGGTCTTGACGCGCACGGCCCGGCGGACAGGTCGCTGGCGGCTGGCCCGGCCCATGAAAGGGCGGTGCCGCTCGGAGACCCGGGTGAGCGCCGGGTCCTGCCGCTTCTCCAAAGGGTTGGCCCGCTCCAGCAGCCCCGACAGGATCGCGTACTCATAGAACGAGGACACCGCCGCCAGGATCCGGTTCACCGTGCTCGCCGCGAGCTTGGTCGCCGGCCCGTCGGCGTCCACGGTCACCACCGACAGGGTCATCCGCCGACGCGGACGCCGGGACGGTACCGACCGCAGGTACTTCAGCAGCGCGATCGAGTCCGGAGGGCCGAAGCGCTCCCAGCTCAGCCCGCTGCCGGCGAAGAAGAGCCACAGGTGCCGCAGGTCGTAGGCGTAGGAGACCAGCGTGTTCGGCGAGCAGTCCCGCGCCGCAAGGAACCGCAGGAAGCCGCAGACCACTTCGACCGGCTCGCCGCTGTCGTCGAGCAACTCGACGCGCAGTGACCCATTCTCCCGGCCCTCGCGTACCCGCATGGAAGCCTCCGCCGCCGTCGCACTCGACGGCCCAGCCGGCCGCCCCCGACCCTCAACGAGAGGCGAGGTGTCCATGTAACTAAATAGGAGGCGTTGTCGGTCGCCACCATCTCCGGCTTCACGCCGCCGTCCAGGTTCAGCAGGGCATCCAGGATGTGCAGGGAGTCGCGCGGGGTGCCGGGGACGACCATCTGCCCGATGCCCGCGACCTGGTCGTTGACGGCATTGAGCCAGGTGATGCCGCGCTTGAACCCGAAGTACTTCGGCGACGGGGCGGCATTGATGGTGCGCACCGGCACCTGGAAGCGCAGCCCGTCCGCGGAGGCGAGCAGTCCGTCACCCCAGTAGCGCACGATCGGGATGTCGGCCTGGGCGGTGATCAGAGCTGCGTTCGCCGCGGCGATGGTGTCGGCGCGCAGGTAGTACTGGTCGACGTGCACGAGCCGGGCCCGGGTCAGGGCCTCGTAGCCGGGGTTCACCACCGGAGCCAGGCCGATGTTGCACGCCTCCGACACCAGCAGCGCGACCATCGAAGTGGGCAGGTCCTTCATCCGGGTGGTGCCGTCGCCGAGGTGGACGAAGGCGTCGAGGAACCCGGTCCAGGCGTTCACCTCGAACAGCAGGTCCGGCAGGTCGATCTTCGGGAGCATCTTCTCGACCCGCTGGCGCAGCCAGGTCAGGGACTTCGGCTCGCCGAGCGCGCCGAGCTTGTCGACGTTCAGCTTCACCCGACCGTCGTCCTGCACCTCGATGGAGACCTTCGCCGCCGGCCCCGCCTCCTCCAGCCGTTCGGCGAGCTGCTTCCATCCGGCGTCCAGGCCCCGCACCAGCTCCGCCAGGTGCTCGGTGACGGGCATGTCCAGGCTCAGGGCCGCCAGGACGTCCTCCTCGACCGCGTCCCAGTCGGGCCCGTCCAGCAGTCGGGCCCGCGGGTTGGACCAGCGGTGCGAGGGTGAGGCGAAGACGTCGCGGTTGTTCAGGGCCCGGTGCAGCTGCTCCAGCACGCACACCACGTACGCGTCCCGGTCCACCGCGCCCTGCGGCAGATCGGGGTTGGCGTACACCGCCTTGCGCCACGCGGGCGGCACCAGCTTGTCGTCCACCTCCCGCGGCAGCAGCGGCTTGATGCCCACCTTCCGCCGGGCCAGCGCCGGAAGACTCCGGACCCCGGCCAGGACCCGCTTCCCGGCGCTCGCCGCGTCCAGCGCCTTCGACTCGCCCAGCAACGCGAGGAACGGCCGCACCGTGGCGTACCGGTTCGCCAGCGCGGCCCGCATGGCGACCTCGGCCGAGTTCTCGTCCTCGGGCACCAGCGAGACCACCGTGGCCGCCGCGGTCATCACGGCGGCGCGCGGGGCGACCTCCTCCACCGCCGCCCACAGCGCGGCCACGTCCAGGTCCGCCTCCTGCTCTTCGACGAGCTCCAGCTCCTCGAAGAGCACCTTCGCCGCCCGCGCGAGCACCCGTGACGCCTTCTCCAGCTGCGGCAGCGTGGACAGCCGCTCCTTCTCCGTCTTGCGCTTCGCCGTGTTCAGTAGCCGGGTGGCCATGAGGACCTGGAACAGGTCCAGGGCCTCGTCGATCGCCTTCGCCTCCAGGTGCCGCATCACCGCGGTGAGCATCGCCGTGCGCTTGGGCTCCGCCGCCCGCTCCAGCAGCGGCGCCTTCGACCCCAGCGCGTACCGGGCCAGCGCCGCCATCCGGTTCGGCGGGATCTGCGACAACCTCAGCCGCCCGAGCCGGTACGCGCCGATCTCGTCCACCCGCTCCAGCGCGCGGGCGAACGCCGTGCCCGTCGTCCGCGTCGGCGGCCGGCGCAGCCGCTCCAGCTCCGAGAACCGCGAGCCCTCCGGCGTCTTCAGCGTCGCCACCAGATCCCCGGGCAGCGCCGGGTCCGCGCGGCGGGCAGCTCCCGCGACGGTGGCGTGCAGCCGCTTCTCCGCGACCGTCCGCGCCTCCGCCACCTGCCGGGCCAGCACGGACACCCCGGGCAGCAGGACCCGGTGACGGCGCAGCCAGCCCACCGCGTGGTCGAACAGCGCCTTCGGGCCCTCGGCGTGCGTCCACGCCCGCCCGTGCAGGAACGTACGGAACCGCCGGCCCCACTCGGCGTCCTCGTAGGGGTGGTAGCCGTAGGCGTCTCGGATCTCCCACGCGTGGTCGTACAGCGTCTGGCGCCGCTCCGTGTACCGCTTGACCACCGACGCATCCTCGACGCCGAGCTGCACGGCCAGGTGCTCGACCACTGGCCACGGCACCGCGAGCGGGTCCTCCAGGAACAGGCCGACGTACCGAACCGTGCACATCTGGAGCGCGAAGCCGAGCCGGTGATGCTCCGTCCGTCGCAGGGCGATCAGATCCCGGTCCACGTCGTCCAGAAAGAAGAACCGCTCCAGCTCGGGCCTCGTCGGCTCCTCGGCGAACGTCCCGTACGCCTCGGCCTGCTCATCGCTCAAAAATTCCACCGGCACGAGCCGGACCGTAGCCAGCCCCAGACCAGGCCCAGCGGCGTTTCACCGAACCCCAGCGGCAAAGTGGATCACTGTGCTAGACGGCCATGATCGTTCTCACCGATAACCGCTGTACCGATGTTCCCCGAGGCCGGACACGGCCGCCTTGAAGTCCTCGATGCGCTGGGCGGGGTCCTCCAGACCTCGCGGCAGACCGCCCGACTCGCCCTGGTGGGCGGCGTCGAAAGCGAGGGTGACGAACCCGCGATCGGCCAGCAGCTGCGCGTAGGTGCCGGAAGTCTGTTCCTTCACACCGGTGCCGGGGTGACCGACCACCAGCGCCGGACGCGGGGCCGACGCCTCAGCTCGGGGAGGTAGAGGTGCGCCGCGATGTCGATACCGGCGCTGTCGAAGCTGACACGGGTCCTGGACATGAGAACAACTCCATCTGGGAGGCGGGGAATCCGTTCGTTCTGAACGTGTCTCCAGACTCGGTCACCCGGCTCGAACCCGGTAGAGACAGGTTTCTGCCTGGGAGAAGCCTTTCCCCCTTACATGTGATGCGCGCCACTTGAACCACGAGGTTTCTCTCTCCCGTTCTTTGAACGGGGAGCACCCCCGCACAAGAAGACCCGGGAGAGACACCGACATGGCTTTCAAGGCCGAGTACATCTGGATCGACGGCACCGAGCCGACGGCCAAGCTCCGTTCGAAGACCAAGATCCTCGCCGACGGCGCCCGGCCGCCCGTCTGGGGCTTCGACGGATCCTCCACGAATCAGGCGGAGGGGCACAGCTCGGACTGCGTCCTGAAGCCCGTCGCCGTCTACGCCGACCCGATCCGCGGCGACGACGACGTGCTCGTGCTCTGCGAGGTCTTCAACCCGGACGACACCCCGCATCCCTCCAACACCCGCGCCGCGCTGCGCCCTGTCGCGGAGCGGCACGCCCCGCAGGAAGCGCTGTTCGGCATCGAGCAGGAGTACACGTTCTTCAAGGACGGCTATCCGCTGGGCTTCCCCGCCGGCGGCTTCCCGGCCCCGCAGGGCGGCTACTACTGCGGTGTCGGCGCCGACGAGATCTTCGGCCGTGACGTCGTCGAGGCCCACCTGTCCAACTGTCTGGCGGCGGGCCTGTCACTCTCCGGCATCAACGCCGAGGTGATGCCTGGACAGTGGGAGTTCCAGGTCGGCCCGCTGTCCCCGCTGGACGTCGCGGACCAGCTGTGGGTGGCCCGCTGGCTGCTCTACCGCACCGCCGAGGACTTCGGCGTATCCGCGACGCTCGACCCCAAGCCGGTCAAGGGCGACTGGAACGGCGCGGGCGCGCACACCAACTTCTCCACCAAGGCGATGCGTGAGGGCTACGACGCGATCATCACCGCGTGCGAGGCGCTCGGCCACGGTGACAAGCCCGCCGAGCACATCCGCCAGTACGGCTCAGGCGTCGAGCACCGGCTGACCGGGCTGCACGAGACCGCGCACTTCAGCGAGTTCAGCTACGGCGTGTCCGACCGGGGTGCCTCCGTGCGCATCCCCTTCCAGGTCGAGATCGACAAGAAGGGCTACATCGAGGACCGGCGCCCCAACGCCAACGTCGACCCGTACGTCGTCACTCGGCTGATGGTCGACACCTGCTGCTCGGCCCTGGCCGACGCCAGCCTCGTCTGACCGGCGCCCACAAGGAGTTTCCTCTGAGCAGCCTCGCGCAGGGGCCGCTCAGAGGACGCGGCCGAACAGGGCCAGCAGCTCCGTCCAGTGCCGTTCGGCCGCCGCCGGGTTGTACGCGGCGGTGTCGGACTGGGTGTAGCCGTGATGCGCGCCCGCGTAGACCTCGCACCGGTGCTTGACGCCCGCGTCGGACAGCGCCTTCTCCAGCCTGTGGACCTGCTCCTGCGGCATTGAGGGGTCCTCGTCGGCGTGCGCGAAGTACAGCTCGGCAGTGATCTGGTCGGCCAGCAGATGCGGGCTGTCCGGGGCCTCGCTCGCCAGCCAGCCGCCGTGGAACCCGGCTGCCGCGGCGACCCGGTCGGGGTGGGTGCCGGCCGTGTACAGCGCGAGCCGCGCCCCCATGCAGTACCCGGTGATACCCACCGGGCCGTCGGTGACCACCGGCGAATGCGCGAACCACCCCAGGTAGGCTTCGGCGTCACGCTCCGTCAGCTCGGGGGTGAGCGCCTCCATCAGCGGGACGACCTTCTCCACGATGTCCGGGCGCGCCTCCATGTCGATGAACTCGGGCAGCTCCACGACCGGGCTGCGCCCGTGCCGGTAGAAGACGTTCGGGACGAGCACCGTATAGCCGGCGGCCGCCAGCCGGTCGGCCATGGCCGTCAGATGCGGACGCACTCCGAACGCGTCCTGGTACAGGAGCACACCTGGGTGGGCCCGCCCGTCGTCCGGGTGCGCGAGATAGGCGTCGGCGATGCCGTCGGCGGTGGTGATGTCCACGAAGGTTCCGGTCACAGTGGTCATAGGTGGGCCTCTCCGGGCTGGGTTCTGACTCACATGTCACCAACACTTGTGTCCCATTCCCGATTCCCGACGAGGGCGGGAAATTTGACACGTGTGCATTTCGTTCCAGCTCACATGCGCCATTTCACCTGTGCGGATGGCGGCCGGTTCCGGCACACTCACATGCGACCGTCGCCCCCGCAGGAGCGTGACGGTGCGCCGAGCTCTCCGGGCGGCGGCTCTCCCCCGACGGCTTGGGCGAGGCCGTCGTGGTGGTCGACGCGCCCCTGCACGAGGACGGCGCCGGCTCCTCCGAGGGCGACGCGGCGGTGGAGCCACGGATGACCGACTCCCGCGGCCTACCGTTGTGGCGCCCCGCGACCTGGGCGGAGGTCTGCGTGACTTACGTCAGGCTCGCCATAGGCCGCGAGACACCTCCTGGCGCTCTCCCCTCGGTGACGCCTGCGTCACCGTCAACTGACCGATGTGCGGCCCCCACCGTCCGGCGAAGAGTGGTGAACGCACACTTCGTCCCACGAAGGGGGAACTCCTGTCATGCACCGTGATCCGTCACCCCCGCAGGCGCGCTCGGCGCCCGAACTCGTGCCCTCGCTGTATCTGGATCTCGACCAGATGATCGATGAGTTCACCCGACAACCGATCACCGCGACATTCCGGTTCGACCCGGACATGCCGGCGGTGATCGCGGTCGAGTTCGTGACGGAACGTGGCCCGGGGCTTGTCTGGCGCATCGGCCGCGGTCTGCTCCATCGCGGTCTGACGGCTATGAGCGGTTGCGGCGACGTCCGGATGTGGCCGATGGCGCCCGGCGAGCGGCGCTCGGCCTGGCTGCTGCTGGAATCGACGGAGGAGGAGGCCCTGTTAGAAGTGCCCATCCCGCCGTTGGCCGACTGGCTCGACGCGACGTACCGAATCGTCTCGGCCGAGAGGGAGATGGCCGGTCTGGACTGGGACGGCTTTCTCATGGAGCTGCTCGACGGTCCGGAGACCGCTGCCGGGTGACCGTGACCGGATCCGTATACGGATGACACACGGTTGGCACACGGATAGCTCGCCTCCCATTTCGTCACCTGCCAGAGTGGTGATGCATAGGATTCCCGTCGCCCCGACGACACGCCTGCTGGGGCGACACACCTGTGCCACGGGCCGCACGTGTGCGGTGGACGAGGAGGACCGAAGTGAGGACCAGCAACCCATTCCTGTTCCGCTGGGACGGCGCCGATGACACCGGTCGGACAGCCGCACGCACGGGCCGACCGGTAGGCGCCACGGTAGGCGGCGGGCCGGCGGACGACTACATCACCAACCCCTACGCCCTGGGCGCGGACGCATCCCTGGGGGCCGGCAAGATCGCCGTCACCCTGGACGACGTCGTCGTCCGCACTGCGACGACGCTCGGCACCGTGGTCCTGACGGCCGTCCTGTCCACCGGCGCCGAAGGCGGAGAAGAGCAGGTCGGCGCCAGGGTCGTCATCGACCCGGCCTTCAAGAGCGGACGCTCCCGCGCGCTACGCCCGCCTGCGCGAGCTCGGCCCCCTTCACCCGGCCGAGTTTCACCTCGGCCTCAAGGGCTGGGGGTCGTCGGTCACGACCTGGCCCGCGAGGCACTCCCCCACCCTGCCCTGCTCAAGGACTCCGCCCCGGCCGCCGGGGCGCTGGCCGCCGCCGCACTCAACAAACCCTCCGTGGGCTCGGCGCGCAGATGATGGAGGCCGACCCGCCCGAGCACACTCGCCTGCGACGGTTGGCCTCAGCCGGGTTCGCCCCCTACGGCCGAACTGGCGCCCCGCATCGAGCAGATCGCCCACGCCCTGATCGACGCCCTGCCGCCGACGGGCGAGGTGGGTTTCGTGGAAGCCTTCAACGCCCCGCTCCCGGGCACGGTCATCGCCGACCTCGTCGGCATCCCGACGAGCACCGCCTGAACTTCCGCCGCTGATCGTCCCAGGCACTCCGGGTGTCCTCCCCCGAACACCGCGCGGCGCCGAGCGGTCTGCACAGCCTGCTGGCCGATCTCCTCGCGGACAAGCGCCGCAGCGCCGGGGACGATCTACTGTCGGTCCTCGTCGCCGTCCGGGACGAGGAGGACGGGGGCGCCTCTCGGAAGAGGAACTCGTCAGCACGACGCTGATGGTGGTCGTCGCCGGCCACGAGAGCACCGTGAACGTGCTCGGCAATGCCGTCCTGGCGCTGCTTCAACACCCGGACCAGCTGCGGCAGTTGCGTGAACGCCCCGAGCTGATGCCCGGCGCGGTGGGGGGAGTTCCTGCGATATGACCCCTCAGTCGAGCCGCTCCACCAGCCGCTACGCGGCCGAGGACCTCGAACTCGCCGGGCGCCGATCCCCTGGGGCAGCGTGGTCGTTGTCGTCCTCGGCGCGGCCGGACGCGACGCCCCGCAGGCCGAGGACGCCGACCCCGCCCGGCCGCCCGGCACCTGGCCTTCGGCCACGGCATTCCACTACTGCCTGGGCGCCCCGCTGACCCGCCTGGAGGCACCATCGCCCTGCGGGTCCTGCTCACCTGCCCCCCCAAGCTCGAACTCGCCGTACGGGCGAGGAAGTTGGAGTGGACCGGTCCCGGCATCATCCGCGGGGTGCTGGCCCTGCCGGTGCGCTACCGCGTCGGCTGAGCGCGCAGATGGCGGCTGACATCCCCCACCAGATGGATGAGGACCCGGCGCTCGGTGAACCGCCAGCGCCCGTCCGCGCGCTCGAAGCGGTCGCTGTATCGGCCCGCGGCCACCGGCTGGAGCGGGAAGTCGGGCAGGGCCTGGAACACCGTGACGTACGAACGCGCGGCGGCGGTTCCCGCCTCCTCGTCGATGTCGACGGCGATGTTGGTCGTGACGTGCTGGGTGCGCGGCGTCCCGTCCTCGTAGAGGATGACGCCGTCCTTGAGCATCTTCGCCACTCCACCGTCCCGGCCGGGAACGGGTGCGCCGCTGCCGATGAACACGGCGTCGGCGAACAGTTCGCCGACGCCGGCGAAGTCGCCGGTGTCGACCAGCTCCGCGTACCGTGCAATCAAGTTGGTGATGGGCGTGATGTCCGCAGTCGCACTCATGGCGTGAAAGTACCTGCCTGGTAGGTCGTGGTCGGGCAACGTTTCGACCCGCGGTCCGGTAGGGCCGCGGGTCGAGGGGTGGGGTGTGAGCGAGTCACACGGTCCGGGTGCGCAGCTGGCGGGACTTCCAGCCCAGCAGCAGGGCCTGGAGGATGAACCACACGCCGCCGCCCGTCGCGTACACCGAGAGGACGTCGAGCGAGGGATTGTCGCCCGCGGCCTGGATGTTGTAGGTGATGCCGACGAGGAAGGACAGTCCGCCAGAGATGAGCGTCGGCCACTGCTTGCCCAGTTCGGGGCCGCGACGCCGTATTCCGACGATCACCTGGGCGGCACCGGAGACGATGGCCCAGACCCCGAACACATGGAGCACGGACGCCTCGTCACCGGCGCCGGCGATGCCGATCGCGAGGGCGGCCAGTGTGCTGAGCACGCCGTTGAACGCGGTGACCCGGCGTTCGGTGCCGTTCGGGGTGGCCCGGTAGTCGATCAGCGAGGACACCGCGTCGATCAGCGGGTAGACAACAAGCAGCGTGATCGCCACTGTGTCGAGGTTGTCGTGTGCTCCGGCGAAGACCAGGGCCCATGCCACGGCCAGGACACCGCGGCCGAGGTACAGCCGCAGCAGGGAGTCGCGTTCGCCTGTGACCGTCGGCGTCGATGTCTGGGTGCTCATGGTGGTTCGGCCTCTCTCAGGTCAGGGGGTCGGGGGCCCGGTCAGTGCCGGGACGGGAGAACGCACTTGAAGCTGGAGGCGAGGGCCGGGTCACCGTGGCCCGTGTAGCGCAGGACGCGCGGGTAGTTGCACAGGTCACGGGCGACGCTCTGCCCATCGGCGTTGATCAGGGTCGCGGGCAGCGTCTTGGGCGCGTTGCCGTGCTCGACCCAGGCGGTCAGCGCTCCGAGGGCATCGGTCGTGCCGTCACCCTGGTTGAGGCCGCAGTGGACCGTGCCCGGGGCGAGGAAGAGGCGGTAGAAGTCGTCGACCTTCTTGGCGCTGCCGAGCTCCCGCTCGACCCGCTCACGGTACTGCGCGGTGCCCTGCGCGGGGATGTACTGGTCGGCGTCGCCCTGCCAAGTCAGCAGCTTGCCACCAGACTTGCGGAAGGCCGACAGGTCCGGGTCGTCGGTGCCGATGACCTTGTCGTACTCGGCCTGGGACTGCTTGAACAGCTCCGTGAACCGGCTGTACGTGATCGTCGACAGGTCGAGGGAGGGGTCCTTGGCGACCCACAGCTTGGTCCAGGCGGCGGGCACCGGGAACGGGTCGGCTCCGGCCAGCGCGTTGATGTCGGCGCCGATCGGGACGCCGTACCAGAGCTTCTTGCCCGAGGGTGTGCGCGGTCCGTCCCAGATCTTGCGTACGACGGCCGCGTCGGCCGCCGTGATGGTCAGCTCCTTGCCCTCGCAAACGACCTTGGTGCCGATCAGCCGACGCGGGTCGAAGTCGCACCGGGACGGGTCGTTGACCAGCCCGTCCTTGACGCCGTCGAGCTTGTCGCAGGCCTTGACGGCGGCTGCGGTGAAGGCGCTGAACTCGCAGGAGGACGGGTGCGTCTTCTCGTTGTTCATGACCACCTGCGGCCACAGCGTGGCGACCTCGAACTCGTCCCAGTTCACGGCGGGCGCGTTGGCAAGGATACCGTCGTAGTCGTCGGGATAACGCTGGGCCTCCATGTAGCCCTGTCTTCCACCGGTGGAGCAGCCGATGAAGTAGGAGTACGCCGGGCGCTTGCCGTAGACCCCGTCGACGACCTCCTTGCCGACGACCGAAGCTTCGTGCTGGGAGCGGGAGGCGAAGTTCTTCAACAGCGCGGTGTTGACCTGGCCCTGGCTGTTCAGCGCCCAGCTGGTGTCGAGGGCGTCGCCGACCCCGGCGTCGGTGGTGACGGCTGCGTAGCCGTTCTTGACGGCGGTGGCCAGGCCCGGGTTGTTGTCACCGGCCAGGTAGGCGGAGCCGCCGAGGCCCTGGAAGCGGCCGTTCCAGCCGCTGACGGGCAGCCAGGTACGTACCTTGGCGTGGTCGTCGGCGCCCGGATGGGTGAGCGTGACGGTGACCTCGCAGTAGGCCGGGACGTCGGTGACCGCCCCCTGGAGGATGCCGGTGCCCTGGACGGTGCCGCCAGGCTGACTGACCGCGGTCACGGACTCCACCTCGGTGCCGGCGGGGGCCTTCACGGAGGGCGCCGCGCAGTTGAAGGGCGTGGAGGTGGTCCGGGGCTCGGCAGAGGCGGAGGCAGAGGCGGAGGCGGAGGGCAGATACACCGCCGCGGCGAGCGGCACACCCGCCGCGAGGACAGTCAGTATTCGTCTCATGGGTCATCCATCCGATAAGTAGGTGTGCGCCGCGGCAGCGACACATGTGCACTCTGGCCGTGTGCCGCACAGCGCGGCTACAGTCATTCGACGGTCTGTCACTCGTCCCGCAGCCACCGCGAGTGACGGAGCTCCGCCCACGACCGACTTACGTATCCGGTACGCATCCCCAGCCGCGCCTCGGGGTCCTCCAAGGCTTTGCGCATGTGTCCGAGCAGGACGAAGGTGATGGCCCAGGCCAGGATGTCGTGGACGAAGATCGCGCTGGTGCGGGAGAGGAAGGGCAGCAGGCCCATGAACCACATCAGCAGACCGGTGAACATCATCACCAGCACCGCTCCGGCGATCCAGCCCGCATAGAGCTTCTGGCCCGCGTTGAACTTGCCCGCCGGGCGGGCCTCGGGTGCCGTGCGGCGCCGGCGCACGGCCCGCAGCCACTGGCGGTCGTACACCGCGAAGCGGTTCAGGCGGCGCAGGTCGGCGCGGAAGGCGGGTGAGAAAAGGCCCAGCAGAAAGGGCAGGGGCAGCAGGATGCCGGACCACTCGTGGACCGTGACCATCAGGTGCCGCCGGCCGACGAGCAGGGCGAGCGGCCCGATGTAGAGACAGGCGGCGGTGACCAGGCACAGCAGCATCAGACAGCCGGTGGCCCGGTGGACCATGCGCTCGGCGCTGGTGAAGCGGCGTACCTGGCCCTCGTGTTCAGGCCGCGTTCCGGTCGGCGCCGTCGAGCCAGCCGTCGACCGCATATCCGCGCTCCTCCCAGTAGCCGGGGACGACCTTGTCGGTGACCGAGATACCGGACAGCCACTTGGCCGACTTGTAGAAGTACATGGGCGCCACATAGAGGCGGACGGGGCCGCCGTGGGCGTGGGTGATGGGCTTGTCCTGCAACCTCAGCGCCACCAGGACGTCCGAGCGGCGGGCCTGTTCCAGCGTGAGGCTCTCGGAGTAGGCGCCGTCGAAGCAGGTGAACCGGATCGCCGCGCCCGAGGAACGCACGCCGGCGTCGTCGAGAATGTCCGCCAGCTTCACCCCGCTCCAGGGCGTGTCGTCCACCCGCCAGCCGTCGGTGCACACGGCGTCACCGACTACCCGGGTCTGCGGCATCGCGTGCAGTTGCTCGAGTGTGTAGGTCTTCGGACGGTCGACCAGACCGCTGACCGTCAGGGCGTAGTTCGTCGCGTCCTTGTGCGGCACCGAGCCGACGACGCTGTAGTACCGGAAGCCGCCCGGGTTGGGCAGCAGCCCGGTCAGGCCTGTGGCGTCGGCCTCGGATGCCTTGGCGAGGAATCCCTCCCAGCCCTGCTGGAGGTAGGGCGCGGCGGCGAGCCCGGCTGCGCCCGCGCCGAGCATGCCGAGCATCGCCCGTCGGCCGACGGGTGCGCCGCCGGTCCTGGGCTTCGGCTTTTCTGCCATGGTGTGCGCTCCTTGGGACACGTGTGAGCTGGGGCGACGCCCCGCAAGCCATCGTCACCGGTTTAACTGGTGACCATGCTGGCATGGGGGTGTCGGAGCTGTCAACCGCAAACGTATGAAGCGACGGCTGCTAGGCTGGAAGCGATGCTGGCCGTGTATCGAGGAGTTACAGACGTGGTGGGTGAAGACGACATCTCCGGGTGAGACCCGGATCTGACGGCCACCGGCCGGCGCTCAGGAGCGCTGCCGAGGTGGTCTGTCTTGTCGTACCCCTTTCCCGCATCTGACCAGGGCAGAAGTCTGATCTCTGCCCTCGATCCACCCCGAGGTCATTCCATGTCCGACGCGTCCATCGTCTGCTCGAACCTCTCCTTCGCCTGGCCCGACGACACCCCGGTGTTCCAGGACCTGTCCTTCTCCGTGCCCCTCGGCCGCACCGGCCTGGTCGCCCCCAACGGCTCCGGCAAGTCCACCCTGCTCAAGCTGATCGCCGGTGAACTCAAGCCCGCTACCGGCTCGGTGTCCGTGGGCGGCAGCCTCGGCTACCTCCCGCAGAGCCTCCCCCTGGCCGGTGCCCTCACGGTCGCCGAGGTCCTCGGTGTCGCCTCGGTCATCCGTGCACTGGACGCGGTGGAGTCCGGCGATGTGGCCGAGGAGCACTTCGCCACCATCGGCGACGACTGGGACATCGAGGAGCGCACCCGCGCCCAGCTCGACCGCCTCGGCCTCGCTGAACTCACCCTGGACCGCAGCCTGAGCACCCTCAGCGGCGGCCAGGTCGTCTCGCTCGGCCTCGCCGCCCAGCTCCTCAAGCGCCCCGACGTCCTCCTCCTCGACGAGCCGACGAACAACCTCGACGTCGAGGCCCGGCACAAGATCTACGACGTGCTGTCGGACTTCACCGGCACCCTCCTGGTCAGTCACGACCGCGCCCTGCTGAACCGCATGGACCGCATCGCGGAACTCGGCAGTGACGAACTGCGCCTGTACGGCGGCAACTTCACCGAGTACGAGGAGGCCGTGCGTGCGGAGCAGGAGGTTGCGGAGAAGAACGTCCGCAACGCCGAGCAGGAGCTCAAGCGCGAGAAGCGGGAGATGCAGCAGGCCCGCGAACGTGCCGAGCGGCGGATGAGCAACGCTTCCAAGAACCTCAAGAACGCCGGTCTGCCCAAGATCTTCGCGGGCAACATGAAGCGCGGCGCGCAGGAGGCCGCAGGCAAGTCCGGCACCATGCACGCCTCCCGGGTCACCGAGGCCAAGGCCCGCCTCGACGAGGCCGGCCGCGCCCTGCGCGACGAGCAGCGCCTGACTCTGGAACTGCCCGACACCCAGGTCCCCGCGGGCCGCAACCTCTTCCTCGGCGAAGGCATGCAGGTGCGCCTCGGCGACCGTGACGTGTTCGCCCCCGGCGGCGTGGACCTGACCGTCCGTGGCCCCGAACGCATCGCGCTGACCGGCCCCAACGGCGCCGGCAAGACCACCCTCATGCGCCTGATCACCGGCGAACTCGCCCCGGCGGGCGGGGAGATCAAGCGCAACGACGGCCGGATCGCCTACCTCTCCCAGCGCCTGGATCTGCTGGACCTGGATTGCACGGTCGCCGAGAACTTCGCGAAGTTCGCCCCCGAGCGGCCCGAGGCGGAGCGTATGAACCTGCTCGCCCGCTTCCTCTTCCGCGGCGCCCGCGCCCACCTCCCGGTAGGCGTCTTGTCCGGTGGCGAACGCCTACGCGCCACCCTCGCCTGCATCCTGTGTGCCGAACCGGCCCCCCACCTGCTGCTGCTCGACGAGCCGACCAACAACCTCGACCTGGTCAGCGCGGGCCAGCTGGAGAGCGCGCTCAACTCTTACCAGGGCGCCTTCATAGTGGTCAGCCACGACGAACGGTTCCTCGCCGAGATCGGTGTGAACCGCTGGCTGCGCCTGGCGGACGGCACGCTCAAGGAGACGGGGGCACCCGAGGTGTGAGCCGGTGACGTGTGACCTGGCCCGCGTCCGAGGCGTCGTGCGCCCGGCGGGCCGACGACGCCTCACCTCTGGGGGACACCTGTGTCCGCATTGATCGCCCACGACCTGGTCCGCAACCTGGGCGGCCATCGCATCCTCGACGGCATCTCCCTGACCGCCTCCCCTGGCCACCGCATCGGCCTCATCGGGGAGAACGGCGTCGGCAAGTCCACCCTTCTGCGCCTCCTCGCGGGCACGGACGACCCCGACACCGGAACCATCACGCGCCCCGCCGGCCTGGGCTTTCTCCACCAGGAGATGCCGTACGACGCCGAGGCCACCATCGCCGCAGTCCTGGACGAGGCGCTGCGTGAGGCCCGCGAGGACCTCGCAGAACTGGACCGTCTCGGCGAGGAACTGGCCCGCACTCCGGAGGACCAGGACCTCCTCGACACCTATGGCAGGCGTCTGGAACTGGCCCAGCACCGGGAGTCCTGGGACGCCGACCGGCGCGCGGCCCTGGTCCTGGACGGCCTGGGCCTCGGCGCGTTCGGCCACGACCGTACCCTTGGCTCACTCTCCGGCGGCCAGCGCGGCCGGCTCGCCCTGACCGCCCTCCTCGTACGCCGCCCTTCCGCCCTGCTCCTCGACGAGCCGACCAACCACCTCGACGACAACGCCGCCGCCTTCCTGGAGGAACAGCTCCGCGCCCTGCCCGGCACGGTCGTCGTCGCCAGCCATGACCGGGCGTTCCTCGACGCCGTCTGCACCGACCTGGTCGACCTCGACCCGGCGGTGGACGGCCCGGTCCGCTACGGCGGCAACTACTCCGCCTACCTGGCAGAGAAGCGGGCCGAGCGCGAGCGCTGGGAGCGGCGGTTCGCCGAGGAGCAGGAGGAGTTGGAGGAACTGCGAGAGTCCGCGGGGGTGACCGCGCACCGGGTCGCGCCGGACCGTGGCCGTACGGACAACGAGAAGATGGGGTACGGCCACCGGGCGGGCAGGGTGCAAAGCCAGATCTCCCGGCGGGTCCGCAACGCCACCCGGCGCCTGGAGGAGCTGAAGCGCACCCGGGTGGCCGAGCCGCCCCGCCCGCTGCGGTTCGCGGCCGGGGAACTGGTGGCGCGCAGCGAGGAGGGCCCTCAGCCTTTGGTGTCGCTGAGCGGGGTGCGGGTACCGGGGCGGCTCGCGCCTGCCGACCTAGAGGTGTCGCCGACCGACCGGCTGCTGGTCACGGGCGGCAACGGGGCGGGCAAGTCGACGCTGCTCGCCGTACTCGCCGGACAGTTGCCGGCGGAGGGCGAGCTGGTTCGGCGGCGCAGGCTGACGGTCGGGCTTCTCACGCAGGACACGACCTTCGAGCGGTACGACCGCACGGTCCGCGACACCTACGAGCAGGCGCTCGGAGTGCGGCAGGCGGAGAAGGTGCCCCTGGACTCGCTCGGCCTCATGCACCAGACGGACCTGGACAAGCCGGTAGGACACCTCTCCGTTGGCCAGCGTCGGCGTCTGGCCCTGGCCCTTCTGGTGGCCCGCCCGCCGCAGCTCCTCCTGCTCGACGAGCCCACCAACCACCTCTCCCCCGTCCTGTGCGACGAACTGGAGGCCGCCCTGGGTCCGGGCCCCGGCGCGATCGTCGTCGCCAGCCACGACCGCTGGCTGCGTCGGCGCTGGCAGGGCCGGGAGCACCACTTGGGACGGTGACGCTTCTTGCGCCCGATCGTAGTCACCTGTCAAGATGGTGATGTGAATCTTGACCATGTCTTCGTCTGCGGGCACCCGGCTCTCGACTTCGCGGCCACCCTGCGGGCCCGGCGGTCGACCCGGTTCGAGATGTTCGTGACGCCGGAGCGGCTGAACGCCTGGTACCTGGAGTCCGGCCTGGTGGACACGATCGCCGAGGGCCAGGAAGACGACGTACGGGAGGCCACGGCCGTACGCGAGGCCATCTACCGGCTCGTGACCGACCGCCGCCTGGGCGAGGAGTTCGACCCGGAGGCGCTCGACACGGTCAACGCCGCCGCGCGCAAGACTCCTGTCACGCCTCAGCTCACCGCGACCGGGCGGCTCATCGACGCCACCCCCGAGCAGGCGCTGGCGACACTCGCCCGGCAGGCGGTGGAGCTGCTGAGCGGCCCGGACGTGCCGTTGATAAAGGAGTGCGGGAACCCCGAGTGCACCCGCGTCTACATCGACCGCTCCCGAGGCATGCGGCGCCAGTGGTGCGGCATGGAGTCCTGCGGCAACAAGATCAAGGCTGCCGCGTACCGGGCCCGCAAGAAGTCCGCGCCCGCCGCGGCCGCGCGCTGAGCCCCTGCCCGGTCGCCGGGGCCGGCCGGCCGCACGATCCCTGAGAGGCCTGCGGAACCGGTCCATCAGCGCCGCCCGGATTCCTTGCGGAGCTTCCGGATATTCCCCTGAGCGCCTGTCGGTGAGCGCGCCGGTGGTCCAAGGGGAGACTCGGACCACCGGTGAGGTTCACCACCACAGGGGCGGCACATCGCCCGGCCGGCGACACACCTCAGAGATACATGGCCAGGTGGCTGCGGAAGCCGAAGGTGTCGCCCGAGCTGAGGATGGTCACGATCTCCTCGCAGAAGCGCCGGTACTCCCGCTCGCGGCCGGCCGGCAGGGTCACACAACCGGCGGCATCCTGGGACACCTTCAGCAGCAGGGCGTTCAGCAGGTCCGGCGGGGCCGGGAGCAGCAGCACCTCCATGACCCGGCGGAAGATCTCGGCGAACCCCTCCTCCCGGTAGGCGCTGCCTGCCCCGGCGAACAGGTCGAGACCGGCCGTCAGGTGTCCGAGGTCAACCGGGGCCACGTCGATCGGGTAGAGGCTCGTCAGCTGGTCGCCACCCGCGCCGTACAGGGTGTATCGGGGCGGACCGGCGGGTGTGTCCTCGGTGTGCCAGCGCGCCCACAGCGGCAGTTTGAGCAGGACCTGCACCCAGCTGTCGTAGGCGTCCGCGACGACCCGTTCGTCGTCCGAGGCCGCGCCCGAGCGATGCAGGCCGTAGAGGTGGCGCAGCAGCGGCTCCTCCAGGCTCTGGAACTTCGCGTAGAACACGGGGTCGTCGGGGACCAGAACGTACAAGGAGCACCTCCTGTGAATTCAACGCAGTGAGCCTCTGCGAGGTTCACAGGTTTCGCCCACCTCCACCCAGCAACCGCCTTGACAGGTGACGTATCGCGCGAGAATATCGTTACCAGTTGAAACGGTTACCCTCTCGCGGGGTGCTCAGTCGCATGACCGACCCACCGAGCGACACGCGCTGCCAAACTCGACACATCACACCGCCGCGACGCCTCCGGCCGCACACACATGTCACGGAACGCGGCTACACTTCGCGGTCTTGGCCACACGCCCCGCCCGCGGAGAGGGCGTGAGACCCCCGCCGACGTGGTGACCACGGACCCGATGGCCGACCAGCAGACCACTGGAGAAACAGCGAGGCCAGCCGCGAGATGGATGCGACAGTGCACTATTCAGTCCTCGGCACCGTACGGGCGACACGCGGGGACACCGAGATCCACGTGGGCCCCCCGAAACGACTGGCCCTGCTCGCCCTGCTGCTGCTCCGCGCCCCCGGGCCGCTCACCCTGGGCGAAGCCGTGGACATCCTGTGGGACGACGACCCGCCGCCCAGCGCCGTCAACGTGGTGCACCGGCACATCGGCGCCCTGCGCAGAACGCTCGAACCCGAACTGCGCAGCCGCAGCAACGCCGAACACCTCGTCCGTGCCGCCGACGGCTACCGGCTCCTGGTCGACACCTCCAGCTCGGATCTGCTGCGCTTCCGCGACCTGCGCACCAAGGCGCAGCTCGCGCTCCGCGACGGCGCTCCCGCCGAAGCCGCGCAGGACTTCGTCGAGGCCCTTCGGCTGTGGCGCGGCCCCGTCGTCGCGGCGGGCACCTCGGTGGCCCGACACCCGGTCTTCACCTCCGTCGGTCACGAATTCGTCGCCACGGTGAAGGAAGCCGCCGACGCCGTCCTGACCGCGGCGCCCGCGCTGACCGAGGAAGCCCTCACCGTGCTGCGCATCGCCCTGGATAACCACCCCTTCGACGAGGCCCTCCACACCCGGGTGATAGCAGCCCTGGCCGCCACCGGCCGACAGGCCGAAGCCCTACGGCAGTTCGAGGCCATCCGCGACGCACTCGCCGAGGAACTGGGCGTCGAGCCCGGCGCCGAACTGCGTGCCGCCCAGCAGCACTTGCTCCAGCGCCGGGCCTCGCGGCTGCCGGACACCCCCGCGTCCCCGCCCGCGCAAGCCGGGCGACCCTCCCAACTCCCCGCAGACTGCACCTCCTTCGCCGGCCGGCGCGAGCCCTTGAGCCAGTGTCTGGAGTTACTGCCGATCGAGGGCGAGAGCCGCCCGCCCACGATGACCGCGGCCATCTGCGGCATGGCGGGGGTCGGCAAAACGACGCTGGCCGTGCACTGGGCCCACCGGGTCGCCGACCACTTCCCCGACGGGCAGATCCACATCGATCTCCAGGGCCACCACCCCTCCCGGCCCCCGCTCGACCCCGCCGAGGCCATCAGCGAGATCCTCGGCGCGCTGGGCGTCGAGCACGACCGCGCCCACACCGGCGTCGCCGCACTCGCCGCCCTCTACCGAAGTGCCCTCAGCGGACGCCGACTGCTCCTCGTCCTGGACGACGCGGAGAACTGTGAACAGGTACGCCCCCTGCTCCCCGCCACACCTGGGTGTGTCGCCGTCGTCACGAGTCGGCGGCGGCTGGAGGGCCTGGCGGTGACGGACGACGCCCGCATCATCACACTGCAGCCCATGACTCGCGCGGAGGGTTTGGAACTCCTCGACCGGCGCCTGGGCACCGACCGGATCCGGGCCGAGCACACCACCGCAGAGGAGATCGTCGAACTGTGCGGCGGACTGCCGCTGGCCCTGGCCGTCACCGGCGCACAGGCCCTGGCACAGTCGAGGTTTCCGCTGGTGTCGCTCGCGGCCAGGCTGCAGGACGCCGACGACTGCCTGGACACCCTGTCCTGCCACGACGAGCGCACCGACATCCGCGCCTCGTTCCACCGCTCCTACGAGGCACTGAGCAGCAGCGCCGCGCGGCTGTTCCGGCTGCTGAGCCTGCATCCCGCGCGGGACATCGCCCTGCCGGCCGCCGCCGGCCTCGCCGGCACTGAGCCGCGCAGAACCCGGCAGGACGTGGCGGAGCTGATGGATCATCACCTGCTGGCCGAACTGACCGCGGGGCGCTACACCTGCCACGAACTGCTCCGTACCCACGCCAGAGAACTCAGCGCGGTCCTCGACTCCCCCACCGTACGCTCCGAGGCCCTGGCCAGGATGTTCGAGTACTACCTGTACAGCGCCGACGCCGCCACGGCACATCTCGCGCCGCATCGCGGCCCAGTACTCCTGCCGCCCCCGCGTCCCGGCGTCCGTCCTCAGCGGTTCAACGGACGCGCGGACGCCGCCGAGTGGATCGTGGCCGAGCAGTATTTGCTGCCGGAACTCGTCCGCTCCATCGAGAACCGCCCGCAGGACGAGGCCCTCCACCGCAGACTGACCTCGGCTCTGAAGATGTGCTTCGAGCCCGACAACTCCTAGCCGCCCTCGGCCAGGGCCTGTCCGTGAAGTGCCGGTGAGTTCTCTCGGCGTGCCAAGCACAAGGCCTTGTACAGGACGCACTTGACGTTGCGCCCGGTGCGGCGAGGGCGCCTGCCTGGCGTCGCAGCAGGGACTTTGCGGACACGACTAGGCGGCCTCCGGCCGCACCGTCCCCCGCAGCTTGCGCAGGGCGTTGTGGTGACGGCTCTTGACCGTGCCGGCCGGGACTCCGAGGATGCCGGCCGTCTCCTGGATGCTGCGGTCGCACAGGTAGATGTGCACCAGCACCGCGCGGTGCTCGGCGGACAGCCGCTGGAGCAGCGGCCTGGCCACCATGACGTCGTGCACCGCCGCGGTGGCGTCGGTGCGGGACACGGGGTCGTTGTAGGTGACCCCGACGACCTCTCGGCGCGCGTGGGGCTTGCGCACCCAGTCGATGACAAGGTGCCGGGTCACGGTGAAGAGCCAGCCACGGACCGACCCGTCCATCCCGAGCAGACGGTCGATGTTGCGCCAGGCCCGGATGATTGCCTCCTGGGCGATGTCCTCGGCCAGTCCGTGGTCTCCGAGCATCTTCTCGGCGTACGAGACAAGGCTTTCCCGGTGTTCCCTCATGATCGTGCCGAGCAGTTCGGACCGGGATGGAGCCGTGGGGGGCGTAGCCATGGTGTTCTGAACCGCCTCGGTTCTCTGTGGTGCGGCGACCGGAGGCTGGATTTAACCTCCGCAGTCGCACTGTAGGCAGCGACATGTGTCAGAAGAATGCTGTGTTTGTGCCGTCCAGCTGCCGCACCCGCGCCCAATGAACACGTATGCCTGACCGGCCCCGCCAGAAAGCCTCATTCATCAGGGCTTTTGTCATCCCGGCCGCCGAGTCACCGCCCTTACGGATTCCTGACAATCGACGCACATGAGGTGTATATCACGCGCAGTCGCGCCGCCTTGACCGCAGCGCAACGTATGCATCAGCCCGCCGCGCGGGACACATGTGTGAGACTGCCGGACCGAGAGAGTCACCTGAAAGGTGTGAACGCCATGCGTGAGAACCTGCTGCGGCTGGGCGTGACCCTGGCCGCCGCCGTCGGCCTGTCCCTGGGCGCGGGCACCGCGTTCGCCACCCCGGCCGGACCGGGTGTGAGCGGAAAGATCATCTCCCAGACCACCATCGGAGGCACGGACTACATCCTGCGCCAGATCACCATCCCCGCGGGCCAGAGCACGGGCTGGCACTACCACGACGGAACCCTCTACGGCTTCGCCCAGCACGGCACGCTCAGCCACTTCGACTCCGACTGCCGGGCCGACGGTGCCTACAAGGCTGGCAAGTCCCTGACCGAGCCGTCCGGCGCGGACCACGTGCACATCGGCCGCAACCTCGGCAAGACCGACGTCGTCCTCGACGTCCTGTACGTCCTGCCGCACGGCGCTCCGCTGTCGGAGGACGCCCCCAACCCGGGCTGCGACTTCCAGTAACCCGCCACTGCGCACGCACTAGCCCGCCGCGGCATCCGGCCGGGGCGGGCCCGTCGCACACCGGGCCGTGACAGCAGGTCTCAGCCCTTCGCGGGTGACCAGGAGCGGAACACCGCGGCCTGCCCATGGAGGCTCCCGTCGGCGTCCATCAGGTCCCACATCGTCACGTCCTCTATCCAGAAGGGCCGGCCGGTCCTGCCGACTCGTATCCCCCGGTAGCCGGTGGCGTAGTGATCCACCGTCACGGCGCGCACGAAGGCGTCCCGGTCCTCCTGGGCGTCGGGCCGCGCCGACAGCCGCGACGGCAGGCCGACGAACTCGTCCCAGGAGTAGCCGAAGCAGCGCTGCGCCGTGCCGTTGGCGTAGACGAAGCGCGGGTCGGCGGACGTGTCGTGCGCCAGCAGCCCGAACGGGGCCCGCTCGTACAACCAGCGCGCGGCGTCCTGCCCGGTCCCCCACGCGGCAGGGCACAGCGGCCGCCCACCAGGCGCAGATGGCTGGAGAGCAGCAGTTCGGCGAAGTCGCCATCAAGGGGTGTCGTTGTCATCACTGTTCACATGCTTCTTTGCCCGGGACGGCTGTGGGTGCTCCGCGAGTTTCTTCTTCGTCAAGAGCCTTGACAGGAAAGTGTCCGTACCAACAGCCTATGGCAACGTTGTCAGGACGCGTCGGCGTGCCCGACAGAACACACGCCACCGCTCGCTCACACCTTGTGATGGGACGATCACACATGGCCGACCAGCCGGGCCCTTCGCGGCGCAGCGCCCCGCACACCTCCCGACGTGCCGTCGTCGCGGCCGGCTCGACCCTGCTGGCCGGGTTCGGCCTCGGCACGGTGTTCGCGCCGGCGACCGAGGCCGCCGGCGCGACCGACACGGACTCCGCCTCCGTGCCGGGTGAGATCGCCGCGTACCGCCCAGTCCGTGCCTCCTCGCAGGCCTACGCGCCCACCCCCGCCGGGTTCGTGGTGGACGCGCTCCCCGTCCAGGGCGTACGCGGAACGGGCTGGCGTGCCGAGGCGGGCGACCCGCAGTGGATCGAGGTCGACCTCCAGGCGGACTGCCGCGTCGACCGCGTACGGCTGACCTTCGAGGCCGACGCGAGCGACCCGGTCTTCACCCCGCCTGCCGGCGGAAACCCACGCAAGGACACCACCGGCAAGGAACTGCTCTCCAGCTACGCCCGTGAGTTCGTAGTGGCGACGTCCCGCGACCACGCATCCTGGACCAGCGTTCACCGCGACACGGCCGGCACCGGCGGCGTGGTGGACATCCCGCTGCCGAAGCCCGCGACGGCCCGCTGGGTCCGTCTGACGGTCCGCCTGCGCTCCGGCCCCCACCCCCTGGGCCTGAACGGCTTCGAGGTCTACGGCACCGCGCCCGCCCACCGCCCGACGGCCACCGGCTGGACGGACTGGGGCACCCACCACGCCGACACGCCGCCCCTGGCAGTGGCCGCCGACGGCACGGTCCCGCTGGAGTCGGGCTGGACGCTCACCCTGGACGACTGGGCGGACGGGGATGGTACGACCCTGTCGGCGACCGGCGTCGACACCACCCGCTGGCTGCCCGCGACCGTTCCCGGCACCGTCCTCGCCTCCCTCGTCGACCAGGGCAGGCTGCCCGACCCCGTCGCCGGCCTGAACAACCTGCGCATCCCCGAGGCCCTGTCCCGCCACTCCTGGTGGTACCGGCGCGCCTTCGACCTGCCCAACGGCTTGCGCACCGGCCAGGGGCGGCGCATATGGCTGGAGTTCGACGGCGTCAACCACAAGGCCGAGATCTGGCTCAACGGACACACAGTGGGTGAGGTGACCTTCCCCTTCGCCCGCTCCGCCCACGACATCACCCAGCTGCTCAGGAAGGACGGCAACGCGCTCGCCGTACGCATCTCCCCGATGCCGTTGCCCGGAAGCCCCGGCGACAAGGGGCCGGCGGGCGAGGCGTGGGTGGACGCCGGAGCCGACACGATGAACCGCAACTCACCGACGTACCTGGCCTCCTCGGGCTGGGACTGGATGCCCGCGGTCCGTGACCGCGCGGCCGGCATCTGGAACCACGTACGCCTGAGATCGACCGGCCACATCGTCCTCGGCGATCCGCGCGTCGACACCGTGCTGCCCGGGCTGCCGGACCTGTCGGTCGCCGAGCTCACCCTGACCGTCCCAGTCCGCAACGCCGACTCCGCCGCCCACGAGGCCACCGTCACCGCCGAGTTCGGCGACGTCCGCGTCTCGCGCACGGTCACCGTCCCGGCGGGCGATGACATCGATGTCAGCTTCACGCGGGACGCGTTCGCCGCGCTGCGCGTACGCGACCCCGGGCTGTGGTGGCCGAACGGCCTGGGCGAGCCCACCCTCCACGACCTCACCCTCACCGCGCGTACCGGCGGCGCCGAGAGCGACCGGCGCACCACCCGTTTCGGCATACGGCAGTTCGGCTACGCGTGCGACACCCCGCTGAAGTTCACCCCTTCCTCCGACGCGTACACCCAGACCGTCGTGCTCGGCCCCCAGCGGGCCCGCCACGTCCGCGTCCGCTGTCTCACCCGGGCCACCGACTGGGGCAGTTCCCTGTGGACCCTGTCGGTGTACGACAGCACCCGCCCCGGCACCGACCTCGCCCTGCGCGCTCCGGCCGATGCCTCCAGCACCGACGAGGACGGGCACGCGGCGGCGAACGTCACCGACGGCGACCCGGCCACCCGCTGGTCCTCCGCCTTCACCGACGACCAGTGGATACGCGTCGACCTCGGCGCGACGCAGACCTTCGACCGGGTCGACCTGGTGTGGGAGCAGGCCTACGCGCGCACCTTCGTCGTGCAGGTCTCCGAGGACGGCGAGCAGTGGACGGAGGCCGCGTCCATCGACAACACGGCCGTCCCCCTCCCCTTCAACAGCGGCGACGCGAGCCTGCGCATCACCGACTTCGAGGCCCGTACGGCCCGTTACGTCCGCCTGTCCTGCGGCATCCGCAACACCAGCTGGGGCACCTCGCTGTGGTCCCTCGCCGTCATCGACAGCGCCGAGCCCGGCACCGATCTCGCGCTACGCCGCGAGGCCACCGCCTCCAGCGCGGAGGACGGCCATCCGGCCGCGCACGCCACCGACGGCGACGCCGGCACCCGCTGGTCGTCCGCCTACGAGGACCACCAGTGGCTCCAGGTCGACCTCGGCACCTCCCGGCGCTTCGACCGGGTCGCGGTCGTCTGGGAGCAGGCGTACCCGAAGACGTACACCGTGCAGGTCTCCGACGACGGCGACACCTGGACCGATGTCACGACCGTCTCCAACACCCCCGACCCTCTGAAGATCAGTGTCAACGGCGTACGGGTGCTGGTGCGCGGCGGCAACTGGGGCTGGGACGAGTTGCTGCGCCGGATGCCCGCCGAGCGCATGGACGCGGCGGTGCGCATGCACCAGGCCATGAACTTCACGATGATCCGCAACTGGGTCGGCAGCAGCAACCGCGAGGAGTTCTACGCCGCCTGCGACGCGCACGGCATCCTCGTGTGGAACGACTTCCCCAACGCCTGGGCCATGGACCCGCCGGACCACGAAGCGTTCCTCGCCACGGCCCGCGACACCGTCCTGCGCTATCGCAGCCACCCGAGCATCGCGGTGTGGTGCGGCGCCAACGAGGGCAACCCGCCCGCCGCGGTCGACGAGGGCATGCGCGAGGCCGTCGAGAGCCAGGCGCCGGGCCTGCTCTACCAGAGCAACTCCGCCGGCGGTGTCGTCACCGGCGGCGGCCCGTACGGCTGGGTCGAGCCGGAGAAGTACTTCGACCCCGCCACCTACGGCAACCAGGACTTCGGCTTCCACACCGAGATCGGCATGCCCGTCGTCTCCACCGCCGCCAGCACCCGCGCCCTGCTCGGCGACGACGGACCGGAGTGGCCGATCGGCGGCGCCTGGTACCACCACGACTGGAGCGAACACGGCAACCAGGCCCCGCAGAACTATAAGGCCGCCATCGAGACCCGCCTCGGCACGGCCCGCGACCTCGACGACTTCACACGCAAGGCACAGTTCGTCAACTACGAGAACTTCCGCGCCATGTTCGAGGCCTGGAACGCCCATCTGTGGGACAACGCCAGCGGGTTGATGCTGTGGATGTCCCACCCCGCCTGGCACAGCACGGTCTGGCAGACCTACGACTACGACTTCGACGTCAACGGCGCCTACTTCGGCTGCCGCACCGCCTGCGAGCCCCTGCACGTCCAGGCCGACCCGGTGAAGTGGCAGGTCATCGCCGTCAACCACACCCGCGAGGCACTGAAGCGGGCGACGGTCACGGCGCGAACGTACGACCTGTCGGGCCGCCGCGTGGCCGACACCCGGCAAACCCACGTGGACGTGGAACCGGCCGCGACGGCACGGGCGTTCACCGCGGCCCCCACCGCCGACCTGCCGAACCTGCACCTGCTCCGGCTGACCCTCGAGGACGCCGACGGCAGGCTGCTGTCCCGCAACACCTACTGGCGCTGCCGCACCCCCGATGCGCTGCGCGCGCTCGACCGGGCCCCGCAGGCCAGGCTGTCGGCCTCTGTCACCCGGGTGTCCCGGGAGGGGGAGCGCCGTTCGACGACCGCCACCGTCCGCAACCGTGGGTCGATGGTCGCCGCCATGGTTCGGCTCTCCCTGCTGGCGGAGGACGGCACCCGCGTCCTGCCGACCCTCTACGACGACAACTACCTGTGGCTGCTGCCCGGCGAGACGCGCACGGTGAGGTTGTCATGGCCCGCGTCCGCGCTGTCTTCGGGCCGGCCGAGGCTGCGGGTCGAGGGGTACAACACTCCCCCGGTCACCGTACGTGGCTGAACAAGGGTACTCCACGTGAGGTGTGCGCTCGTCGGCGAACGCATCGCGGACGCGTGTGTGAGTTCATGTGTGAACCAAATGTGAGATCCTCTCGTGTCCTTGGTGTGTCGGCCGACCGCACCGGCAGAGGAGGACCATGGAAACACCACCGGTGAGACGCCTGGAGTACGCCCTTGCCGACTTCGCCGAGCGGTACGCGGCTCTGGCCAGGGCGCGGGAGCAGATACGGGCAGTGTCGGTGACGGCCTGTTCCAGGGACGACGTCGTAGAGGTCACCGTGGGTGCTGACGGTCGGCCGGCAAGTATCCGGTTCATCGACGAGCGGTTCAGACAGATGCCCGCCGCCCAGCTCGGCGACAGCGTCCTGGAGGCTCTGAGCACGGCACGCGCCGAGGTCGCAGCCCGGTTCAGCGCCACGATGAGCGGCCCGGGGCTGCCGGTTCAGGCCACCCGGGAAACGGGTGTGCCCCGACCGCAGGGGCCGTTGTGGGGCCGTAGGACCGCTTCGTCCCCCACCCTTTTGCCGCCGGACCTGCAAGCGGCGGTGGCCGCATTGACGGACTCGGTGTGCGACGCCGTCAGGTGGGACTGAGGCCGGACGGCCGACCCGCACACCCCGCGTTCGCTGTACACATACTCCTGTCATGTCATGACCCATGTGGTTGGCGGCGCTCAGGCACACGGCCCGGTGATCGGTAACCTCTCCCGGCTCCCTCCCCCGGTCGGCGCAATCTGATGGCCGGTGGTTCAACCACATACCTGGCGGGCAGTGCATACGGGGGGTTGCCTCGTGCGAGTGACAGCGTCGGTGCCCGAGGGACACCAAGGACCGCCCACACTTCCTCTCTGCGCGGGCACATCAGCGCCTATCGTGAAGAGTGAGCATGTCGGAGGAACCATCTGGCGTTGACACTTATCCACACGGAGCCCACGGCGTGGGTACCATGCGCAACATCATTCATATCGAGGGAGTGAACGGTTGTGACCAGCCAATCAGCCGCCACGCTCCGGTCGCGGTACGTAGAACAAGCCGCGTCGGACTTGGAGGAGAACCGTCGGCGACAGCAGGAGCTGGCGGAGAGGATCACCGTGTTGAAGCAGGAGGAAGCCCTCCTCGCGGACATCCTCGACCTCGCCGAGCGGTACGAGGGTTTCGCCGATGCGTCCCGGCTTCCTGAGCAGTTGCAGGACGAGCCGGTCGTCGCGAAGGCGAAGAAGACGTCCACCGGAGCCCGCGCCCGACGCTCGACGTCGGCCAAGAGCGCTCAGACCGGCAGGACGGCGAAGGCCGGCGCGCAGGGGAAGTCGCGTCAGCCTCTGCTCGGTGATCTGCTCGCGGACCTGCTCGGCCGGTACGAGGAACCGCGTCTGGCGAAGGAACTGCGCGACGAGCTCCTTGAGAAGCACCCGGACCGCAACCCCACTCCTCAGGTGGTGCGGAACACCCTCGAGTCCCTGGTCGCCAAGGGCCGTATCCGGCGCCACAAGCAGCAGCGCTCCGTCATGTACACCCTGGTCAAGACAGGTGCGGCGGACAGCGGCAGCTCCGACTGAGGTGTCTGCTTGTCCCGCGGGCGGTGATCCACAGCCGGACCGCTGCGCACCAGGTGCGCGACACATCCCGCCTCGCGGGACGGGCGAGACGTCTCGACGGACCCGGCGAACCGGGAGAGGCACGTATCTCATCCCGGACAACGGCCGCCGCCCGGGCACAGCGGCGTTTACCAGCCGCGCCACACGTTGTCGAACGCGGCATTCTCGATGTCCCGCCGAAGTCGTACGGTCTCCAGCTGCATCACCGCGTCGCCCACGGCAGCCAGTACGGTCGTGACGGCGTCGTCGAGGAGGCTGTCGTCGGCTTCGGACGGCTGTCCCAAGGCCGCCAGCAGAGCGGCGAGGACGGGCTCGCCGGAGGCCCTGCGTTCCTCCGCCTCGCGGCGCTTCTGCGAATCGGTCAGTACGGCCTTCCCGGACAGCAGCCGGAGCCCATGGCCATGCGGACGGATGACCTGCCCGGCCCGCTCCAGGGCGTCCGCGTAGGCCGGCACGAGGGTCTCGGCGCGGCGCCACAGCCAGTCGTCGAGGGTCTCGTAGGGCTCCTGCCGGACGAGTGAGGCGCCCGCCTGGTCCAGCAGCAAGTCCCCGGACAGCGTCTGCGGGCCGGGCACCAAACGGTCGCGGTCCAGGCGCAGCGCCCCGTTGTGCAGCAGGTCGATCGCCTCGGCCCCGGCGAGTGCGAGCGACAGTTCTCCCTGGCCTGTGAGTTCCCCGGGCGACATGGTCAGCGCGATGAGCACGAGGTCGCGTGCGGTGGTCATGAGTTGCTCCTGGTCTCCAGCAGGCGCAGCCACACCTCGCTGATGGTGGGGAAGGCGGGTACGGCGTGCCAGAGGCGTTCGACCGGCACTTCGCCGGTGAGGGCGACGGTGGCCGAGTGCACCAGCTCTTCCACGCCCGGCCCGACGAACGTGGCGCCGACGACCACCTGCCGGTCCCGGTCGATGAGGATGCGGGCCCTGCCCCGGTAGTCGGGGCGGTACTGGACGGCGCCCGCGAGGTGGCCGATCTCGTAGTCGACGACCTCGACGTCCCGGCCGAGGCGCTCCGCGTCCCGTGCGGTCAGGCCGACGCTCGCGACCGTGGGATCGGTGAAGACGACGCCGGGGACGGCTTCGATGTCGGCCGTGCTGCTGTGCGGTGCCCAGCGGCCCGTGTCCAGTTGCTCGCCCCGTGCCCGGGCGGCGATCACCGCACCGGCGACGCGAGCCTGGTATTTGCCCTGGTGGGTGAACAGGGCCCGCCGGTTGACGTCGCCGACGGCGTACAGCCACTCCCCCGGGACGGCGGTGACGGTGAGGCTGTCGTCGACGGTCAGCCAGTCCCCCGGCGTCAGTCCGACGCTGTCGAGTCCGATGTCCGTCGAACGCGGGGCACGGCCAGTTGCGAACAGGATCTCGTCAGCGGTGAGTTCGGAGCCGTCCGACAGCCGGATCCGGACCTCGCCTGCGCCATCCGCTCGCTTCGCGTCCGTGACGGAGACACCGAACCGCACGTCCGCGCCGGCCTCCCGAAGCCGCTCGGTGACCAACTCCCCGGCGAAGGGCTCCATCCGGGGCAGCAGTACGTCCTCACGAGCCAACAGGGTCACGCTGCTGCCCAGGGCCTGCCAGGCGGTGGCCATCTCGACGCCCACCACACCGGCGCCGACGATGACGAGACGCTCCGGCGCCTGGTGGGCGCTGGTGGCCTCCCGGTTGGTCCAGGGGCGCAGTTCCTCGATGCGAGGCAGCGGAGGCAGGGCCGCGCGGCTGCCCGTGCAGACGGCGACCGCGTGCCGGGCCCGCAGCCGGACGGCGTCGCCGTCCGGCGTCTCCACCGTGACCTGACGTTCTCCCGCCAACCGGCCGTGGCCGCGCAGCAGATCGATACCGGCCGACTTGATCCACTCGACCTGGCCGTCGTCCTTCCAGTGGGCGGACATGCGGTCGCGGTGCGCGAGGACGGCGTCGACGTCCAGCGGTCCCGCGACGGCCGAGGCAAGCCCCGGGATGTGTGCGGCGTCGGCCCGGAACAGGGCTGGCCGCAACAGGGCCTTGCTGGGTTCGCAGGCCCAGTACGAGCACTCGCCACCGGCCAGTTCGCTCTCGACGACGACGGTGCTCAGGCCGGCGGCGGTGGTCCGGTCCGCGACGTTCTCCCCGACCGGGCCGGCGCCGATGACGATGACGTCGTACGTGCGGATGTTCTCGGTCGTCATGTGTCCTCCGGTGACTGTGTGCCGGGCGGATGGATGAGTGGGCAAGGTCGGGCGCCTGTCAGCGGCCGGGGGCGCGCTCGGTGACCTCCTGGAGGAACCACTCGTTGCCGTCCAGGTCCTTGAAGGCGGCGAAGGTGCCGTAGCTGGCCCGCTCCGGATGCAGGCCCAGCACCCGTTGTGTGTCACCGGCGTGGTGGAAGGCGCCCGTCTTGTCGCGGAACGGGCCGTGGACCTCCACGCCGCAGGAGGTCAGCTCCTCCTGGGCCTTGAGGATGTCGGTGACGGTCAGCTGAAGGCCGTGGAGCGTGCCCGGTTCCTGCCGGGTGAGCCCCTCCCCGAAGATGATCGAGCACTCGGAGCCGGGCGGGGTCACCTGCACGATCCGGTAGCCGTCGTTGATCGGGAAGTCGGCGTCGAGGCGCCAGCCGAGCTGCTCGACGTAGAAGCCCTTGGCCCGGTCCACGTCGGAGACGGGCAGGATGACGACTTCGAGCTTCATATCCATGGCTGTGTTCTCGCTTCCGGTGGTGTGGGGCCTGCGCAGGCGGCGCAGTGCGCTCAGTGTCGGCCGCGGCCGACATGTGCGGCCTCAGTCAACTGACGGTGAATCGCGGGTACGTCTTCGGCCCATTCGTCACCGACGTCACCCGGGCCCGCGGTCACAGAAGGCTCGCGGGCCCGGGGCCTGCCCCGACAGCACTGCGCCGACCGCCCGGCCACAGACCTGCTCGCCCGAGAGCCGGTCAGGGCGGCACTCGGACCTGGCGGGGCCGGATCGAGACGCGTGCTCATCGGAAACATGTTCAGCCGGGGCGCGCCGGGCATGCGCGCGGTGCTTTCGGCGGCATTCACACGTATACGCGTCGCCGAAGGGTTCGCGCGTGCACAAGGTCTCTGCACGCCCGCCGACCAGGACCTTCACCATGTCACCGGTGGAGGCGGTAACGCCATCATGACGGTCATTCGCGTCACCCGTCAAGCAGGTGACTTCCGCTCACTGGTGCGGTCAGCTCCCCACTGGCCACACCGTGTGCGTGGTAGTGATCCCATGGGCCGCTCACGCTCGGCGTTGCCCTGGGCGGTATCGCTGGTGGGGCGTACGCGCTTGCCCAAGGACAGACGAGGCCGCCCATGATCACTGCGGGCGTTGCACTCGTCCTTGCCCTTGCGTCCCCCGCATTGGCATGACAGCGCCGCCGACACGGGGCCCATGCCCGATCCTTGGCGGTCATCCCTCCAGAAGAGCCACCCCCTTCCCCGTTCTCCGGAAGGGGGCTCAGGCGGCGAAACCGATGTTCATGACGTACTCATAGGCGCCGTAGTCGGAGCCGAGGTCGGCGGTGATGTCGCTGAACCAGGCGTCGTCCATGGCTTCGTCGTCGCCGGCCGCCCATGCCTCGACCATTCGGTCCCAGTGGCGCACGTTCAGCGTGCGGAAGGACACCTCCCGTACGTGAGGACGGGAAACCTGGGACTGGTTGAGGGGGTGGAACTCCACCCGGGTACCGCGGCCGTCCTGGTTGAGGCGTTGCAGCAGGTGGCGGGCGACGTTCTGGCGGCGCACCTGCCGGTAGGCGCCCTCCAGTTGGGCCAGGCTCTTCCTCGACGGTGCCGCTTTGCCGTCGGCCCAGCGCTTGAGGGTACGGTCCGTGACGGTCAGGCCGGCTGCACGGGCGGCGGCTTTGGCGTGTTCGGTGCGGGTGAGGTAGTTCAGGCGGGCCAGCATGCCGCGGCGCTGAGTGACGGGGGTGGCGATGAACTCGACCAGGTTGTCGAGCTGGCGGGCGGCGGCCTCGTAGCCCTTGACCCCCCGGGCGCCGAACTTGCCGAACTCGTGGTTTCTGTCCGGCATTTACGCCTCCCCGGTGTGGGGCACCGCGTCCTGGGTGCCCACCGTGCAGATGTCCTTGATCCTGACTTCGGTAACGCCGCGACCTTCGGGGAAGAAACGCCGCCACTCCCCGATGACGTGGAGTTCGTCGGTGCCCTTGGCGCGGACGACGGTCAGATCCGCATCGTGCGCCGTGAGCGCTTTCCTGCACAGGTTACTGAAGGCCTGGGATCGGATCAGGTGCATCCCGTCCGGGCGGTACAGCGCGCGGGGGTGTGCCGGGTTCCGTGCTGCTCAGGTCCGCCAGGAGCGCAGGCGGTCGGCGATGTCGTAGACGGTGAGCCGCAGGGCCCGGATGTCGGTGATGAGGTCCCGCCACGGCTCATAGGAGTGGTCGACGCTCTCGCCGCAAGCTTCGATGTAGGCGATGGCGACGCCGTAGCCGAAGTACTCGTTGCGCGCGGGCAGCGGGCGCAGCAGCACGATCTGCTCCAGCAGGGCCGCGGCCCGCCAGTAGGCGTCGGGCGAACTCTCGTCCAGCTGAGGGGTGTTGACCCGGTGGCGGGCCACCGCGGCGACCAGGGCCGAGTAGTCGAGTACGGCGAGGTCTTTGCCGAGGAGGTCCTCCTGGCGGTCAAGCAGCCACCGGATGTCGATCGTCAGGTCCAAGGGTCAGGCCGCCTGCCGCGCCGCGCGCGTCGGCAGTCCGCCGAAGTCGCGGTCGAATGCCTCCGCGATGCCTGGCTGCGACACGGCGTCCCGGAAGGAGGCCGTGGCCCGCCCGAGCTTGAGCTGGTTCTCCTGCTCGATGGCCAGCTCGGTGATGTAGGAGCGCATGCTCTGGCCGTGCTCCGCGGCGAGAGCGGCCAGCCGGTCCCGGGTCTCTGTGTCGATCTTGAGGGTGGTGTCAGCCATGACTTGAGCATACTGGAGCGAATACCTCTGTGAATACCTCTCGGGAGAATGAGACCGAGCGCTTGGCTCCTGCCGGTCAGGGGCGGGCGGCGCAACCACGGCGGAGCCGCTCAAGGGCATCGCCGAGGCCAGGACCCGCCGAATTTCATTGAACACTCAATGACTTCTGTCAGAGCCATCGAGAGCGCGAACCCCGGAGCACCGATTTCCCGGAATCAGCCCCTACAGAGGTCAGGTCCGAGGCGAACCGTCCGGACCCCTCCCCCACGTCACGCTCGCGAACCGAGCCCGTTTCCGGTCCCGCCGCCCCCAGGCCCAAAAGGGGAGCCCAAGCGGGACCACTCCCCCGCCGCCCCCACATCCGCATGCGGGACAGCGGGCCACGGCGGCGGGTCAACACCCGGAGGGCACGAACATTCCCCCGGCCGCCCGGTCTCAACTCTCCGCGCATGGAGCGTGCCCCTGGCGCGTCAGTCCCGGACGTCCGTGCCGGTTGGCGCCGAAGGGGGTCGCCCCTCGGAAAGCCGCGGCCCCGGGCGTAGTCGTCCTGCGATCGGTCACCATCGTGACCAGCCTCGGGCCCCCGGCCGTCGCACACCCCGGAATGTCGCGGCACGAAACAGCCAACGGCAGACGCAGAAAACACGCCGACGACGGTCCTGCCCTCTCCGGACGAGCTGCGGCAGCGAAGCACAGTTTTGGAGGCACCGGCGAGCAGGAGGCGAGCGAAACGTCTGAACGTCTGGCGGCGGACACGGTCGCGCGGTCTTGGGTATCGGCTGCTGAGCCCCGGGCCGTGCACGCTTCCCAGCACGCACAGTTGATGCACGCGCTGCCGTACGGTCCTCCTCAGCTAATCAGCACCGCCGAAGGACGCCGGGTGAAGCCTGTCGGCCGCAGCGGCCACGGCTCCCCATCACGGTGGCCGGACTCTGCCGCGAATGCGAACCCTCGCAGCCGAGGACGGCCACAGGACGCGCCGTGCTCGGACTTGTCACAGATGACGAACCACAGATCGACCTGGCCACGGCCCTTCACGGACCGACAAGTCCGCGACCGGCACTCCCCCACTGGTTCTTGCTCCTGCCCTCAGCGACTTGTCGCACAACACGCCTTGAGCACGCGTCAGCAGCGCACGCCCACCACGCAATCATCTGGAGCGGCAGCTCGCAGGCCAGCGTGCCAGACACCCTGCAGGACCGTCGCTGCCCGCGGCAATCGACCGTCGATCCGACGCCAACAGGGGCGACTGCTCACCTGCCTCCCGGCTTCCTGATCCGCACCGCGACATACACGACCGTCACGGCCGGAGGGCACAAGTCGCGGACCAATCCACAGCAGAACTGTGCTTGCTCCAACAGGCTCAGTAAGCCGGCGAGAGACCTCAGCCCGGTAATGACCGTGCGCGACCCCGCGGCCTGATCCAGCGTCGTTCCACCCCGCATGGCAGGTTCAGATCGTCCGAACGCCTGCGCAGGCTGAAGGAGCATCACGATCGAGGCGTACGAGCTGACCACCCGGCTTTGGAGAACTCTCGGCTGGAGCACCTCGGAATTTCCTGGTCTATCAGCCCCCTTCAGCACCCTTACCGACCCGCCCTAGGGGCTTGAGGATCAGGGCGCGGAGGACGCCCATGGACCAACGCACCCGGCATCCGAGGCCCTTGACTCATGACAGCGTTTCAATCTCTTCAACCCGCTGACATCACCACCACCTTGGCGACTCTTAGCATCGCCAATACACAGCCTCACGATCAGTTACGATGGCTCAAGTTGAGGTTAGAAACACCCTCTGACCTGCGGAAACAAACAATCCTGCAAACATCGCCACCCATTGACGAGCAAACATGGAAGGAGGGGTTGTGACACACACTGGGTTCCACCTTGAAGCCTGTCGCTGGCAAGGCCACAGGATCAACGTAACCACATGTGAATCTCAAGGCGTGAGCAATCGTGCAGAGTTGAGCTTTGAGGCACCCCACTGCAACCACCTCTCCATGGGCATTGCCGTTAGCCAGTTTGCGAGTACACCAGGGGGCTGCTGTGCCGGTTGGCATCCAGGCAGAAGGGCAGACCTGCCTATAAGTGCGCACGGTAACCAGGAAGCGGGCTGGCATGTCCACCTGCGTCAAGGGTTCGTGGGCTGCACGTACGTCGACCGGCCCAACTGCGCGTACGTCACCCTGAATACACGCAGGCGGACGGGCACGCCGATCGGTCGGTCGGAGGGTTGGCCGGGGTACCGACATCGAGGCACGCCCGCTCGCCCGGTTGCAGGCAGGACGAAGGGCGGGCAGACGCACCGGTGCAGCCGCCTGCTTCCCAGCAGGCACGTTTGCCGGTCTGCGCACAGGAACACAGGCTGGCCACACCACCTGCCTCACCACCGCACTGCAACGATGACTCCACATCAACCCACATGCAGGAACGCCTCTCTGTCTCGGCACAGGCCCGCATCCGTGTTCCCTGATGCGTCTGCAACTCGGCCGGTCAACCCATACGTCTGCAGGGGAGGACACGAAATCGCAAGTACAGGGAAAGGCCTGAGTGCTTGCACGCCTCCCTGCCCACCCGTCGCCAACCCGGCAAGTACGTCTGAAGACAGGCACTTTGACCGGCCCGCCCACCCAATCGTCGGCTGGTCACCGGATCCGAATCCTGGCAGGCCGTGCGGCAGGACGACCGCCCGGTTCCCCCACCGGGTCACGAGCTCGCGAACCTCCAGGTCCGGCAGTCGGCCGCACAGCTGATACGGCGATACCCCGGAGAGTGAGCCACAAGGCATGAAGGACGGTCGGCTCCCCACCAGACGAAGCAGTGGAACGGGCCGCACGATCGGGTGCAGGCTCGCATACCCCTCGGAATCCTTGCCCGGAAGCCGGTCTGACGGCGTGTCCGGTCACACGGTGCTCCATATCCCTGGTAGCGTGATCACCGCTTTGTGGCACAACTGCTCTGGAGGTGAATGTTCTTGTGGAAGCGTCAGCTGATTCCCACGTGGTGCGATCACTTGCCTTCACCGCATGTCGACAAGCGGGGCCAGGAGCGGGGTCGTCAGCTTGTGCTCACGCGATCAAGTCCATGGTTCCGCCGTCTCGCACAGCGGGCCTGAGCTGGTACGACAGCGTTCCTGAAGCGTTCTTACGGGTTCTGGGGACGGGTTCGGGCCCTCCTGGACCCTGTTCCGGAGCCCTTCGGAGCGCAGGATCGTTCTGAGCGAAGTTTTGACCATCCGAACCAGAACAAATGGGGCATAACGAACCCCGTTCTCAGGTCTGAAGCAGAGTGAGAGGACCCATGGCCAGTCCCTTTGAAGCACCTGACATCCAAACGCAGCTACCCGGCATCCCCTGGGAGTCGCTGTCGCACATCTTCATGTTCGGCAACGGCAAGGGAGGCGTCGGCAAGTCGTCCGTCTCGGCGAACGCCGCGGGCAAGGCCGCGCGCAGCGGGCTGCGGACGCTCATCATCGACTGCAACGCGCAGGGCAACATCGCGCGCGAGCTCGGGTACAAGCGAGCGGAGTGGAACGACGGGGGAGCGGGGCTGCTCGAGGCGCTCAGGACCGGTGCACCGCTGACGCCACGGGAGAACGTCCGGGAGAACCTGGACGTGGTCATGGGCGGTCCGGCCCTCGGTGACGAGTTCGGGATCTTCTTCCACACGCTGCTCGCGAAGGAAGGCCCGCACGCGTACCTGCGGCTGCTGATGTGCCTGCTGCCGATCGCGCACAACTACCAGATCATCATCCTCGACACGCCGCCGGAGAACCCCTCTCTGCAGCGGCTCGCGCTCTCCGCCGCGCGCTGGCTGATCATCCCGGTCAAGAGCGACGGCGGCGCGGAGGACGGACTGGCCCAGATCGGCCTCGAGTTCTCGTACGTCAAGTTCGTCAGCCAGATCAACCCGTACGTCTCGCTGCTCGGGGTGCTGCTGTTCGACACCGGCCGTACGTACACGGGCATCCACGCCGACGTACGGCGCCAGGTACAGAAGGTGCTGGGCGAAGAAGCCCACATGTTCAAGCATCTGATCGGGCACACCGAGTCGGTAGCGCGCCTCGTGCGCAAGCGCGGACTGCTCGTCCAGGAGCTGGCCGAGCGGCGAGCGGCGGGGGAGCGAGGCATCCCGGAGACCGCCGAGGGACTCGCAGCGGACTACGAGGGATTCACTGAAGAGATGTTCGCCAGGGCACTCGAACTGAGGAAGGAAGCCGCGGCATGACCCCGCCGAAGAACAAGAAGACCCACGCCGACGAGGACGAGCAGAGCATGTCGGACGAGGGTGTCGGCAACCTGTTCAGCGGGGGAGGAGCGCCCTCCGGAGCGCTCGCCGGGTGGGCCACTTCGCAGACGTCCGCCCCGGCCGCCCAGCCGGCCGCCACGCCCGCTCAGCCTGCCCCCGTGACTGCGGCGCCGCGCCCGATGGCCGTGGTGCCGCAGCCGACGCGTACGGTCGCCGAGGAGCCCGCAGCACCCGCGAACGACGCGGACACCGCCAGGGCGGTCGGCTTCTACGTTTCGACCAATGTCGCCAACCGCTTCCGCAAGTACCGCAAGCAGACCGATCTGACGCACACGCAGATCGTGTTCCTCGCCATCGAGGCCGCCATCGACAAGGGGCTCACGGAGGTCGTCGAGGACGCGCGGCGCGCACCCAAGTTCCAGTCCAAGCTGTTCGCCGTGGCACCGGACAACTCGGATCTGCGGGGCCTGGGCCCGGTGCAGTTGCAGTACAAGCCGACACGGGCGCAGTACGGGATCATCGACGGTCTTGTCGCCGAGTCCGGGCTGCCCGACCACACCAAGTTCCTCGCGGTGGTGCTCGACCAGTTCCTGCCGGGGCGCCGGGACGCGTGAGCCGGGAACGGGGTCACGACTCACCCGCCGGTTGTCAGGTGGTCCCTGCACGGCTTTGACCACCTGAGTTCGCAAAACAGCGCAGGCGCTCTCATCCGGCACACGGTCCGGCACACTGCCGGGGCGCATGCGGCACCAAGTCGCCGCTGCCGGCCACGCGCGCGCCCGGCCGGATCGGATGGGCGCGCGCGTGGCATCGGGGCTGACTCCCGACGCCTGCCCGGGACTGGTAAGCCCGCATGTTCTCGGACGGTTTCGCCCTTGACCACCCTGAGTAGTCGGTGGTGCCTGCTGGTCACTCTGCGCCGTGGTCACCGGGCTCGTAGGGCGGGATCGTCCAGCGCATCGTTGCCTGGCCCGTGGGGCCAGGCTGAAGGGTCACGGGATAGACCTGTCCGAAGCTGCGTTGGCCGCGATGTCTCATCGAGTGGTCGCCGCTGGCCCAGTTGATTCCCAGCACTGGGCAGTCGGCGACCTCGACGGCGCCGATCCGAAGCGGGTGCGTCCAGCTCGCCCGGTTGAAGCGGTGGAAGTCGGTGTGCTCGTCGACTGCGACCATGACGCCCCGGCCCTGTTCGTCGCCTTCCCAGCCGTTGAGGGCGTCGCCGAGCTTCTTGGCGTCATCGAGCGGGAGGTCCAGCCACCCTCGCACTTGGCTGCCATGTCGCGAGACCATGTCTCCGCCGAACTGACGATGGGCGGCCTCCGCGTGGGCTCCCCAGTAGGCGACGTCGGCAAGGCCGTCGGTTGAGGGGTGGCCGTCTCCGGTCCAGGAGTCCAGGGCCAGTGCGTCACCGAGCACCATGCCGCAACGGTCGACCGGTAGGTCGCCAAGGATGATCGGCTCGTCCCCGGCGGTGCCTGTCCAGAGCAGACCGAGATCGATCTCAAGGACTGCGATGGTTGGCCCTCCGTCGAAGGGCGACGGCGCCATGCCAGCCCGCACCATCAACGGCTTGTCACTGACGGCGCGAACTGCGGCCATCTCACACATCCAGTCGTGGACGTGTCCGCCGCCGACCGATGCCGCGGCACTTGCGCGTACGGACAGCGGTTGGCCCAGCTGCGGCCAGTAGTCGATCCACGACGCCATCCCCAACACAAGGACTCCCGACGGCGCTGTCACGATTCCCAGGTCAATGTCACTCTCAGCCATCCGGCGATGGAACCTTCCTCTTGCTCTCAGGATCAAGGTCCGCTGGGTCAACGCCTTTGGGTGCGGTTCCTTTGAAGTGACGATCGGGATCATGCGGCGAGGCCGCTCAAAGAAGGAACGGACGGTGGGTGGGCCGGGACGGCCGCCTGGTGGTCGCGGGTCACCATTAACCGATTGTTTACTTTGCCCTGGTTTCCGCGTGCGGATCATGTCGTTGGCCGGGTATGACGATCAACATGAGCTGGCAGGTCCAGGACGGTCCGCGGCGCGCGCTTCGTTCGCAGGCGCTCACCGGGATCCTCTTCCGGGACGGCGATTCAAGCGTGTTGCACAAGGCGGTGTTCGGGCAGGTCAGGGTTAGTGAGGGCAGTCCTCTGGTCATGAGGCGAGGGCGAGGTTGTGCATCTGGGCGACGGCTTGGACGGCGTGGTGAAGGCCGTCGCCGTGCTGCCGGCAGTCGCGGAGGATCTTGTAGTTCTTCATCCGGCCGATCACATGCTCCACCCGGGCCCGCACCGTGCGATGGGCGGCGTTGTCGGCCTCCTCGCCCGCCAGCAGCTCGCGTCGGGGGCGTTTGCGGTGCGGGGTGACCATCCCGCAGTTGAGGTAGGCACCGTCGGCCAGCATGGTCACGCCCTGGCAGTGCTGGGCCAGGCCGGAGGCCCGCCAGGCGTGCGCGTCCGCGGTGGTGCCCGGCACCGGCCGGGCCGCGGCGATCACGAGACGGGTGTCGGCATCCACAATGACCTGCACGTTTGCGGAGAACCGGTAGTTGCGTGAGGAGGAGCCGACGTGCCGGTCGCGGACCGGGATGAGGGTGCCGTCCACGATCCACAACCGGTCCGCCGCGTCGGCCGGACGGGCCACCGGCTCCAGCGCGAGCAGCGGGCCGAGCTTCTGGATCACCCGGCACACGGTCGAGGAAGAGGTCCCGAACAGCGGCCCGAGCTGCCGCATGGTCAGGTTGGTGCGGTAGTACACGGCCACGATCAAGACCCGTTCGGCCAGCGGCAGACACCACGGACGGCCCCGCAGCGTGCCGTTGCCGCCTCGGTCACGGACCACCCTCAGCAGCCGCCCGAACTGCTCCATCGACAGCCCCGTGAACGTCTCCACCCACACCCGTTCAGCCCTCAACACCCCAGCCATACACCGGATATGCCCAGTTCACGGCCTTGTGCAACACGCTTTCGGGGCCCGACCTCCATGCGGCGTGGCGCAAGGCGATTTCGACGGACCTGTTCCGCCACCGTACCGACCTGTATGTCGAGGAGCGATGGCAACAGTCGTATGACCGGCTGCGGGCCCTGAACGAGGAAGTGCTGTGCGTGCAGGATCTGGCCCGGGACCCGCGCGCGCTGGCCGCCCTGCACGAGTGGGCTTCGGTGGTGGACGGGGCCACGGCGACGGTGGCGGGCATCCACTACAACCTCTTCCTCGGCAGCCTCCTCGACGACGACGTGTCCCCCGCCCGCAACTTGGCCGAGTTCACCGCACTGGCGGCCACCGGGACCTTCCTGTGCACCGAGCACGCGCATGGCAACGATGCGGCGGCGCTGGAGACCATCGCTCGCTACGACCGTGAGCGGGACGGGTTCGTGCTGCACACCCCGCACGAGGGCGCGCGGAAGTACATGCCCAACACCAGCCCCGCGGGCGGACCGAAGACCGCGGTGGTCGCGGCGCGGCTGGTGGTCGACGACCGGGACGAGGGCGTCTTCCTCTTCCTCACCCCGCTCAGCGACCAGCGCGGAACCCTGCCGGGCGTGACAGTGACGATGCTGCCGGACCGGATCGGCAGCCCGGTGGACCACTGTGTCACCAGCTTCGACCACGTGCGCCTGCCCCGAACCGCACTGCTCCAGGGCGCGCACGGACGGCTCACGGACGAGGGCATCTTCACCAGCGCCTTGGGCAGTCCGCGCAAACGGTTCCTGCATGCCATCCGCCGGGTGACGGTCGGCAAGCTGTGTATGAGTGCGAGCACTCTGGGCGGCAGCCGTGCGGCGCTGGCGATCGCGGTGCGTTACGCGTACCTGCGTCACATCTCTGGGCCGGTGGCCGGAGAGCGCGTCCAACTGGCGGCACACCGCAGCCACCATGCCCGTCTCCTGTCCTGCGCGGCCACCGTCTACGCCATGACCTTCCTGCACCGGGTCGTCACCGAACGCTGGATCACCCACGGCCCCGAGGACGAGGCGGAAGCAGCCCGGCTGGTGGCGATGGCCAAGGGCTGGATCACCTGGCAGGCCCGCGACATCACCACGGAGGCCCGCGAACGGTGCGGCGCCCGCGCGCTGTTCCCTGTGAACGGCCTCGCCGAATTCACCGCGAACGCCGATGGCGCCATCACCGCAGAGGGCGACAACCTGGCTATCTGGTGCAAAGCGGGAGCCGAGATGATCTTCGGGCACGCAGCCGCCCCGGAACCGGAGACGGCGGCGACCGGTCAGGAGTCCCTGACCGACCCCGCCTTCCTGCGCCGCGCGTTGGCCGCCGCCGAACGCTACTGGCACCTGACCGCGCGCCGCGACGTCCGAGGCGGTACAGGCGATGCGCTCGGGCGCTGGAACCATGCCTCCGCCGCGGCCCTCGCCCTGGTCGAGACCTACACGCTGGGCCAGGCCGCCGACGCCTTCGCCTCGGCTTGCTCCCAGGTCACCGACCCCGATACCCGCGCCGCCCTGGAAGATCTGCGCACCCTGTTCCTGCTCGACCGGCTGGCCCCGATCAGCGGACTCCTGCTGGCCGAGGGCGTCCTTAGCGCCGATCAGGTCCGCTCCCTCCCCGACACGGTGCGCAACCTGACAGTGAGGCTTGCGCCGCATCTGACGGCCCTGACGGAGGCATTCGACGTGCCCGAGGAGCACTTGGCGTCGCTGCCGATGCTGACTGAGAGGACCTCGCCCCGACGCGAATCATGACTGACCCACGCCGTCCCGACGGTCACTTCAAAGGATCCACACCCAACGCCTTTTGGTCACCTGGGGCGTATCGGCTCCAGGCGTCCGCCAAGCGATCTACGACTGATCCTGAAGCTCTTCGGGGCCGCCATGGGTAAGACGTCGTTGTGATGCCCGGTGGCGGCCATCCCTCCACGTCCTCCGTGAATCAGCCCTCCGCCCGGGGCAGGCACATCCAGTGGGGCAGTGCGGTCATGGCTTCGCTGTGGCGGTGTGTCGGGTCCGGAAGGCGGCGCGCGGCGGTGCTGTCCTACTCGGCCGGCAGACGGAGCATCGGTTCGAAGGCCGCGTCCTCTTCGCCCTCGACCGAAGGGAGGAAGCCGTCCGGGACGGTGCGGGCGGCCGTGGTGAGGAGGCGGGCCAGGACATCGGGCTCGGTGGCCGGGGGGAGTCGGAGGGCGGCGAGGAGGCGGTCGCGGACCTCGGAGTGGTCCGGGTTGTCCTCAAGGTAGTCGGCGTTGAGTGCGGGGGGACGGAAGCCGGCCAGGGCGTCGTGCCAGGAGGGGAGGACGATGGCCAGGGTCAGGGCCTCGGCTAGGGACTCCGCGATGAGGGAAGCCTGGCCCTCGGAGTCGGTGTAGAGGACGGGGCGGACGCGGTCGGAGCCAGCCGGGGCGCAGAGGTAGTGGGTGCCTCCCGCGTTGCAGCCGGCCACGGGTTCCACCGGGAGACCGGCTGGCAGGGCGATCGACTCGATGGGGTCGGTCCGCGTGAGGTCGAACTCGCCGTCGCAGGCGAGGTACGCCTCGACCTCGGGGTCAGCGGCGATCCGGCGAAGCAGGGCCTCGTCGGCGAGGGCGGCCGGGTTGAGCCCGCGGGCGCCTTCGGGGGTCAGGGGGTGGCCCGCAAGGACGTGGCGGACGGTGTCGAGGGGGACGGGCCGCCCGTAGTCCTCCTCGAAGTGCGCCTGGACGGCCTCGGGGGAGCGGTCGGTGAGGAGGCGGAAGAGGCGCCCGGAGCCGTCCGGGTCCGGGTTGCCCGAGGGGAACTCGATGCCCGAGCCGGTGCGCCAGGTGCTGCCACCAATCTCCCACCACAGGCAGGCGGTGACCCGCGGGACGCCGATGCCCTCGTCGACGAAGGCCGGGTCGTCCAGGAGCGGGCGCAGCGCGGCGGGCACCTCGTCGATGACACCGGGCCAGACCTGTTCATCGTCCGCGGCGTACGGGCTCATCTCCGACTCGTGGTCGAAGCCTCGGACGAGCACACCGGCCGAGGGGAAGAGGACGGAGAAGTCGTCACCCGAGCCGTTGTCCATCAGGGCCGCCTCCGTCCCAGGCCCCCAGGCGGTGAAGAAGGAGTAGCGGGAGAACCGCGGGTCGCGGCAGATGGCCTGGTCCAGCACGGCCAGCGCACGCAGGTACCCGTGGAGCTCGGCGGGGTCCGGGAGAAGGGCGGCGGTCGTGTGCACGGTGTCCATGGGCTCATGCAAGCAGCCGGCACTGACATCCAGGGCGGAGGCGCGGTCACGCCCGCTCGCTCCCACAGGGAACCATGGTCCAACGGTCACCGCGGCTGCCCTGACGGCGCCGACAAGGTGCGCTGCTGAGTCCCGTGGGCTGAGTCCCGTTGCTCAGTCCCGTTGCTAAAAGCCCAGGTCAGAGCCGCTCACACCGTGGGGCACGGGACTGACGGGACTCAGTCCTGTAGTTATCAGCTACATAGAACACAGTCTCGTACGCGCGTACGCATGCATGAAGAGGATGTGTTTACACAGCAGATAACTACAGGGTTCGGTCCCGTCAGTCCCGTGACGGGAGAGCAAAGCACCGCTGACCAGGGGTTTTATTCCACGGGACCGAAGTGGCTGAGTGGCTGACGGGACTCAAGACGTCGGCGAGACGCCCTGGGGGAACACCCAGAGGGACCCCCACCTGCGGGCTGCGTGCGTCTACCCCCGGGGGGGGGCCGGGTCCCGTTGATGAGTCCTGTTACTAAAAGTCCAGGTCAGTGGCCCATCACCCCCTCTTGCACGGGACTGACGGGACCGAACTTTCGCGACACGCCCCGCCCTGCTCACGGATTGCCTCCCCTTGTGGGCTACGCTCGGTGCCGCAAAGTTGAAACCTCAGTCCCTTCAGTCCCGTTGGGCCCGCGCAGTCGCCTCTTACAAGGGGAGACAAGGGATTTTTCGACGACGACAGCATCGCCTCAACCATGACAAGGACCGTAGGTGCCCCGCGAGACCGCGACTTCTGCCGTGCATGCCGTGCACGAGGTGGCCCGCTGGTGCGCCCGGGCAGGTTGGCCAGTCCACCCCCTGGCCCCCCGCCAGAAAGTCCCCCCGGCCAACTGCGGCGCCTGCAAGGCGGACCGGCACGCGCCGGCCGACTGTCCGTGTCGCACGCAGGGCCGCTGGTGCCACGGGTTCCACGCCGCGACCACGGATCCCGCTCTGATCGACGCTTGGTGGGGCGCTCAGCCCCGCTTCGGGGTCGGTGTCTCCTGCGGTCCGGCCGACCTCGTGGTTCTCGACGTCGACGCGCATGCCGCGCAGGTCCCCGACCGCTCGCGCCTGCTGCCCGGGATCCCGATCGGCCCCCAGGTCGATCTGGCGGGCCTGGCCACCGGTTTTGACACGCTCGCCCTGCTTGCCGCGCTGCGAGGACAGCCCAGCCCCGCAGAGGACGAGACCACTCTGAGAGTGCGTACTCCCTCGGGCGGGGTGCACGTCTGGTACACCAACCCCGATCCGCGCATCCGCTATCGCTCTTCCACCGGCTCCAGCCCGAAGACCGCGCTGGCCTGGCAGGTCGATGTCCGGGCCGACAACGGCTACATCGTTGCGCCTGCCACCCGCACCACCGCCGGGAGCTACCGCCCCCTGGGCACCGCCCGCACCCCGGCCTTGCTGCCCGACTGGCTTGCCGCGGAGCTCGTGCGCACCGGCCATGTCCCGCCCTCGCCCGCAGCCGCACCGGTGCCGGTACCGCGGCGCAGCCGGCCGGGCAAGGGCGCCGACCGGCTGCTCGCTCCGCTTCTCGCCGAAGTCGCCGCATGCGCCGCCGTACCGGAAGGCGCGAGCTTCTCCGAGAAGCTCAACCGTGCCGCCTACACCGTCGGCGGACTGACCGCGGGTGGGTATCTCACGGAGGCCGAGGGCCTGGCCCTGCTGTGGGACGTGGCGCGCACCGCCCGCCCCGGCCAGGAACGCCGCAGCCGCACGATCATCGAGTCCGCTCTGTCCGCCGGCGCCCAGCGCCCGCTCCATCCCCGAGGACGCTCATGAGCGCCGAACCGCCCGCCCGCTTCGACGCGGAAGCCGCAGCAGCGCAGATCAACCAGCAGGCCCTCGACTTCCCCCTGCCGGCGCCGCATCATCCCCAACTGCCCGCGCAGCAGCGCGACCAGAGCCCCGTTTCCGAAACGTCCCAGCCAGGTTTCGTACCGGACTCTCTCACCGACCGGGGCAACGCCAAGCTCTTCGCCCGGCTCTACTCCGACCAGTTCCGCTATGTGCTCGGGATGGGCTGGCACACCTGGGACACCTACCGCTGGAAACTCACCGGGGGAGAGGAAGCCGCCGTTTGGGCGGCGGGGGAGATGGCCGAGCAAATCGGCGACCGCGACCCCTCCGGCCGCTTCACCGACCGTCAGGTCGCTGCCCACCGCCGCCACTCCGAGTCGACCTCCGGGGTCAAGGCCATGCTTTACCAGGCGCAGGCGGCCCCGGCGCTGCGGCTGGACCCCGACCTGCTCGACGGCGACAACTACGCCCTGTGCACCCCGTCCGGCGTCGTCGACTTGCGCACCGGGGTGTTGCGCAAGCCGAACCCGCTGACCGACATGCACTCGCGGGCCACCACCGTCGCACCACAGAAGATGCCGGTCCCGCGCTGGCACAACTTCCTGGCCGACACTTTCGGCGACGACTCCCGGGGCGAGGAGACCATCCGGTTCCTGCACCTGCTCCTCGGCTACTCCATCACCGGAGACGTCGGCGCCCAGGTCCTGCCTTTTTTGTACGGGTCCGGGGCCAACGGCAAGTCCGTCCTGCTGGAAGTCACCATGCAGATCCTCGGCGACTACGCCAATGCCGCGCCGCCTGGATTCCTCATGGAGAAGGGCAAGTTCACCGAGCACTCGACGGAATTGACCGAGCTGCACGGGCGCCGCATCGTGGTGTGCTCCGAACTCAAGCCCAATGACAAGTTCAACGAGGCTCGTGTCAAACTGCTCACGGGCGGCGACACCATCACAGCCCGCCGCATGCGGCAGAACTTCTTCACATTCACGCCCACGCACAAGCTGTGGCTGCTCGGCAATCATCGCCCGGAGGTCGGTACCGGCGGGCACGCGTTCTGGCGCCGTATGCGGCTGATCCCGTTCGAGCGCCGGGTGCCCGACGACCGGAAGATCGACAACCTGGCCGCTGAACTCGTCGCCGACGAGGGCCCCGGCATCCTGCAGTGGCTCATCGAGGGCGCCCAGCGGTACCTGGCCACCCGCGATCCGCTGCGCGGACCCGACTCCGTACGCATCGCCACCGCCGCCTACCAGACCACCGAGGACCACATCGGGCGCTTCCTCGGCGAACGCTGCACCACCGGCAGCGGAGGCCGCCCCGACCTCGATCTGCGGGTCGAGCAGAAGCTTCTCTACATCGCCTACTGCCAGTGGTGCGCCGACGAGGACATCCGGGCCTCCACCTCCCGGGCGTTCGCCAGTCGCATCCGCCAGGAACTGGGACTCTCGTCCCCCAACGACATGATCAAGAACAACACGAAGAAGCTGTACCCCGGACTCGCCCTGCTGCCCGAAGCTCCCGAGGACAGGGACACCACCTCATGACGCTCCCCGGACCCCGGTCCGCCCTGGCGGACCGCCCGTACCATGGAGACGGCTCTCCGAAGCGGTCGCTTGTCGGCCGAGCTGGACCCAGCCGAGCGAAGACCACCCGAGCCGGCCGTCCGACGGCCGCCCGCACGAAGGAGGCCCGATGAGCGCGATGCCGCAGGAAGGCGATCTCGCCCAGGAGGCCGAGCTCGTGTGGCTGGAGGACCCCGCGGAGCTCGACTACGTCCGCCAGGCCCTCGACAAGGTCAACACCCGCCGCGGCAAGCCCCGTTACGAGCGGGACGGCCGTCTCATCGGATACGCCAACCTCACCCCGAAGGCGCCCCGCAGCGCCGACAGCGGCCTGTTCGCCCGGCGCACCTTCTACCTGCTGCCGCACGACCGGCCCAACGACCCCGAGGACTGCCCCTACGCCGTCGGTTCCCCCCTCGAGGCCGTCGACCCCCGCACCCTGCGACCGGGCCGGCTCGGGGAGAAGACGGCCCGGTCGCAGGGCACCCCGGAGATAGCTCCGACCAGCACCTGACCCGGGACGTAAGGGCCTGGGTCAGTGGGTTCGTAGGGTCGAGAATCCGGCGGCCCGGGCACCGATCCATCGGATCGCCGGAACGCTCGACACAACATGTTCCGAGCTGTTCGCGCCTGCCCAGGATCAGTGGCCTAGGCCACTCGGCAGCGGCTTTGGCCGGAAGGCCGATCAAGCGGTTCCAACTCCTCACCCGGCCGCAGCCGATTGGGTTCGTAGAAGGCTTTCTGGCATTCGCGGACGCTCCCGCCGCCAGGAGGGGCTCGTAGACCACCGGGGCGCTGTGTGAGGAGAAGCCCAGCAGGCGGCTGGCCACCCGGGGACCGGCCCACCTGCTCGCCATACCGGAACCCCTCCTGGACACTCCGGCCGAGCGGTTGGCGAGCGCCCCGGGTTGCTGAAGGTGTGGGTCACGGCGCGAATCACCGCGTGAGGCTGTGTCAACAAGGCACCCAGTCCAGTACCAGGAACATTCACGCTCATGTTGATCTCAAGGATAGGAGGAGACAAGCCCTCAGAGACCAAGGGTTTGAAGGCGGGCACGGGGAGGGACCGGGCGCGCTGTGGTCCTCGAGGCGGGCCCAGGTGTTTACGCAGGTCGGAGGGCTCTTTGCAGAACCTGACAGGGACTGTAGGGACTGAACTTTGCCATGATGACGCAGGCAAGACATGTATCCATATACGCGGGAGGATGTGACACACATGTCAACTTCAGCTCATAATGGAGAAGTAGAGTCCCTACAGTCCCTCTCGGGATCGGATGTACGCCTCTGAACTGCAATGATGCCCAGGGATTGAGCGGGTGCTCTTCATTCCATCCAGACCCCGCCGTTCGGTCCCTGGCCCCTGAGTGCCTCGAGCGGCCCGGTGAAACACCTACCGTGGTCCTTGAGGGACCCAAGGGACTGAGGGGCCCAATAAAAACGCCGTGGCGATCGAACAACCTTCCTTCTGTGAAGGCGGACCGTACACTCTTCTCGCATCAGAGTCCCTTCGGTCCCTGACGGTTTGGCAACGTGTCAGGTGTGTGAAGTAAGCGGGCAGACAGAAGTGACGAGGACGATTCCTGTGCTGAGCGAAGGAGAGAACCGAGACAGTGCCGTCAGAGTGGCGCCCGCGGCTCCTGCCCCTCCGCAGGCCGTCGCCCGCTGGTTTGCGGCGCAGGGCTGGGCGGCGCATCCTCTCCGCGCGGGCCGCAGTCTGCCTGTCAGGAGCTGTCATTTTTCCTGTTCAAGGGGCCCGCATGAGTCGGCGAGCTGCTTCTGCTTCCACACAGGCCGTCCCTGTCATGGTTTCCACTTCGCGACGACTGATCCTGAACTCATTGAGCGATGGTGGCCAGACACACGTTCCGCGGGCCCGGGTGTTGCCTGTGTTTCTGAGGATCTTGTCGTGAGCGGCATCGGTGCTCACCATGTGCCCGTGGCAAACCGGATTCATCCGCTTCCGGGTGTCTCTGCTCCGGACCAGGTTGAACTCGCCGCGGTCTCTGGCTTCGATACGTCGGCGCTCCTTGCGGTCCAGCGAAGTGAGCATGATCCGGCGTATGACGAAGACACACTGCGGGTGCGTCCTTCATCGGGCGGCCTGTATGTCTCGTACCGGAACCCTGATGCCAACACCCGCTACCGCTGCTCAACGGGGTCCGGGCGAAACATGGCGCGTGGCCGGCAGGCCGATGTGCGGGCGGGCCGCAGCCTCATCGTGCCCCGGGGTACCCGTATGCCCAAGGGCGTCTGCCGCGGAGGGCCCTCCCTTTCGCGGGCTGCTACTTCGGAGGGAATGGACTTCTCGGAGAAGCTCAACAGGGTTACCTGCACAGCCTGTGGCCCGGTCGGTGCGGGCCTTGAGCTCGCCGCCAGTCGCGAGCAATGTGTCCATGCCGTTCACCGTGCCCACCCTTGGCAGCAGTCCAGGGATGAACAGATCGTTGACGACCCCCTTGCCGTCGGGTCCGTCCGCCCTCTTCACCTCAAAGGACGTTCATGAGCAGCAGTGCCGAAGACTCCCCGCGTTTTGATCCGCAGGCTGCCGCTCAGCAGATGCTCGACCTTGGGTCGGCGGACGCGGTGCCCAGTACCGCCCGGTTTCCCGCGCAGGTCGGTCCCTTTGTCTCGTCGGCTCCGCAAACGGTGAGCGTTCCCACGGGGGCTGCCATCGGTGTGCCGGCCGCGTTGCCTCCCTCGCTTTCCGACCGGGGAAACGCTCGGCTCTTCGTGCAACTGCACCGTGACCAGTTCCGTCATGTGGAGGGCTTGGGCTGGTTCTCGTGGGACGGCTATCGGTGGAAGCGTGGGGGAGGGGAGAAGGCCGCCCTGTGGGCTGCGGGGGAGATGGCCGAGGACATGCCGGTCAGCGATCCGCGCGGTGTCTTCAGTAACCGTGACCTCGTCCAGCACAAGCGGCGCACCCTGTCGACAACGGGCCTCAAGGCCCTCCTGACACAGGCGAAGGCATCGCCTGACATATCCGTCGATCCCGACCGGCTCGACGGAGACCCCTACGCCCTGTGCACTCCCGTGGGTGTGGTCGACCTGAACACCGGGCATCTGCGCAAGCCCGACCCGACCCGCGACTTCCACTCCCGCGCCACCAGCGTTGCCCCGCAGGACATGGAGACGCCGCGCTGGCACCGCTTCCTCGCCGACACCTTCGGGGACGACGACGAGGGCCGGGAGATGATCGACTTCCTGCATCTGCTGCTCGGCTACTCCATCACGGGCGACGTCGGCGCTCAGGTGCTGCCCTTCCTGCACGGTGAGGGCAAGAACGGCAAGTCCGTCCTGCTCGACATCATGATTCAGGTCCTCGGTGACTACGCCGACGCGGCCCCGCCGGGCTTTCTGATGGACCGGGGCGCCTTCTCGGAGCACTCCACAGAACTGACCGAACTACATGGGCGCCGTCTGGTGGTGTGCAGCGAACTGAAGCCGAACGACAAGTTCGACGAGGCACGCGTTCGGCTGCTGACGGGCGGCGACAAGATAAAGGCCCGTCGGATGCGGCAGGACTACTTCTCGTTCACCCCCACCCATCACCTGTGGCTGCTCGGCAACCACCGCCCGGAGGTCTCTACCGGCGGCTTCGCCTTCTGGCGCCGCATCCGTCTGCTGCCTTTCACCCGCACGGTTCCGGCGCACCGCAGGATCGACAACCTCGCCTTCGAACTTGTACGGGACGAAGGCCCGGGAATCCTGCACTGGCTGATCCAGGGGGCGCGGCGCTACTTGGGCACCAGAGATCCGCTGGAGGGCCCCGACCGGGTTCGTATGGCCACCACGGCGTATGCCACCACCGAGGACCACATCGGCCGTTTCCTCGCCGAGTGCTGCACGCGGGACTGTGATCCGGGCAAGGACCTGCGGGTGGAGCAGGGTTTGCTCTACGCCGAGTACAGCTCCTGGTGCAACGCCGGCGAAGGCATTCGGCCCGCGACCCCGCGTGCTTTCGCGAACCGGATCCGCCAGGAGGTGGGCGTCGCCTCGCCGACCGACATGATCAAGTCGAACGGCCGCAAGTATTACCCCGGAATCGGCCTGTTGGGGCAGGCATGAGGGCTGGCGTGGGGCAGTCATCCACCCGACGTGCCTTACACCCATGCCGAGGTGCGCTCTACGATGGGGGCCCGGCCCCGTACCCGGTTGTCCCCACGGAGCGGCCCGTCACCTTGCGGCGAGCGGGACGGATCGATGCCCGGACGCCCCCGGCGCCGGGGAGCATGCCGACGAAGGAGGGGCAGCGGCCATGAGTTCGCTGTTGACCGAGAGCGACCTCATCCACGAGGCCGAGGTGGTGTGGCTGGAGAACCTCGAACGGCTCGACTACGTCCGTCAGGCACTGGACAAGACCAAGCGGCGCAACACCAAGCCGCCGTACGCGCGCGACGGCCGCATGGTGGGCTACGCGCTGCTGGACGAGGACGCCTCGCCGGACCCGGACAGCGGCCTGTACAAGCGGCGCGTGTTCTTCCTGCTGCCGCACGACCGTGACAGCCTCCCCGACGGCCTCTACCGTGAGGGCGCCCCGGGCGAGGCCATTGACCCGCGCACGATCGAGCCGAGGAAGCCGGGAGCGAAGACGCCCCGGTCTCAGTCGGGATCGGCAGCCGTGGCTTCGGTGCCCTGAGTCTCCACGGTTCGTCACCGTTTTTTACGGCTCTGTACGGCCTGATCGACATGTCGTGCACAGCATTTCACGGGCTTCGACCCCCGAAGCGGGGAGACAGTTCTACAGGACTACGACGGACCGTCTCCCGTCCCGGGTTCACGGGCGCCATCGAGCAGGGCGACGCCCGTGAACCTTTGTTGTGCGCTACCGCCCGGTCCGCAGGACGAAGTCACGGACGGTGTTCGCGAACAGTTCCGGCTCCTCGATGTGCCCCATATGCCCGCTGTTCTCCAGTACGAGCAGCCGTGAGTCGGGGATCAGCTCGGCCAGTTCGTACGCCCAGCGCGGCCCACAGATCACGTCGTGTCGGCCCACGATGACCAGAGCCGGCGGCTCCAGGCTCTTCAGCGCGGTCCGGTCGTCGATGCTTTCCGGTACGAGGTTCTCGTCCAGGCCCGAGATGTAGGTGGCCTGCACCGCGTCCCGGAAGGGGGCCAATTTTTCCTCATTGCCCCAGTAGTCGGCGAAGTAGGAGGGCAGGACTCCGCGCGCTACCGCAACGGTCTGCTCGTCGCTGGAGATATCTGCCATGGCGCCGAACGCGGCCAGCACATCCGGCAGCCCCGGGTGGCCCGCATGCTTGGCGACGAACGCCTCCACCATGCGACTCGCCTCCGCCCCGTGCTCCGGCCCGGTGACGGGCGCGCCTTCGTACAGGACGACGCCCGCCACCTGCTCAGGCCGGTGCAGCGCGTGATAGGCGGTCACGAACGCGCCGTGCGAGTGCCCGAGCAGGTGCACCCGGGGCACCCCGAGCCGGCTGATCAGCACCTGAAGGAAGCGGCTGTAGCGCTCGCGGGTGTAGCCGTGCGGATGCGAGGGCAGCCGGCTGTCCTCGGCGGTGCCCACGGGCTCGACGTAGACCATCGTCAGGTGCTCCTCGAGAGCGGGCATGCGCAGGTACTCGTAGAAGATGCCGGGACCGCCGGAGTGCGCCACGCATACGGGGCCGCTGCCGTGGACGTGATAGCGCTGGACGATTCCGCCCGTTTGGTAGGAGTGGGTGCCGAGGGAGAGGGGACCGGTGGGTGCGAGGGGTATGTTCATGGAGATCTCCGTGGATCCGCAGGTGTCTGTGACACCGACACGACGCACCAGGCACCGGGGAGTTCTATCGGCGGCAGGTGATCTGGGTCACTCCTCCGGGGTGGGCCCGTGTTCAGGCTGCCGCGGGAGCGGGCGCGTGCGGGGGACGCGCCGCGTGGTAGAGGGAGACCCGGTCGAAGCGGCTGCCCTCCAGCGACATGATCCAGGCCACCCCGGGAGGGCAATGGTCCGGGTCGTTGGGCGGGCTGACCAGTTCCATCTCCCAGACCACCAGCGACCGCCCGGCCACCACATGCAGGGGGCGCTGACGCACCCCGGCTGAGAGGTCCCCCTCCATGCCCGCGAGCAACAGACCGGCCCCACCCAGCCGTTGACCTCCGGCCAGCAGCGAGACCTCGGGGGAGTAGCGGTCCTTGACCACCGCGCCGAACTCGCCGCGTTCCGCGGCTGCGAGGGTCTCGCGCGCCTCCTGCCAACTGGTTTCCGTGCGGCGTGTCATGTCGTCGTGGGCTGAGGCCGCAGCGGCGGTGAGGGCCTGGGCGAGGGCCGCGCGTGCCTGGTTCAGTCGGCTGCGTACCGTGCTCACCGGCACCGCGCAGGCCTCGGCGATCTGCTGGTAGGAGGTCACCCCGGTGGAGAAGTACCGCAGCACGAGCGGCAGGCGCAGTGTGGGCGACAGCGCCTCCACGGCCTCCCAGACCCAGTCCCGCAACGCATGGTTCTGGAGGACTTGTTCGGGCGTGGCGCCGGAAGCGGGCAGGGGGACCGCCTCCATGGGCTCGACCCGCCGGGCGGCCCGCAGCAGCGTGCGGCAGTTGTTGCGCACGACCATGCGCAGCCAGGGCCCCACGGCCTCCGGATCGCGGACGTCCACGATCCGGCGCAGCGCCACTAGCGCCGCCTCCTGGAGGACGTCGTCCACGTCCGGGCCCGGTCCCAGCAGGCTGAGGGCCACTGCCCGCATGCCGGGCCGGTGCCGCTCGAGGAGCAGGGCCAGCGCCGACACGTCGCCTGACTGCGCCGCCCGGGTCAGGGCCGCGTCCTGTGCGGGGCCGGTGTCTCCCGGTATTCCGCTCATACCTCGTCCTCCCGATCGCGACACGTGTTTTCTATCTTGAACGTTTACAGGAGACGGCCTCAGTACCAGTGGTTGGTCTGCCAGAAGGGCCATGCGTCGCACGGGCTTCCATAGGCGCTGTTCATGTAGTTGAGGCCCCACTTGATCTGGGTGGCCGGGTTGGTCCGGCGCCTGAGGAGGCGTTGACGGCGGCCTAGTTTTAGCTGGGCTCGTGGTCCACGACGAGGTTGCTGAAGCACTGGAACTGAGTGCTCGGTACCAGCGACGCCGACGACGCTTCCGACTGCGGTGACCGCTGTGGCGGAGGCCACGGCGAATCGCCGGACCGACATGAGGCTCACGCGGTTTCCTTCCGATACGACCAAATGTTTGAGCAGGTGCGAATACTCACACATCGCTCTTGCTCGCGCGGCTGAGAACGCTGAACCCGTTGAAGGGTTCGACACGTGTATCAAGAAGCGCGCAGCCTCGACAGGCTGCTTGACGCGGAAAGGCTGGTCCTCAGACATGTCAAAGGCATTCACGAAAACCTTCGAGGTCCGTTGGGACGATGTGGACGCCAACGGCCATCTGCGTAACACGAGATATCTGGAGTACGCCGCTTCGGCCCGGCTCGCCATCCTGATGGAAGCGGACTGGAGCCCACAAGCCCTGCGCCAGGCAGGACTCGCCCCCGTGACACTCAGCGATGATGTCCGCTATCGGCGCGAGGTCTTCCCCGCCGAAGTCGTCACCGTGGGCACCCACGTCATCGGACTGAGCGAGGACGGTTCGCGCTGGCAGTTCGAGCACATTCTGACGCGCGCGAGTGGTGAAAGGGCTGCCGAGGTACGCACCTTGGGCGCCTGGATCGACCTCGGCACCCGCAAGATCACCGCGCCTCCGGCCGGACTGCGAGCCCACTTCGAAGCCGCGCGAACCGCAGACTGTCAGGACCTCACCCCAAGGTCCTGACAGTCCATTGTGAGTGGGGCGGCCGCCCTCGCGTCGGGGGAAGATCACGAGGACGACCACCCCGTCCTGCGTCCAGGCCAGCCAACCAACACCCTGACGCAGGAGCTCTTCACCAGGGCAACGGGGTTGAGGGCACGGCAGGTTCACAGGAAAGCGAAGCAAACGGCTTTGGTGGGAGACTTCAACATGTTTGTCCCCTATGGCCGCAGGGAGACGGGAGCACCGGATGGCGAACGACCTGCTGCGGCCTGTTCAGCCCTGCGCGCTCCCCCTGGCGAACGCCGCATCTGGATGCATACCCCACGGGGCATGGAGCGTGGCGTTCGTCCATGACCAACTGACCACCGCAGGCTGGCTGGTGGAGTGGCGGCTGTTCGACGTGTGCCGGCGGATCGGCTCGACCAATCGGCATGGGCATCGCGCGCTCGCCCTGAAAGCACGTTCGCACCGGCGGCTGTGCGGAGCGCTCGGGGCGCAGCAATCCGCACGACCACTGGTCGACGGGCGGGCTTAGGACCCTCGACCATGGTCAGTCGCAGTGAGTCTGGGGCTCCTGGAGCAGATCCACGGTCGCGGCGTCCCAGTCGATCTTGCTGAGTTCGGCCTCGGCGGGTACCACCTCGTAGGTCTCGGCCAGCCACTCTGCCAGCGGCGGCACGGGCAGCTCGAACAGCGCAGCGGTGTCGCGGGATGTCAGCCGCAGCCGTGCGGTGGCGCCGTCGGCGGGGTAGGACGGCCAGAGCTGGACGTCACCGAGGCCGCTCACCGAGTAGAGCCCCTGGTGCAGAAGGGCGCGGCTGATCCGCCACTGGACGCAGGGGCCGCCCTTGATGGCCAATTCCACGGACACGACCCAGGGAGTGTCCGGGGCGAACCGGAATGCGGCGCGTACGGGCTGCCGAGTAGTGAGGTTCAGTACGCGCTCGATGTCCAGGACCAGCTCGGAGCGGCCGTGCGATACCGCGCGGCAGGTCTGTCGATCCGATGGGTTGCCGCTCATGGCGAGTTGGCCCCTCTCTGTGGCGGAAGCTGGCCTCGTCCACTGTTGCCGCCACGAGAGCGACGTACATAAGTCACTTGACCGGTCAACTTGACCGAGTTGGGCCCCGGGCGCCGTGCCGGGCGGGCGGGGGATCGGCTCCAGACGGCCCCGTGTCCGTTTGCGGCGACTTGGCCGGGGCGCCGGGAACGGGCTGTCCGGCGCTGTCGGACACCACGGACCAAGAACATTAAGTCATTCGACTGTCGCCCTTGACCTGCCCTTGAAGGATGCTGAAACGGTCGCCCGCGTGCCGGTGCCGGGTGGTCGTCGTGCTCGGAGGAAGCAGCCGTGAACCGTACCCCCGTCGTCTTCATCCATGGTGCGTGGCTTCACGCGTTGTCATGGGAGTCGTGGGCGGAGCGTTTCGCCAGCCGGGGCTTCCTCGCGTTCACACCGGGCTGGCCGGGGGAGGCGTTCACCGTGGGGGAGATGCGGAAGTCCTCCGACCGGCTCACCGACATCGGCCTGGACCTGCTGACGGACCACTACGCCAAAATCGTAGGCTCGTTCGATGTTGCGCCGGTGATCATCGGTCACTCGGTCGGCGGGCTCATCGCCCAACACCTCATCGGAGCCAACATCGGCCAGGCCGCAGTGGCCATCGCCCCCGCTCCGGTCAACGACATCGCGGTGTCCGCCCCGCAGACCGGGCTGTGGCACCCGGGCCAGTCCGACGACACTGATCCAACAGTTTCCCTGTCCTCGGATCAGTTCCATCGGCTCTTTGCGAACACCGTCACCGCGGACGAGTCCGCCCGACTCTACGAACGCTATGTCGTGCCGACACCCCGCCGGCTGCTCGCCGACCTCGGCTGCGGAGACTCGGCGCGCAGTCCGCGCGCGGTGGCCGACGTCGGCAACGCGGGCCGCGGCCCGCTCCTGCTGATCTCGGGACAGGAGGACCTGCTGGTGCCTGACGCCGCCACGCGCGCGGCGTACAAGCAGTACGGCGACTCCATGGCCGTCACCGACCTCAAGCAGTTCGCGGACCGCGCGCACTCACTGACCATCGACAACGGATGGAGGTTCGTCGCGGACTACGTGCTCGGCTGGCTCGACGAACACGGTCTGCGGGCCCACCCCCTGTAGGAACCCGGGAGGGCGCACTCACACGTTCTGGTCGTCGCGGATCCTGCCCAGGGCGTCGCGGAGGGCGGCGCGGGAGGTGATGCCGAGTTTGGGGAAGACTCGGTAGAGGTGTGAGCTGACGGTGCGTGGGGAGAGGTGCATGCGTTCGCCGATCTCCTTGTTGGTCAGGCCGCTTGCGGCGAGGTCGGCGATCCGGCGCTCCTGCCAGGTGAGTTCGGTCAGTTGCGTGGTCGCGCGTGTGACCAGGCCGGAGACGCGGAGTTCGGCTTGGGCGCGTTCGGCCCAGGTGGCGGCCCCGAGGCGTTGGAAGGTCTGGGCGGCGAGGGTGAGGGAGGGGCGGGCGGTTTTGGGTCCGTGGGTGTGGCGTTGGCGGATGCCGTGGGCGAGGTGGATGCGGGCGAGTTCGTAGGGGAAGTGGTGGGCGTGGGGGTGGGTTTGGGCTTGGTGGTAGTAGTGGTCGGCTTGGGTGGGGTCGGGGGTGGTCATGGCGAGGGCGCCGTAGGTGGTGAGGGCGAGGCGGGGGCTGATGTGGGGGAGGCCTGCGTGGTGGGCGGCTTGGGCGTGTTGGTGGGCTTGTTGGGTGCGGCCGGTGTGGAGGGCTGCTTCGACGAGGTCGAGGAGGGTGCGGGGGGCTTGGTGGGCGTAGGGGTGGAAGGTGCCGGGGGGTGTGATGCCGATGGCGTGGAGGTATGCGGCTTCGTAGTCGCCTTCGGCGAGGGCGGTGGTGGTGCCGATGGTGTCGGTGATCTGGGTGAGGAAGCCGATGCCGCGGGGGCGGGCCCAGGTGTCGACGGTGGCTTGCAACTCGCGTGCGTGCTCGACCTGGCCCCGCAACGCCGCCAACAACCCCAAGTAGGCATGCGTGTGGTGGACGAACAACGCGTGCTTGTGCGTCGTCGTCAGCTCCAGGCAGCGCCGCCCAGTGCGCTCCGCCTCGTCCCACTCACCCACCGCGATCTGGTCCAGCATGATCAGATGCAGCATCGTCATGGCGTCCGCCAGGGCGCCCGTCTCGATCTCGCGGTCCACCATGCGCTGCAAATGTGGCCGGTACTGACTGAGCGCGTCCACGTGATAGGCGGCGGCGCCCAGCCGGGTGACGTCCCAAGGTTCCAGCGAGTGCACGTCGGCGAAGGCACGCTCCAGCCGTTCGTTCACCCCGGCCCCGCGCAGGACGACGTCACCCCACGCGTCCTGGTAGATGCGCGAGTGCGCGGGCACCAGGTCGCCCAGGCTGTCCAGCAACTCGTGGACCCGCAGCCACCACGCCTCGTCACTGCCGTACTGGCTGATGGCCAGCAGCAGGTCGATCAGCCGGGTGAGCACCTCGTTCGACTGGCCGACCCCGCGGTCGCGCAGACTCTCGATCGCGGCGAAGACCTGGTGCTGCGAGGAGCGGATGTCCCCGTCCTCGAAGAAGGCGACATAGCCCGACGCGACCACCGAGTCCGGGGAGCCGCCGGTGTCTACGCCGGCACCTGCGCGGACCAGCTGCCTTGCCTGGTCCAACCGGCCCGAGTGTCCGGCGACGTACGCCGCGCTGCCCAGTCTGCGGGACCGTTCTTGGTGGGTTTCGCTCAGTTCGGCGGCGCGGGTCAGCCAGGCCACGGCGGCGACCGCGCCGCCGCGCCGGGTGGCGGACTCGGCGGCCGCTTCCAGAGCGGCGGCGACCGCCTCGTCCGGGTCGACGGCCGACGCCGCCAGATGCGTGGCCCGCCGCTCCACGTTGTCGCGGTGGACGTCGGCGAGTACGGTATGTGCCGCGCGCCGCTCGTTCGGAGTCGCCGTCTGCACCACGGACGACCGCACCAGCGGATGCCGGAAGACGAAGTCACCACTGAGCGGATCGACCACCAGCAGCCCATAGTCGGTGGCCTCGTCGGTGTCAGTCATCCGGTACCGGCCACCCCTGGCCTGACCGGCCGCCGTACCGGCCCCGACACCGTCCAGGGCGCCGCGCAGCAGCTCCGCGCGGACGGGGTCGCTCAGAGCCTTGATCCGGGCGCCGTAGACCTGTTGCAGGCGCTGCGGCAGGGGGATGCCGGTGTAGCCGAAGGGCTCCTCCGGCGCGTGCCCCGTTCGACGGTCGCGCACGTACGGAGGCAGTTCCAACAGGGCCAGCGGATTGCCCTGAGCCTCCTCCAGGACCAGGCGGCGCACACGGTCGGCCAGTCCGGGGTGGTGCAGGTCCAGCATCTGCTCGGCGGCCTTCTCCGACAGTGTGGTCACCGCAAGTTCCTTCAGCGCAGCGGTGTCGAAGCCCGAGGGCACACCAGCCCGCAGGACGACGACGAGCTTCACCGAGCTGCCGGTGAGGCGACGCCCGACGAAACCGATCACCTCGGTGCTGGAAGCGTCCAGCCACTGCCCGTCGTCCAGAACGAGCAGCAGTGGATGCTGAGAGGCGGCCAAGGAGAGCAGGTCGAGGACGGCGATTCCGAGGGTCATGACCGACGGGGGAGTGCCTTCGCTCCTGCCGAAGACGACGTCGAAGACCTTGCGGTGGACCTGGTCCAGCCGGTCGATGTAGGACAACAGCGGATACAGGAACTGGTGCAGCCCGGCGAACGGAAGTTCCGACTCCGCCTCAACTCCGGCCGCCCGGATCACCCGGTACCGCTCCGCCACCGCGAGCTGCGACACATGTCCCAGCAACGCGCTCTTGCCCACACCAGAGTCGCCGCGCAGCACGAGCGCCCTGCCTCCGGGGGCCGCCACGAACGCGGACAGCACCTCCTGCTCGCTGTCGCGTCCGATCATCGTCCCGATCACTGACTCCACCGTCCCCCACTCCCTTCCCCGATGAACCAGCCCGGCCCGAACGCTCTCGCATTCAGGCGCATGGAACAGGCCAAAGCACTTGTGAGGGTACGTTGTTGTCCCTCCCTGCCGTCGTGACAGGTGTCCCCTCGGTCAGCCGCCCGGGCTCAAGGGTGATGCGTGCCCGCAACCGGTCTCGGACGGCTGTTCAGGGGACATCGCGGCTGGTGGTCGGTCCGGCCCTCCTCGGTGTGATCCCTGAGGGCGAGCGGTCGTGCTCGTGATACGTCTGGCCGTCCGCCCCCTCACACCTCATGCAGAAGACTAGAACGCACGGAAGAATCCGTCAGCCTCTATGGCCGGAAAGTTCGTGTTGTACGGCTGGCCCACACGCCTGGAGAGGCCATCTGTAGGGCTGGCCCCACCACCGGCGGTTTCCGCACCGCCCCCGACGCCTCACCGCGAGCGGATATGTACCTTCTGCCACGAGACATGTTCCGGCGGCGTGACAGCCCCGGACCACGAGGAGGAACACTGCCAGGAGCCACTCGGCGCGCGCGTTCTGTCTCCGCTCCATCAGACGCGGTACGTCGTCCCGGCCGCCGCTGTCACTGTCGTACCGGACTCTGCGCTCGCCGGCCGCGCCCCTGGTCGGGGGCCGGATCGCCGTGGTCGGCGGTGGCGTTGTCGGCTGCTCGGTGGCGGCCCTGCTGGCCCGATCCCCCGGTGTGCGGGTGCAGTTGATGGAGACCGATCCGGGGCGGGCCGAGACCGCGAAGGTGCTCGGCGCCGACTACGCTCCGCCGCCCCAGGCACTGGGGGAGTGCGGTCTCGTCCTTCACGCCAGTGCCACCGAACAGGGTCTCGCCCGCTCCCTGGAACGGCTTCGGGCCGAGGCCGCCGTGGTCGACCTGAGCTGGTAGGGCGACCGGCGCATCGCCCTTTCCACTCCTATGCCGACCTGCTCGCCCCAGCTTTCGACCTGCTCGCCGACCCGGTGTTGGACGCTCTGATCAGCGGCGAGAGCCGGTTCGAGGAACTCCCCGAGGTGATGCCGGGTTTGGTATTTACCTGCCGTCTCCTGCACGATGCCCGGCGCGACGAATAAGACACATGTGAGATAGGCTCACACGTATCTACCTGTGCGTGTGTACGGACGCAAGGGCGGGCCCGACCGGCGTCCGCTGGGAAGCGAGATGGCATGGACTGGGCTGACCAAGCGTTGTGCCGGACGCAGTCGGACCGAATGTTCGTCGAGGGACCAGCCCAGAACGATGCCAAGACCTTGTGCCTGGACTGCCCCGGACGGCTCGACTGCCTCGCCCATGCCCTCGACCACCGTGAGGCGTACGGGGTTTGGGGCGCGATGACCGAGTGGGAGCGTCGCGCTCTGCTACGCCGGCGCACGTCGGTGGGTCGGGCGGAGATCTTCCGGACGGCCCGCGAGGACTCCGCGCTGATCAGCCTTCCCCGGTCGACCATGTAGCACCTGAAACCAGTCCACATATGCGGTTGGCGGGGCTCACGTGAACCCCGGGCCCAGTTACACACGTCCCAAAGGCGTGTGACACCAGAGCGGAAGAAGCTGATGCATGATGAAGGACGGCGCGACCGTCTGGCTCCCCTACCACCGAAATCAGATTCCAGGCCTGCCTGACCGGCTCTCCTACGCTTACTGGGACGGTACCGGACCGCTGCCCGGTGACCCCGCCGACGTCCGCTTCCTCGTCGGCATCCCCGCGCCCGGTGCCGAACGGGTCCTGCGCCCCGTACTGCCCCGCATGCGCAACCTCGAAGTGCTTCAACTGCTCAGTTCCGGCTACGACCACATGACGCCACTGCTCGGGGACCTGCCCGCCGGCAGTCGGCTGGCCACAGGGCGCGGCGTGCACCGCGAGACCACCGCCGAACTGGCCGTCACCTTGCTGCTGTCCCTGTGCCGGGGCCTCGACCGGTTCACCGCCCACCAGGCACAGGGGGAGTGGGTGCCTGAAGTCCACTCCACCTTGGTCGGCAAGAGGGTCCTCGTCGTCGGCTACGGCGCGGTCGGCGCCGCGGTCGCCGCCCGGCTCAGCGCGTTTCGGTGCGAGGTCGTCCTCGTGGCCCGGACCGCGCGCACCACACCCGCCGGCCAAGTGCACGGGGCGGCGGAGCTGCCCGTACTGCTGCCGACCGTGGACGCCGTGGTGTTGTGCGCGCCGCTGACAGAGGGCACACACGGGATGTTCGGCACGGAGGCGCTGGCCCGGCTGAAGGACGGGACGCTGCTCGTCAACGTCGCCCGTGGCGAACTCGTCGACACCAGCGCGGTGGTTCGGGAGGTACGGGCGGGGCGGCTGCGCGTCGCACTCGACGTCACCGACCCCGAACCCCTGCCCGCCGGACACCCCCTGTGGAGCCTGCCCGGCGCGCTCATCACCCCGCACGTCGCCGCGTTCACCGATGCCTTTCCCACCCGGACCACGGATTTCATCCGACGTCAGCTGCACCGCTACGCGCGCGGCGAGGAACTGCACAACGTCGTCCTCACGGCGACGCCCGCTGAAGGAGGCGAGCAGGCTGCCTAGGTCCTCGACCCCCACGTATGGTGACCAGCACCCCCGACTGCTCGGACCGGAGAGCCCTCTCGCGCAGGTGTTCACGGCCTGCGAGTCGGCGGGGCACGCCGCCCCGGCCGAGGCATGGCAGGCATTGACGGGCGCCTGGAGCTGGGCCGCGCCCCTGCCGACCGCGGCGTGCCACGCGGACTTCCCGGGAGCGACCGCGCGGCCGACTCCCGGTGGCTTCACGCTGTCCGGACTGTGGAGCCTTCCCGCGGCCGAGGAGACCGGCCTCTGGCTGGCCCTGCCGCTTCCCGCGTCGGCGACCGGCGAACCCGACCTCTTCGTCGTCGCCACGAAGGCGCTGTCGGGGCGGGGCGGGGCCGGGAGCCTGGTCCGCCTCGACGACCTGTACGTTCCCGCTGGCTTCGCCACGCACTCGGCGGGCGCACCGCTGCGCGTCGGCGACGCGGCGTTCCTCTGGACGGCGGTCACCGCCCTGGCACTGGGCACGGCCCGCCGTATCACCGACGTACTGGCCGCTCCGCATGCGGGCGGGGCGGCCAGTACCCCCCAAGCGGCCGCCACAGCTACGGAACTCGCCACCGTACTCCACGACGAGCGGCTGAGCCTGGCCGCGGCGCTGCACGACGCCCCTTCGGCCCGGAAGGGGCTGCCGACCGCCGTTGAGAAGCGGCTCGTTGCGCGCGTTCCACGTGCCGGGAGGGCCGTTCAGTATCTGGTCGCCGTGGCGTACGAACACGCGCTGACGGCAGACTGTGGCGGCGGGTGGCACCCCCTGCTGAGCCTGATCGAAGCAGGCTCACCGATACTCCAACTGGCCCGCTGCACGACGGAGCTTCTGCCGCCCGCGACATGACCTCCCCGATGAAGGCTGACCACGGTGATGCCCGCCGCGTATCGGGGTGAACCGGCTCCAACTCGGCGACCGTCGCACCCTCGTCAGCGACGAAACCGCCCGCGCGGCAGCTGAGCTCGTTGACCCGCGACACACCGCAGGTGCGCATCCTGGGCGTCTACCTGGCGCACCCGCACCGCACGAGCAACTGACCGCGCCCCCCAGCCACGCGGCCGCAGACGGCGAACAGCCCCGCGCCGACGTGCATCAGCCGACCTTCCAGCACGTCGTGCGGGGTCGTCGCGCTCCGCTCCTCGGACCAGGAAGGGAGCAGAGCGGTCCGGAAAGGGGGGGTGCTCACTTGCCCTCTCCCTGGTTCCTCCGTCGCCGTGGCACAGGAGCACCCCTCACCGGAACACGTAACTACGTGCCCCGAAGGTTCACACCTGACACATGTTCATGGGCGTCGACACCTCTCGAAGAGAAACATGACCTGGTGGGAAGCAACCCATGACGATCTTTTAAGGTGTGAGCATGACCCAGCACCGTAAAGGCCTCGTCCTTGACTTCGGTGGTGTGCTGACAACACCTCTGGTGCCCGCCGCGTTCGCCTTCGAGCGACGCGCGGGGCTTGCCGAGGGAACCCTGCTCACCGGCCTCTACCTGGACCCCGAAGCGCTCCGGCTGACCGAGGAACTGGAACGTGGCAACCTCACCCAGACCCAGTGGAACGAGGCGGCGGCTATCCGTCTCGGTATCCCGCCTGACAACCTGATGGGTCGCATCTTCGCCGACCTGCGCCCTGAGCCCGCGATGATCGCCGCGGCCGCCGCCGCCCGCCGCGCGGGGGTCAAGGTCGGGATCCTGTCCAACTCGGTTGGCCTGGCCCCGTGGAACCTGTACGACGGCTACGACCTGGAGACGCGCTACGACGCTGTGGTGCTGTCCGAAGGGCACGGCACGCGCAAACCGGAACCTGAGATCTTCCGGATCGTGTTGCAGGAACTCGGCTTGACCGCCGAGGAGTGCGTGTTCGTGGACGACACCGAGCAGCACCTGCCACCCGCGGCGGAGTTGGGCTTCGCAACCGTCCACGCCGTGGCCCCGGCCCGAACTGTGGCCGCCGTGGAGACCTTGCTCGGCATCCCACTGACGGACGAACACCCGGACCTGGTCCCGGACCGGGCCACCCCATGAGGAGACATCTGTGAAACTCGGCCTCGCCCTGCCGACCTTCGGCCCCGAAGCCGGCCCGGAAGGCATCCAGCGCGTCAGCCGCACCGCGGAGGAGATGGGATACGACTCCCTGTGGACCGGCGACCGTGTCCTCGCGCCTCGGGTGCCGACCGCCCCGTACCCGAGTTCGTCCGGCGCGATGCCGCGTGCCTACGAGAACCACATGGACCCCTTGGTCGCCCTGACGTTCGCCGCGGCCCACACCACCCGGGTCCGCCTGGGTACGAGCACGCTCAACGGCCTGTGGCAGTCGCCGTTGATGCTGGCCCGCTCCCTGACCACCCTCGACGTCGTCAGCCATGGGCGCCTGGTCGTCGGGCTCGGCCTGGGCTGGATGCCCGACGAGTACACCGCGGTCGGCGTGCCTTGGAAGGGACGCGGAGCGCGGCTCGAGGAGACGCTGGACGTCCTGGAGGCGTACTGGGCCAACGACGTCTTCGCGCACGGGGGGCCGCTGTTCACCATCCCGGAGACCGTGGTGGGCCTGAAGCCGAGCCAGCGGCCCGGGCCGCCGTTGCTGCTCGCGGCGTTCAGCCCTGGCGGACTGCGGCGCGTCGGACGGCGTCTCGACGGCTGGCTGCCCGTGGCGATGCCGCTGCCTCACCTGCTGGGCATGTGGGACGTCATCCAGAAGGAGGCGGTGCAGGCCGAACGCGACCCTGCGGCCCTGCACATGGCTCTGCGCGTCAACCCCGAGCTGACCGACACGAAGACCGACGTGGACCGGATGCCGGAGGCGGGCACGCTCACCCAGTACGTCGACTACGCGCGGGCCGCCGCAGAGGCGGGCGTGCACGAACTCTTCGTGGATTTCGGGCAGATACCCGCCACGCTCGCCGAACGCGTCGACCTGGCGGGCCGTTTCCTCGAAGGAGTACGGCAGGGCTGAGCAGATGCGGAATGTGTCGGCTGCTTCTGTGGTTTGCGGGACATCCACTCCTCGCCCGGCGATCTCCTCGCCCCGCGATCTATCCGCCTGGGGATCTCTTCGCACCCCTGATGGGAGAAACCTTGAAGCGCTCCGCCGCCGCGAACGTACAGCCCCGACTCCGCCGCGTCCGCCTGCCCGGTACCGTGCCGTCGCCCTCCAGGGGGGCCCAGCGTCCACGGAAGGCGGGGGAGAAGCGGGAGGCCTCCGAGGTGGACACGACTCGACAGGTCGTGGAATGAGGTGGGTGGCGGTGCCCTTGTGACACCGCCACCCCGCGCCGAAGGCCCTCGGCAGAGACGTGAAGGAAGGTGTCTGCCGAGGGCCTTCGGTGTGTCAGGACGTCCCCAGACCGTTCAGCAGGGTGTCGACGACCACGTCCGCAGCCTGGCCCGGGCTCAGCTCGGGCAGTTGCTGGTTCACCAGGTGCATGAGTTGCGGCAGCAGCGCGCTCGCCCAGCCCTCTGCGAGGCCGGGACGCATGAGGCCCTCATCGGTGGCGCGTTGCAGGAAGGCGTCGACCGCGTGGATGGCCGCGTCGCGGCGTGCGTGGACGCTGTCGTCGGCGAGCATGCGGGGGAGGTCGACGGGCCAGATCCGATTGACGACGATGATGTTCTCGACGTAGCGGTGCAGGGCGACGGCGACAGGGGCTTCGCACAGGCGGGCCTCCTCGATGGCGTCCTCGATGGCCGTGAGACGGGCTTCGTAGATGGCCGCGAGGAGGTCGTCGCGGTTGGCGAAGCGCCGGTAGACGGTACGCCGGTCGACACCTGCTTCGGTGGCGATGCTCGCGATGCTGGCGCCGGGATCGGCGGCGAGCATACGTGCCCCTGTCGCCAAGACTGCTTTGAGATTGCGTGCTGCGTCGGCTCTCACCGGCCCGAGTCTAGTGCCGGAATGTGATGCCTGAGACATCTACCGCCCCGTGGGAGTAGATCCCACACCTGTAAGTGCTACATTAAAGTGACAGATCTTAGAGGTTTCGTCATTTTGGTGTTTCACTTCTAGAAAGGTCACCTTCCATGTCGAAGGCAACCGAGTCCTCGTCACCCAAGGTCGGCGGGGTCGCCGCCGCGATGAGCGCACTGATCCTGGCCGTTCTGCTCGCCTCTCTTGACCAGACGATCGTCTCCACCGCGCTGCCCCGGATAGCACAGGATCTGAATGGGTTCGACGACATCGCGTGGGTCAGCGCCGCATACCTGCTCGCTTCGACCGCCGTCACCCCGCTGTGGGGCAAGCTTGGCGACATGTTCGGCCGCAAGCCGCTCTACCTGACCGCCACCTCGGTCTTCCTGATCGCCTCGGTCGCCTGCGGTCTGGCCCAGAATCTGCCCGAGCTGATCGGCGCCCGCGTCCTCCAGGGCATCGGAGGCGGCGGCATGATCGTGCTGACCTTCGCCCTTGTCGGCGACATCGTCGCCCCGAGCGAACGCGGCCGGTACCAGGGCATGTTCGGCTCGGTTTACGGCGTCGCCAGCATCGTCGGTCCCCTGCTCGGCGGTGTTTTTACTGACCAGCTCTCCTGGCGGTGGGCCTTCCTGGTCAACCTGCCCGTCGGCATCGTGGCCCTGATCATCGCCGCCCGCGCCCTGCCCGCCGCCACCCGGGGTACCAAGGCCCGCATCGACTACCTCGGCGCGACCCTGCTGGCTGCCATCGCCACCGGCCTGGTCCTGATCACCTCGTTCGGTGAGCGTTGGGGCTGGGGCTCTCCGGCCATCGTCGGCCTGATCGTCGCCACCGTCGCGCTGGCCGTGCTCCTGGTCCCGGTCGAGCGCCGCGCCGCCGCCCCCGTCCTGCCGCCGGCCATGCTCGGCTCCCGGACCGTCGTGTTCTCCTCGCTGATCGGCTTCTTCGCCAACGCCGCCATGTTCGCCGTACTGGTCTACCTGCCGACCTACCTCCAGATCGTCCACGGCGTCTCCGCCACCCTGTCCGGCGTCTACATGCTGCCGCTGGTCGCCGGTCTGGTCATCAGCCAGTCCCTGGCCGGACGCTGGGCCTCGCGCGTCGGCCTGCTGCGGAGGATCCTGCTCGGCGGCCTGGCGGCCAACCTCGCCGGACTGCTCCTGCTCGGCACCATCGGCGCCGCCACCAACACCCTCGTGCTGAGCGTCTACTTCCTGATCACCGGCGTCGGCATCGGCATGGTCCCCATGGTCGTCCTGACCACCGTCCAGAACAGCGTGCCCGTCGCCGATCTCGGCGCCGCCAGCGCCGTGGTCACCTTCGCCCGTTCCATCGGTGCTGCCTTCGGAGTCGCCGTCTTCGGCACCCTCCTCAACACCGGCTTCGCCGACCGCACCCACGCCCTGCCCACCGCCGGCGGCTTCGACGCCGCCCGCCCCGACACGATCGGGCAGCTGCCCGGCGCCCTCCGCGACACCGCCCTGGACGCCTTCGCCCACGCCACCGCCACCGGCTATCTCTGGATCGCCCCCACCCTCGCCGTCGGCATCCTGCTCGCCCTCTTCCTCAAGCCGACCCGCAAGGGCGGCGAGGCCGCTTCCGCTCCCGCCACCGTCGCCGAGGAGCCCGTATCCGCCGCCTGACCGATCGCACCCAGCACGTTTCGCCCGGCCGACGCCCTCACGGGTGCCGGCCGGAAGCGCCTTCCGGGGGAGTCTCCGAGAGCCTCTTGAGCTGGGCCAGCCACAGGGAATTCATCCGCTGCGCCCACACCGGGGACGCTGCCTGGAATGACTTGGCGGCGGCACCGCGCACGACGTTCTCGGTTACTACATGCGTACCGACCTCGACCGGGACGAGCAGCCACGCCTGATACAGCTGCACCCCGGCGCCGATGCCCGACCAGCCGAGCCGGTGATGCGGCACGTGCTCGCCCATGAAGATCTCGAACCGGTGCTGGTGGAACCACACCTGGTAGGTCCTGGGGAGCTGCCCGGCCTGCACTTTGGCGATGCCCGGTACCCACTGTGGCCACCGCCCCACATCGCTCAGCAGTGTGAAGGCCACATCGGGTGGCGCGTGCACGACGGCCTGCGCCTGACAGAAATTCTGGGCCTGGTCGGGGGAGAAGCCCGAGGGCCAGTGGATGTCCGGATGGCTCTCCGACGCGCCGGGCATCCGGTTCCCCTTTCGTGATGCGGGTGACCTCGGGAACGGCCACCAGTCGAGGGCGTACCGGAAGGGCGCCCTCCCGCCCCACTCTGGCCGTCTGGCCCCGACCCGGCATAGGTCAAATGACTTGGGGAAACGGCAAACGCTTGGGGATCACGAGGGTTGCCTCACCCGCCGTCGTTGCGCGCGTCGAGCTCCGACAGCGCGTCCCGCAGCGCGGCCCGCGAAGTGATGCCCAGCTTCGGATAGATCTGGTACAGGTGTGTGCCGATGGTCCGATGGGACAGGAAGAGCCGCTCGGCGATCTGCTTGTTGGTCAGCCCGGTCGCCGCGAGCGTCGCGATCTGCAACTCCTGCGCGGTCAGCGCCACCGGCCCCGGCCGGGCGGCAGCGGGCGTGGACTGGCCACTGGCTCGCAGCTCCGCCACCGTACGCGTCACCCAGGGCTTGGCACCGAGGCGCTGGAAGGTCTCCAGTGCCTGAGTCAGCTGCTCCCGGGAATCCGCCGTGGCCCGCAGCCGCCGCAGCCGTTCGCCGTAGAAGAGCCGCACCCGCGCCACGTCGAAGGGCCAGCGTTCCGGGTCGGGCAGCGACAGCGCCTGCTCGAAGAGCGCCAGGCTCGGCCGGCCGGGCGTGGTCAGTGCCTCGCAGGCCAGCACCAGCATCTCCAGCCGTGGCGACAGGGCCGCCATTGACGACGCGCGCATCGCCGCCGCGTGCGCCGCGGCCTCTTGGTCCCGGCCGGTACGGATGGCCGCCTCGACCAGATCCATCGTGCCCCACAGGGCGATCTGCACATAGGGGGCCACCGTCCCGGGCGGGCTCAGCGTGCAGGCGTGCTTGTAGGCGGTCTCGAAGTCGCCGCTGCCGAGCGCGGCCAGCGCCCGTGCGTGACAGGCGAAGAATCGGGCGCCGTACGTTCCGCGCGGCATCGCCCACCGGACGATCTCCTCGGTCAGCGCGGCGCTGGTTTCCGCGTCCCCCTGCGCCGCCGCCACCGCCGCCTGGATGTACTGGAAGTACCACGCGAAGAACCGGTAGTCGTGGTTCTCGCACAGGGTCAGCCCCTCGGCCGCCAGCTGCGCGGCGTCGTCCCACCGGCCCAGATGGAAGTAGTCCAGGCCCAGGTGCATCAGCGCACCCAGGTGCCGACGCACCGGCGCGGTACCGGCCCTGCCTTGTTCCACCAGCCGGCGCGTGGCCCACCGGAAGTCCCCGAGCCGGTCGGCGAAGACCGAGGCGGTTCCGACCCGGATCACCCGGGTGGGGTCGTCCCCGACCGTGGCGATCAGCTCCGTCAGCCGAGGTAGCGCCGCCGCACCGGTGCGGGCCGGGTCGCCGAAGGTCTGGGTGATCACCTGGAGCAGCTCGGGCGGTTCGGGAGTGAGCCGGTCCATGAACGCCAGCATCGGCTCCCACAGCTTCGGGTCACCGCCGTACCAGCACAGCAGGATCAGCAGATGCAGCGCCTCGATGAGCCCCTCGTCCGAGGCGTTGTAGCCGTGATCGGGTTGCGCGGATTCGATCGCGCCGATCAGCAGCCGGTAGGCGGTGTCGATGTCGCCGTCTCGGTTGATCAGCAGAAACGCCGACGCCGTCGCCGCGTGCAGCGACTGATGGCCGATCGGATGGACGAGCCGGGACTCGGCCAGCAGCCGGGTGGCGTCCTCCAGCTCACCGCCCGAGTCCACGCCGACATAGGCCGCCACCGCCAGCCTGCGGCTCTCGTCCGACGCCGCCGGACTGAGGCCCGCGGCCCGGGTCAGCGCCGCCACCGCGCCCAACGCGTCCCCGCGGCGCAGTCGGCCGCGCGCGGCCTCCTCCAGCAGGGCCGCGACCGTCTCGTCCGGGCCCGTCGCCGCCTCGCCCAGGTGCCAGGCACGCCGCTCCAGCTGGCCCCCGAGGACGTCCGCGAGCGCCCGATGGGCTCGTCTGCGCTCCGTCGGCGTCGCCAGCTCCACCACCGCAGAACCAATCAGCGGATGCCGGAACGACAGCCGCCGGTTGCCTGCGGAGATCGTCACCAGCCGGGCCTGCTCGGCGAAAACGAGATCGTCGACATCGGCCCGCCCGGACGCCGCCGCCTCGACGGACGCGAGGTCCCCCGTCCCGTCGAGGGCCGCGAGCAGCAGCAGCTCACGGCTGCGTGCGGGTAGCTCCGCCACCCGGGACGCGAACAGCGCCTGCAACCGCTCACTCAGCGGCAGCACGGCCGGCACCGCCGCCAGCGTCGACCGCTGCTCCGCCGAGAGCGCCACCGGCAACTCCACCAACGCCAGCGGGTTGCCGCGCGCCTCGGCCGCAATACGGCGTCGTACGGCGGGGGAGACGTCGGGGTGTGCGAGGACCAGCAGTTCGGTGGATGAGGCGTCGTCCAGCGGCTCGAGACGGCGCTCGGTCAGACCGCTGGACTCGAAGAAGCTCTCGGAGCCCTCACGGGAGGCGGCGAGAAAACTGATCGTGCTGCCGACCAGCCGCCGGGCGACGAAGCCGAGCACGGCGTTGGTCGCCCGATCCAGCCACGGCAGGTCGTCGACGACGAGCAGGAGCGGCGTACGGGCCGCCGTCAGCCGGAGCAGCAGCAGGACCGCGGTTGAGGTCAGCAGCTGGTCCGGCGCCGGGCCGCTGCCGATGCCGACGGCGACCCGCAGGGCGTCGCGGTGGACGGGGTCCAGGACGTCGAAGTCGTCGAAGAGCGGCACGAGAAGCTGGTTGAGCCCGGCGTAGCTGATGTCCGCCTCGAACTGCACACCGGCCGCGCGCAGCACCCGGACGCCGTTGTGGAGGGCACCGGCCGCCACCGCGTCGAGCACGGCCGTCTTGCCCACCCCCGCCTCGCCCGACAGCAGCAGGGCGGCGCCCTGGACCTCGGAGTTACCGAAGAAGGAGTGGATGAAGGCGAGGTCCCTGTCGCGTCCGACCAGTCGTGTCGAGGCCGGACAGACGGTCGAGTCCAGGTCATTCATCCAGCGGCCTCCATGGCTGACGTCCGGAGACCCGGTGACATCCGCCGACCCGGCTGCGCTGCACCTGGCTCCATGCGGTCATGTAATGGGTGCAGTCTAAAGGGCAACCAGATCGTGCTGCCCTTGCCGACCAGGCCGGCGAGGAAGGGGTGGTGAGAGGTCTGCTGGGGTTCTCTTTGCGTGAGCGATACATAAAGCGTAGGGCTCCCCCTATGGTCCCGTGGCGAGGCGGTTCGGCATGCTGAAGGCATGTCCATCAACATCGTCGTCGTCGACGACGACCCTGGGTTCCGCCGCATCGCCATGATGCTGCTGACGGCACGTGGCCTGCGTGTCGTGGCGGAGTCCCAGGACGGCGCCTCGGCCCTGGCCGCGGTGCGGGCCCATCGCCCTGACGGACTGCTGCTCGATCTACACCTGCCCGACACCGACGGGCTGACCGTGGCACGCCGGCTGGCACAGGAGAGCGACCGGCCGCGGATCGTACTGACCTCCACCGACAAATCGTTCTGGTCACCGGACGAACTCCGGCGCGCGGGCATCGAGTCCTTCGTGGCCAAGGACAAACTTTTCGATGCCGACCTGAAGAGCCTCTTCACACCCACCGCGCCCTGACGGCTGCGTGACGGCCCACGCGCCTACTGACCGAGGTAGCGCAGCACCGCCAGGACCCGCCGGTGCTGCCCGGTGGCCGACTGGTTCAGGCCCAGCTTCAGGAAGATGCCGGTGACATGGCGTTCCACGGCGGCGACGCTCACGAAGAGCTGCTCGGAGATCCCCGTGTTGGACTGGCCCTCCGCCATGAGCGCCAGGACCTCCCGCTCCTTCGGCGTGAGCGCGGCCAGCGGGTCCTCCGGGCGCTTGCGTCCCAGCAATGCCGCGATCACATCGGGGTCCAGGGCCGAGTCGCGGGCCAGGACCCGCTCGACGGCGTCGATGAGGATCTGCGGACTGGCCACTTTCTCCTTGAGGAGATAACCGACTCCGCTCGGGTCGTCCCCGACCAGGTCGAGCGCGTAGGAGGCTTCCAGGAACTGGGAGAGGACGATGACAGCGGTCTCCGGCCGGGTCGCGCGGATCTTCTGCGCGGCCCGCAGACCGTCCGCCTCCAAACCGGGAGGCATCCTGATGTCGGTGATCACCACGTCGGGGTGGTGTTCCTCGGCGGCCCGGACGAGATCCACCGCGTTGTCGACGGCCTCGATCACGTCGATTCCGGCCCTGCGCAGGATGGCCGCGATGCCTTCACGCATGAACGGCTGGTCTTCTCCGAGCACCGCACGCAGTGGTTGCCTCATGGCGAGATCCTAACCGGGGGCGTATGCGCTTCAGTTGGCCAGGAACGGGCAGCAGGCTGCCTGTGGCGTCACGACTTTGAGCACGCAAGGGACGGACGAACCGCCAGCCGGGCCCGCGGCCTCGGGGTTCGGCCCGTCCGCACCGTCATCCTCCTGCCGCGGAGCGGGGAGTACCCAGGGTGACGCTCCGCGAAGCCGACCTCGAGGGGGGCCGGACAGGAGCGTCGGCCAAGTCGACCTCCCGCGCGTACAGCCGGGCCAGCTGGACCCGTGAGCGGACGCCCAATTTCTCGAAGGCGTGCCGCAGATGGGTGTTGACGGTGTGTGGGGAGACGAACAGCTGTTCCGCCGCCTCACGGTTGGTGGCGCCGTGAGCGATCAGCCGCACCACGCCAAGTTCCGACCGGGTCAGCCCGCGCCATTTCACGCCGGGCGCGGTGGCGGAGGCCGCGGAGAGAGGTCGGGCGCCGAGTGCGCGCAGTTTGCCGCGCACCCGCTGAGCGTCGTGCTCGGCCCCGCAGCTGCCATAGCCGCTGAGCGCCTCCTGCAAGCGTGGGCCGGCATTGGCCGTTGCCCCGCATGCACCGGCGTCCTCCAGAGCGCGGGCCCGCAGCAGTGGGCGGGCCTGCCCGTGACCTTCGGCTGCTGCCATGAGCAACTCCGCGTCCCCTGCGTACAGGCCCCGCACGTGTGTGGCGGCGGCGGCGAACAGGGGCAGGCCGGGGTTGAGCCGGGCCCGCTCCGCGGCGAAATCCACCGCGGCCGCCGCCATGTCACGCTGCCCGGCGGTCAGCGCCGCCGCCACCAGCAGGACGATGTCCCCCGCATCGACACAGGACACGTGCAGGAGACCGCGGCGCAGGAGGGCGGCGGCGGACGTGAGCCGTTCATCGGTCACGGGCTCGTCCCGGTACAGGGCGATCAGGAGCGACACCCACGCTCCGGCCCGGCGCGTTTGCTGGTCTCCACTCGCGAGATACGCCTCCGCGCGCGCCGCGCACGCCTCTACCTCGCGGTCGTCGCCTAGGTGGAAGGCGGTTCGGGCCCGCACGCACAGCACGGCTGCTTCATGCGCGGCGTCGGACGTACCTGCCGTGGCCTGGTCTTGCTCTGCGGCCGATTCCTGAGCTGCCGTGAGTTCCCGTGCTGCCTTCCGCAGTTGGCCGCTGCTCAGCAGCAGCCGGGCCCGCGCGGTGCGCCACAGCGCCGCGTACGCCCGGCGGCCCCGCTGCTCCGCTTCCGCCAGACCGCCCTCGACCAGATCCTCGGCACCTCGGGTGTCGCCGGCCAGGCCCAGCAGCTCGGCTCTCCAGGCCATCGACAGGACGACTTCAGGAAGCATGGGTCCGCACGCCGTATCGAGTTCGGCGGCCTGCGCCGGCACCGGCTCGCTGTGCCGCAGGGCGTCGCTCCAGCGCTGCCGACGACAGACGCTGATCGAGCGGAGCGTGCGCAGGGTCAGATCGTTCAGCGGGTGGGTGCCACGGGCGTGGGCCAGCGCCCCGGTCAGGATCCCGCCGGATTCATCGGCCTCTCCCGACAGCAGACGGTGCAGCAGGGTCGTCGAGCGCAGCTGGTCCTTCACCGGCAGCGGGACGTCAGGGTGGTGCAAGGCGCGTCGCAGGTGGGCGTCGGCCTGAGGCAAGGGGAACGGGCCGCCCATCCGGGCCAGTTCCAGGCACACGTGGGCGTGGGTGACCGCGTCGGGAGGCGTTTGGAGTACCTCGCGGGCCAGGGTGCGGGCCTCGGCGGATTCGCCCGACTCCCACAGCAGCGGGACCAGCCGTGCCGCCAGCCGCGAGCGCCGGGGTGTGGCGGGTAGGGCCAGCTCCATCGCACGGCGTACATACGCGGCGCCTGCCGCCGGCGCGAGCGGCGCGACCTCTCGGGCGGCGGCCTCCAGCGCGCGGATAGCTTGCTCGTCGCCGAGGTCCGCGGGCGCGCCGATCTCGGCCGCGAGCGTCGTGGCGGGCGTGCCGTCCGCGAGGCCCAGGTCGACCGACCGACGGCGCACGGACTGGCGCACCGGCGGGGGCAGTGTGGCAGCGACTGCCGCGCGCAGCGACGGATGCGCGAAGGCGAGGTGTTGTTGCTCGGTGCGCATGAGCCCCGCCGCGAGCACTTCGCGCAGAGGGCTCAGCAGGGCGGGTTCCCAGCGCTCCAGCATCCGGGACAGCTGCCGTACATCGAGGCGGTCGCCCAACACCGAGGCGGTCAGCACCAGTTCCCGGGCGGGCGGTGTCAATTGGTCGAGGCGGCGGGTGACGACGGCCGCGATCATCTCCTGACTGCCGGGTGACGAGGCGAGCAGCGCACAGGCGTGCCTGATCACGCCGGGCAACCCGCCGAGCAGTGGCAGATACGGTTCGGCCTCCGCGGCGCGTGCACCCATGAGGTCCGCCACGAGCCGCCGTACGGCATCGGGTTCGAGGGCGGTGAGCTCGAAGCCATCCGTCTGCTCGGCCGGCAGGCCGCGGCGCAGGGCCGTGACCGTCGGCGCGTCGAGGTGGGAGCGTGCGGCGAGCACCCACAGCAGGGGCAGTCCGACCAGCCGTGCGGTGAGTGTGCGCAGAGCGAGAAGCGTCAGGTGGTCGCAGTGGTGCACGTCGTCGTGGACCACGAGGACCGGGCCCTGGCGGGCGAGTTCCCGCAGACCGTCCTCGACCTGCCGCAGCAACAGGTACGGAGAGTCGGGCTCCCCGTCCCCCTGGGGTGCGAGAGCACTGAGCAGAGGGGCGGTCAGAACCGTTGCCGCCCGGGTCCGGGCCGCCCGCTCGGCGGTCGTTGCCAGCAGGTAGGACTTGCCGACGTCTGCGGGGCCCTCGATCCACAGCACCCCACCTTCGTGACGGTGGACGAGACACCGCACCCGCCGTAGAAGCTGGTCAGGGATGTCGGTCGTCGTCGCCTTCAGCAAGGCAGCCTCCACTGTTCCGTGTGCCGTGCCTCCCGCGCACTCACACGTGCTGTGTCCACGGCCGGCACACATGGAGTGTGTGGCCCGCTACCAGCATGTGTCCTTGCTGCGCCCGGTGGCTGTCAAGGACTCCGGAGCGCCCACAGCGGGCCCACCTGACGGTCGGTGTAGGGAAAACCCGAGCTCCGGGCGAGGGTCGGGTCGTTCCCGGCGGTCGCGGCCTGCGCGGACGGCCGGACGCCGCCGCAGGTCAAACGATTGGAGTCGGCCCGAAGGTGGGGTGGGCCCTACAAGGGTTCGGGGGAACCCCGAGCAAGGGCGAGGGAGCACACGACAGACCGGGATGTCGGCCACTTTGAGACTTGGCGCTCACCGGCAGGTAGAGAAATACGCCGCAGCGGACCGAACACTTGTGGCCAGGAACGGGGAGTGGACATGGTTCACCTGGAAACACCTCACGCTGAGGTGGGCGACCGGATGCGCCGGCCCGCGCCGCACTCCGAGCCTTCCCGCTGGTCCGCCCGCCCGAGCGGTGCCCTCACCCGGGCGACGATGCTGGCGGGTTCATTGGTCTCGGCTTCTGCCGGCGCTCTGCTGATCGTCGTACCCGTACCCACACCGGCCGCGACCGGGGCGCTGTTCGGGGTGCACATCGCGGTGCAGGGGGTGCTCCAGCTGCTGGCCGTGCGCCGGTCCACGGCCTCGGCGGCCGTCCGGTGGCTGCTGGCTGTCGGCGGGTGCGCCGCGTTGCCGCTGGGTGCGGTCCTCCTCACCGGCCGCGCCGACACGGTGTTCCTGCTCGGCCTGTGGACCGGCTGCGGCTGGCTGCTGCGGGGACTGACCATGGCGATCTCTGTGACCTCGCCCTCGGTGAGCCACGTCCTCGTCTACGACGTCCTGACCGCGGTGATCGTCTCGGCAGGCCTGTTCTTGACCGGCTTCCCCTACGAATCACCGGCGCAGCTGGCCGACGTCGGCGGCTTTGTCCTGCTGGCCACCGCGGTCTTCGAACTGATCGCCGCCGCACGCCGAAACACCCGGGCTCTGCGTGCCATCGGCTGAGCCCGGCACGACGCAGCAGCACAACAACCTACGTTCCCCGCCGGATGACCGGCTGAGGCCCTTCTGGGAGGCGACTATGAAGAAGTGCCATCTCGTACTGGAGATCACGCACTGGGTGTCCTCCGAACTCGACCTGTCACTGCAGTGCGAGTTCTCCTACGACGCCCAGGACCCGCTCGCCGTCACCCTGGTTCTAGGCACCGCGGGCGTGCGGCCGGTGACCTGGATCCTGTCTCGAGATCTCCTGGCCGAGGGCATGACCGCCCGTGTGGGCGATGGCGACGTGACGTTCTGGCCGATGCACGCATACGACGGCGAGCCGTCCTCCTTCTGCGTCCGCGTGGGCAACCCCCAAAGGGCGGTGTTCGAGATCCCTGCCGAGCCGGTCGTGACCTGGTTGGCGAGGACCTACGACATGGTCCCGCGGGGGACCGAAATGGACGGCGTGGACTGGGACGAGTGGGCCCAGCTGGCCGAGTGACGTCTATGGGGCCGACCGCCGTGGCGGGCAGGCGCAGACAGAGAGGAAGAGGACCATGCGCAACACACCCAAGAACACACTGCGTCCCTTGCTGGTCGACTGGCAGTGGCAGCAGCGCGCCGCGGCATGAGCAGCACCACCTTCTTCTCGCCGCCGGGGGAGCGGGGTCGGGCGCGCCGCATCCGCGAGGATCGGGCCCGTGCAGTCTGCGGCGGGTGCGAGGTCGTCGACATCTGCGCGGCCACGGCTCTCAGGCATGGGGAGACCTACGGAGTCTGGGGCGGGCTGTCCGATGACGATCGCCGACAGCTCGGTACGGGCACGGGTCCGGGCGCGGACAGCGCCGAGACGACCGGGAGGGGTGGGAGGACCAACACGTACGACGTTGCGTCGGGGTGACCGCACGGGCTCGGCCCCGGGACAGACCCGCCCGCCGGTACCCGCCTCCGCCCCTCCTGATCCGCCGTCACCAACAAGCCGACGGCGGATCAGTCGTAGAACCCCCCTTCCGGATCCGTGGTGGGACCGCCCGGTGCGGATCAGCCGTGCGAGGCGGGAGCCACCGCCGACGTGGCGGCGGGCAGAGTGATGCCCGCAGACCGGGACAGGCCGGCCAGTCGGTGGGTGGTGAACACCAGCAGGGAGAGACTGACGGCCGCCAGTACCACGTAGGCCGTGTCGTCGTCGAAGCTGTCCCAGGCCGTGTGCAGGCCCACGGCGATCGCGTAGACCAGGACCAGGACCCCGACGGAGCGGCGCTGCCAGTGATGCGCCATGGCCGACCACAACGCGGCACTGGTCAGCCCGGTCCACGCCATGTGGGCGGCAGGGCTCAACAGGCCGCGGACCACCAGCAGATGGTCCACCACATGCAGGTCACCGCCGGACTGGACGAGTTCGACGAAGGCGTAACCCATCGTCTCGAACACCGCGAAGCCCGCGCCCGAGGCAACACCGATGAGCAGGCCGTCGCCGGTGGACCGGCGCCGGATGAACAGCAGCAGCACCAGCGGCATGACGAGCTTCGCCGCCTCCTCGATCACCCCCACGGCGGTCATCGGCAGCACGTCCAGCAGGATCAGCGTCCGGTACTCCAGGAACCCGGCCATGGTCACGCCGATGGCACCGCCGACCAGCGCTGTGATGCCCACGGCGGCCGATCCGACGCCGAAGTCGAGTCGCCGCCCGGCCACGAAACTGACGAACGCCGCCGGGACCGGGGCCGCCCCGAAGAAGAGCAGCGCAGGGACGAGATTGGGGTTTGCGGTGGAGATCAGCGCCGAGTGGATCAGCCAGAACACCAGCAGGCCGATGGCGAGGACGGCCAGCCAGCCCCATCGCCGGCCCACCCGGCCCAGATTGCTGTCGTCCCTGCGGACCGAGTTCTGTGTGTCGGACACGGGTTCCTCCATTCGGAAGTGGAGAGCGCTCCGCCCGAGGGTGCTCCGCGCACTGGCGGACCACATCACACAAATATGCCAAAAGGGGCACATGGTGGGCGGCTCCTGTCCAGCGGTCACCAATCACTCACATGTGTGATGTTCCGCCCCGGACCCGGACGACAACATGTGCCCTAGGCAGCCCATGGGACGGCAATTGTGAGGAGCCCTCAGGTGCCAGGTTTCATGCAGGGAAGGGACGACGGCACGTACCCTCCCGGTGCTTTCGAGACCGGGGGACGCCGCCTCCGGGTGCTGAGCGGGCACGACGTGGCGCTGGTGAACGGACCGGTCTTCCTGGTCGGCCTGTTCTACGCGGTCTCCCCCTGGGTGCTGGGCTTCGCCGGTACCCACCACGACCTCGCGGTGCACGACCTGGTCGTGGGCTGCGCGGTCTGTCTGCTGGCCGGAGGCTTCACGGTGGCCCCGGAGCGCATGACCGGGCTGAGCGGCGCGCTCGGGGTGACCGGCCTGTGGATGGCGGTCTCGCCCTGGGTGGTGGGCGAGGTCCCGGGCCGCGCCACTGCGGTCGCGGGTGTGGTCCTCGGCGTCCTCGCTCTGGTTCTCGGCCTGGTGTCCACCGTCCTGGTCCGCCGCGCCAACCGCGTCCCCTGAAGTCCGTGCCCGCTTGTGAGGAGAGGCCCGATGGCCGCACCCGTACCACCCCGCCACGACCTGCGGTCCCCCTGGCGCTCCGAGGGAGTGCCGGGCAGTTCACCGACCCAGGACGGGCGCCGCTCCCGCAACGGATGCCTCGTGCAGATCGTGATCTTCCTCGCCATCTACGTGGCGACCGGCTTCCTCTACAACGGCATGCACGGCGACGGCACCACGTCCGTCGACTACACGGTCTTCACCGCGCAGTTGGACGCGGGCAACGTCAAGTCCGTCTACTCACGCGGCTCGCAGATCCAGGGCACGTTCAAGAAGCCCGGCACCGTGCCCGGCAGTACGGACAAGGCGACGTACGTCCGCTTCAAGACGTACAAGCCCGCCTTCACCGACGACGACCAGCTGTGGAAGGAGATCGAGCAGAAGAAGGTGTTGGTCTCCGCCTCGCCGGTGGCGCAGGGCCCCGGGCTCGGCCAGTCCCTGCTGGTCTCGCTGCTGCCTACCGTGCTGCTGATCGGGGTGTGGGTATTCGTGGCCCGCAAGGCAGGCGGCGGGCTGGGCGGCATGAGCGGCGTGCTGGGCCGCAAGCCGCCCAAGCAGGTGGAGGCGGAGCAGGGGCGCACGAGCTTCGCCGACGTGGCCGGCATCGACGAGGTGCAGGACGAACTCAACGACGTCGTCGACTTCCTCAAGCGCCCCGACGCCTACCGTCGGATGGGCGCGAAGATGCCGCGGGGCGTGCTGCTCGCGGGGCCGCCCGGCACCGGCAAGACGCTGCTTGCGCGGGCGGTGGCGGGTGAGGCCGGGGTGCCGTTCTTCTCGGCGTCGGCCTCGGAGTTCATCGAGATGATCGTCGGTGTGGGCGCCTCGCGGGTGCGGGAGTTGTTCACCGAGGCCCGCAAGGTGGCCCCTTCGATCGTCTTCATCGACGAGATCGACACCATCGGCCGGGCCCGCACCGGTGCCGCGGTCGGCGGCCACGACGAACGCGAACAGACCCTCAATCAGATCCTCACCGAGATGGACGGCTTCTCCGCCTTCGACGGGGTCGTGGTGGTCGCCGCGACCAACCGCGCCGAGATCCTCGACGTGGCGCTGACCCGCCCCGGCCGCTTCGACCGGGTGGTGACCGTCTCCCCGCCGGACCGCACCGGACGCGAGGCGATCCTGCGCATCCACACGCGCGCCATGCCGCTCGCCCCGGACGTCGACCTGGCCCAAGTCGCCCGTACGACCCCCGGAATGACCGGTGCTGAGCTGGCCAACCTCGCCAACGAGGCCGCCCTCCTCGCCGTCAAGCGCGACCGGCCCCGGGGCACCGGGCACGATCTGACCGACGCCCTGGAGAAGGTCCAACTCGGTGCGCAGCGCCCGCTGATGATGCCCGAGGAGGAACGCCGCCGCACCGCGTATCACGAGAGCGGTCACGCCCTGCTCGGCATGCTCCAGCCGGGCGCCGACCCCGTCCGCAAGATCACCATCGTGCCGCGCGGCAGGGCCCTGGGCGTGACGTTGTCGACGCCGGACTCCGACAAGTACGCGTACACCGAGGAGTACCTGCACGGCCGGATCATCGGCGCGTTGGGCGGCATGGCCGCCGAACAGGTTGTCTACGGCGTGATCACCACCGGGGCGGAGAGCGATTTGGAGCACGTCACCGACATCGCGCGCGCAATGGTCGCCCGGTGGGGCATGAGTGAACGGGTGGGCAGGCTGTCCGCGCTGCCCAACGACGGCGGGCAGGCCTACGGTCTCTCGGCCGCCCCGCACACCCTCGACGTCATCGACGGCGAAATGCGCCGGATCGTCGACGAGTGCTACGACGAAGCCTGCCGCAAACTCCGCGATCACCGCAGTCAGTTGGATGCCCTCGCGCACGCACTGCTGGAGCACGAGACGCTGGACGAGGCGGATGCCTACCGCATCGCCGGGGTCATGTCCCTCACGAAGGATTGAAAGCGGTCGATCCCCCTCCTGGGCGCGCTTTCACGTCATGTGGCTGATGCGTGCCCAGGGCCCGGCTGTGAGAGTCGGGTCAGCGGTGGGGCGCGGTGGGCGAGTCCAGGTACTCGCGGCGGTGTCGCGGAGCCTGAGCCGTCGGTGGCCGATGAGGGGGGCGGGCCGGTGGACAGCAGTCTCAGTCGGTGTACCAGGACAACGTCAGGACAAGCGGAACGCCGCCACGCAGCCCTTTTCAGTGCCGGATCGGGATCTGGATGAGGATCGCGGTGCCGCCGCCGGGCGGGGAGTCGATCGCCAGTTTGCCGTCGAACGCCGCCACGCGGTTTGTCAGGCCGGTCATCCCGCTGCCGGCGGTGGCCTTGCCCACGCCGCCGATGCCGTCGTCGGCTACCTTGATCTGCAGGACGTCCCCGAACTCGATGGACACGTCGATCCGGGACGCCTGCGCGTGCTTGACCGCGTTCGTCACGGCCTCGGCCACGACGAAGTACGCGTTGGACTCGATGGTGGAGGAGATCCGCCGCTCGTCCTTGCTCTGAACGACCGTGGGCACCGGGCACCGGGAGGCCAGGTCCTGCACCGCCGCCACCAGTCCCTTCACCGTCAGCACCAGCGGGTAGATGCCGGACGCCAGTTCCCGCAGCTCGTTGATCGCTGTCTGCGCGTTGTCGATGGACTGGTCCAGCAGGTCGGCCGTCGCCGTCTCCGTCTCGGGCAGCATCTCCCGCGCGAGCCGCAGCCCGATCATCAGGCTCACCAGACGCTGCTGCGCCCCGTCGTGCAGATCCCGGGCGGTCCGCCGGTGCACGGCCTCGGTGCTCTCCATGATCCGGCGGCGGCTGTCCTGCAACGAGGCGGCCATGCTGTTGAAGGAGCTGCCCAGCGCCCCGATCTCCGCCACTTTGCTGGGCGGGATCCGCATGCTCAGGTCGCCGCCCGCCAGTTCCTGCGCCGCGGCCGCCGCCCCGCGCACCGGCCGGACCACCGCACGGTGCTGGAGGATCGTGAACACTGCCACGAGCGCGGTCGACGCGGCGAGCCCGATGGCCGCCGCGAGCACCGCTTGCCGGCTGTTCGTCCCGGCGGCGTCGGTGCGCTCGGCGAGCTGTGTGCGCTCGTCCGCCATGTAGCGGTCGAACCGGCCCCGCAAGGCGTCGACGCGTCTTTTGCCCTCGGTGGTCGTCGCCAGCGAGGACGCGGCCGGATCGCCTTGCCGGACCATCTTGACCAGCGGCACCGAGTAGTCGTTCAGGAAGGACTCGACGCCCCGGGTGATCTGCTCGGAGGCGCGCCGCTGTGCCGCGGAGGTGGCGCTCTCGGTGAACCGCCGGGCCTCCGCGGGCAGCGTGGCACGGGCCTCGCGCCACGGCTGAAGGAACGTTTCCTGCTTGGTGATGACAAAGCCCCGCTGCCCGGTCTCGAGATCGAGGAGCAGCTGTTCCATCGCCCCGACCTCGACCAGGGCCGTGCGGGAGGCACGGCGGGCGGAGACGGAGCTGTTCGCGTCCGAGATCGCCCACAACAGCACCGCGAACGCGACCCCGATCAGAAGGGCGAGCAGGCCGCTCGCCGCGACCGTGAGGCTCGTCAGCCCCAGTCGTCGGCCTCTGTACTCCTGCTGTGCACTCATGCCTTGCCCGCCGATTGAACGAAGATGAAGTATCCGAGCGTGCAATGTATCTCCAGTGCGGAGGTATGTGTGTGGATCGCACACCCGGAGGTTCATCGTTGAAAGTTAAATACGTGTTTGGAATTGTTTGTGCCGTCGGGTAGATGCACGGAGAGGTAGACCGTCGTGGCAGTGGAGCGATGGGAAGTGGTGACCATCCCGCTGAGCGACGTCGAGCGCGCGAGGGAGTTCTACGCGCGGCTCGGCTGGCGGCTTGACGGCGCCCCGCCCGCGGCGGCAATCGGCGGGCGTACTCCATCGCACAGGACGGCGGGGTGGGGTTTGCCCTACAGTCGCCGCGAGCGCGGGGCTGACCAGAACGGCGCCTCGGCCCTGGCCGCGGTGCGGGCCCATCGCCCTGACGGACCGCTGCTCGATCTGCACCCGCCCGAGGCCGACGAGCTGACCGCGGCACGCCGTTCTTCGACGCCGACCTGAAGACTCTTCACACCTTGTAGGTGAAGAAAGGTCTGGTTTGGCGATGTTTGCCGCCTTTCTCGGCACCCTGCTGACTCCGGCGTCGTGTGATCACCGGTGACGGCGACGCCGCGAAGCCGAGTCAAATGACGTATGCGTGGCCGAGAATCGCCTGCCAGAGTCGTGTCAGCGGTGGCATACGGCGGGCGAGCCGCCGGGCCGGGGGAAGGACTTGTGCGATGACGTTGATCGCCGATGGCTGGGGAAACGCCCTCGAAGCCTGGGGAGGCGTTCTTGACGTCGTACGGCAGCCTGTCTGGGCCGTGGACGCCGCGCACACCGTGCGCTACGCGAACCCGGAGGCCGCCGCAGCGCTGGGGCACGGCGATCCGTCCGAACTGCTGGGCAGCGACGGCCGTCCGGCCGGCGCGCTCGGGCCGCCGGACGGCCCTGAGCGCGGCGAGGGCACCCTCACACGTACCGATGGCTCGCTCCTGCCCGTGGAATGGACCCGGGTGCCGCTCCCTCCGGCGGACGGCCATGTGGCCCTGACCCTGTACGTCTTCCAGCCACTCGACGAACCGACTTCCCACGGCCGTGGACCCCGGAGCCCGGGGGCACCGGTTCGGCTACTGGCACACCGGCAGGCCGAACGAGAGCGCCGATATGCCGCGACCCTCCAGTACGACGTCCAGGAGTGCCTGGTGCGCGCCCTGCTCGGGCTGAACCTGGCTCGGCAGGAACTGGGCACGGCCCCGTCGCCGGGGACCGACCTGCTGCACGACGCGGTACGCGACACCGAGGAGGCACTGGCCGGTGTTCGGGAGGTCACCGATGCCCTCAACCCAGGTGCCCTGCGCGCCGGGGGGCTCCCCGCAGCCCTTGCCGCCCTCGCCCGGCGTCACCCGGGACGGGTGACCGTTTCGGGCACCCTGACAGGACGGCTGCCCCAGCTCATCGAGACGCATGTGTATCTCTTGGTCTCGGAGGCCGTCGAGCGGGCCCTGGAGCAAGGCGGGGCCGCCCGCGTGCAGGTGACCGCCGACCTCGGCCCGAGGCTGCGGCTCACCGTCGTCGACGACGGGACGCCGCCCGTGACAGCCGCCGACCTGGCGGCACTGGCCGCCCTGACCGAGCGGGCCGTGAGCCTAGACGGCACCCTGACCGTGCGACACACACCCGGTACCGGCACCACGGTTACCGCGACCGTCCCCCTCGGACCGGCTCAGGATTTCTGAGAACCGCACACCCATAAACACATTCATGTGAACGGCGAAGGGGGTCCGACTCAGCCGTTGAGCTTCCCACTCCAGGGGGTTGCCCGCGAGCCGGCCGTACAGCATCGACGTGCCGTGCCGTCGCTGAACTCCTTCATGAAGTCCAGCGTCTGCCAGACGTCCGCGCCGGTGAGGCGGGCGCCGAACACCTCGGCCACCACCTGGGTCTCGCGCATCAGGCCCTCGGCGAGCCGGCGGATCATGCCGTCGTCCATCACCTTCGTCCGATGCAGGGTGAGCGCCGTCAGCGGGTTCGCCGCGGCGTTGAGCATCAGCTTGCGCCACGCGGCCGTGACCAGGTCCTGCTGCGGGCGGATCTCCGTCCCGCCGCCCTGGAACAGCCGGCTCGGCCGGTCCGCCACGGGCCCCGCGGGGACGTCGAGACGGTTGCCGTAGCCGTGTCGGACGTGGCCCGGGGCCAGCCGCTCGGCCTGGATGTACACCAGGGTCGGCACGACGGTCGACTGCGGGGCCAGGGCCTGCACGTCGTCGGTTTCCTCGGCGCCGTTGCGCAGGACGTCGACGGTGGTGCGCTCGTCGCAGAGGGCCGCGAGCCGGCGGGCCGTGCCGGCCGTGTCGAAGGACTTCACCGCCAGCATGATCCAGTCCATTGGCCGCAGGCCCGGTGGGTCGGTGACCACGGTCATGGGGACATGGTTCGTGCCGTCGAAGGTCTCTATCACCAGTTCGTCGAACGAGGTCCGGACACAGGGCGAGACGTCGTGTCCGGCTCGGTGCAGGGCCGAGGTGAACACGCCGAGGTCAGCGGATTCTCCTCCTCGTGAGTCAGCGGGCCGAATGCGCGGGGTGTGCGGGGCTCCGCTGCAGCATCAATACGCGCCCATCTCGTCCATGGGTTCACACATGCGAGAATTCATGACGGGTGTTTTAGATATGTACGAAACAAGTGTGCCTCACGCGTGAACCCACGGAGTCCCCGTATCCGTGTGAAGAGCGGCAGGTTCCCGTCACCGGCCGGGGCGGGGGCAGGGCGGCCGTACCGAGTGGTGCGCATCCGGGCGGCTACCCACCGGGCTCTCCCGTCCGACTCCTGGCTGTGGGGGCCAAGAAGGCGAGGGAGCCCGGCACTGCCGGCCCCGTCGATCGTTGGACCGACGGGGACTGTGCCCCTACCTGACACGATGAAGGAGTTGCGGTGCCGGATCTCGCGGCCGCGGTCGAATCGGTGGCACAGCTGTCCACGGTCTGGCGCGCCATGGTGCTTGACCGGGACGAGCGGGCGGACGTGCGCGACCTGCCGGGCATCGCCGTGCGCTGGGCCGACTGCCGCTTCGCCTTCTGGAACGCCATCACCCTCAACGAGGCCGGCGCGGACCGTGAACTCCTGGAGAAACGCCTGGCCGAGGCCGCGGACATCATGCGGTCGAAACAGCGGCCCGGCTTCCTGTGGCTGTTCGAGGACCTGCTCGTGGACGACGCCCGCGACGCACTCGACGAAGCGGCCCGGCGCGCGGGCCTCGTCCACGCCTTCCCCGGCACCGGCATGGCCGGCGACCTGCTGCCCCTCCCCGAGCCCCACCACCCCGACCTCACCTTCGAGCGGGTCACCACCGACGAACAGCTCACGGCCTACGCCGACATCAACTCCCGCGCCTACGGCTTCGACCTGGCGGACGGCCGCGACGGAATCGCCGGCTCCGTACTGTGGAAGCGGGACGTACACGCCTATCTGGCCGTGCGGGACGGCACCCCGGTCGCGTGTGCCGCGACCGTGGAGGCCCAGGGCCGCCTGTTCGTGATCCTCGTCGCCACAGAGCCGGACCACCAACGCCGCGGCTACGGCGAGTCGGTGACCCGCAAGGCGCTGTACGAGGGCGCCCGTGCCACCGGCCTGACCCGGGCCACGCTGCACGCGACCGTCGCCGGGGCCCCCGTCTACCCGAGGATCGGCTTCGAGCCGAACTCCCCGATGCGCTTCTACACCCCGGCGAGCTGACCCATGACCACACCCCCCGACAGCTGTCCGAGCGCCTCGAGGAGTTCCTCACTCCGGGCGGCCCGTCACCCATCGTCGCCGCGGGCCAACCCGCCCTGCGGTCGCCGAGCCGTACGACGGCCAGTTCGACGACAGTCTGCTGGAGCGCTTCGTGACCGCGCTGCACGAGACGATGCTCGCGGCCCCGGGCGTGGGTCTGGCCGCGCCCCAGGCCGGCATTCCGCTGAGCTTCGCGGTCGTTGAGGACCGGGCCCGCGGACCCCGCGAGGCTCGATGCCCGCGGCCGCACACCCCTGCCCTTTCGGGCGCTGGTGAACCGCTCCTACGAGCCGGAGGGTGACACTCGGGCCGCCTCTTCGAGCACTGTTTGAGTGTGCCGGGCTGGCAGGCGGTCGTGGCCCGCCACCTCCGGGTCCGGCTACGGGGCCAGAACTAGCACGGTGAGGCGATCGGCGAGGTGTCACCGGCTGCCCGGCCCGTAGCGTCACGAGACCGACCACCTCAACGGCACGTTCTGTCTGGACGTGGCTCAGTCGCACTCCCTGTCCATGAACGAGGCGGTCGCCGAACACTGGTCGCAGCTCACCCCCGAGACAGCCGCCCAGGAGCTGGGTTTCGAGCCGCCCTGACGGCCCGCGCTGTTCGGACACGTGCGACGGAGGAGGCCACCGTCAACTGACTGATGTGCACTATTTGTCCGGTAGGGCAGTCTGGCGACAGCCGACACCTCCGGCGTGTCCCGACACGGAGAAGAGGACCTGGCGTGACACCGGTCGAGCAGCACCGCCCCCTGAAGAGCAGCAACCCGATACTGGCCTGCCCGCAGTTCGAACGGCGGGGTGGGCAGAAGACGGTGGCCAGAGACCCGCGAGCGGGCATCGCCGTCGGTCAAGGCCGCAGCGCAACGGGCCAGGACCTCGATCAGACTCACGACACCGACACCGACACCGGCCCGCTGCCCCTCGCCGTCGGCGACCTGATGACGATGGAAGACGTCCGGCCCCGCTGGCTGGCAGGACTCGGGGTGACAGCCCTCTTCGTGAGCCTGTCATGGACCCTGCTTCCCCACCTGCCGGCTGGTACGGCCGTGGCCTACGCCATCGCCGGGGGCGCCGGCCTACTTGCGGCGGCGCTGGTGGTGGTCCAGTGCCGCCGCAAGAGGCCCTCCCCGACCCTGACCCTGACGTTCGCTGCCCTGCAAGGCGCATGTCTTGGCGTGTTCTCCACCACGGCCTTCAGCCGCCTCTCACCGGGCCTGCTCGTCCAGACCGTCCTGGGCACGCTGGCCACCTCCGTCGGCTTCCTCCTCGCGCACCGGCTGCACTGGATGCGGGTGCACCGGCGGAGGTACGGCTTCCTGGGCGCCGTGGTGTTCGCCGTGTGTTTCCTCGCCCTGGCGGATACCGCCCTGTTCCCCCTGATGGGCGCCGACGGCCTCGGCCTGCGCTCCGCGGGCCTCGGCGTGCTGATGGGCCTGGTGGGTGTCGTCTTCACGGTGTCCTTCCTGCCCCTGCACCTGCGCAAGGTCGAGGCCGCCGTTACCCACGGCGCACCCCGTGAGCAGCGCTGGTCAGCCGCGTTCGGGCTCACCCTGAGCCTGACCTGGCTCTACGTGGAAACGGCCAGGCTGGTTACCTATTACCCCGCCGAGTACTACTGATCCTCCGCCCCGGCCTGCGGGCACAGCCCCCGCATCAGCACCTCGAAGAGCCGCTCGGCCCGGGCGCCCGCGGCGCCGTTCGCGCCGATACGCCACAAGGGACCGAGCAGCGTGAAGACGTCCTCAGCCGTCGTCCCCGGCGCGATGGTCCCGTCCGTCGCATTAGCGCTCACCAGCACCGACAGCGCGTCCAGCAGCGGCCGGTACACCTTTTGACACTGCTCCGTCGACGCCTCGCCGACGACGCTCATCGCCTCGGCGAACTGCGGCATGCACCGGCCGATGTACAGCAGTCGCCGCAGCCAGGCGCACAACCCGTCCTGCGGGGACAGGCTGCCCAGCAGGGCCGGCACGGCCGTCACCAGGTCGTCCACCTCCGCCTCGTACACCTGGAGCACCAGGGACTCCCGAGTGGGGAAGTGGCGGTAGAGCGTGCCCTGGCCCACCCTTGCCCTGCGTGCGATGGACTTCATCGAGGTGTCGCCAGGAACGGCGAGCACCTCAGCCGCCGCCTCGAGGATGCGCATACGGTTGGACAGTGCGTCCGATCTCATGGGTGTTCCGGTCCCTTTCCGCTGAGGCACACACGTTTCTCGTAGCCTCATCGAGACACATATTCTGGTTGAAACCTACACCGACATGTTGAATGGAAGGCCATCTCATCCCATGTCCCATGACACAGATCGGCTCGCTTCACTGATCGCCGACCTCGGCGCGGACCTCGACCAGGGTGTCTGGGTCCCTGGGCCGCTGGAACGAACCCTGGCAGGACGCCTGCTGGTGGCCTGTGCGGGAGACGGCCAGTTCACCCCGGACCGGCTGCGCGAGACCCTCTGGGAAGGCAACGTCGCCCTCGCGTACACCGCAGGCGGCCGCCTTGCCCGCCTCCTGACCGAACTGCACGAGGTGACCGCGCACTCCGCTCCGTACGCTGTGCGGCATCCCGTGCTGCCCGAGGCCACACGACTGCTGGAGCGTACGACCGAGGACATAGCCGCGTAGGACGACGACGGGCTCTGAGCCCGGCCCGCAGTCAGATGACGGATGTGCTCACCCCCACGCTCCGGAAGGCTTCATGCCACGGAGCGCACTGCGGGTGCACAGGGGGAGAGTCCATGACGAGGCACGACAGGTTCGGACGACCGGACAGCCGCCTTTCGACGGCCACGACGTCACCGTCCGGGCGGCGGCTCGGCGTCGGCCACCGCCCGGCCCGGCCCGCCCTCACCCTGGTGGCCGGCACCCGGGCCGATGCCGCGGTCGAACTGGCCACGCTGACCATGCAACCGATGCCCGCCGACGTCCGGGGCGCGATCGTGATCCCAGTGCCCGGCACCCTCATGGCCACCTGGGTGCCGCTGACCGCTCCCTCCCGCATCCCCCAAGGCCGCATCATGCTGGCCTGGACACCCGTGGGTGACGGCCGCACCGACGTCACGGCCCACCTGGGCCTGGCCGGCGCCCAGGTCCTGCTGGCGGTCTGGCCGGGCCTGCGCGGCGAGTGGTCCGGGGTGGTCCGCCCTACCGTGACCGAGGTGACGGAACTGCACGCCGCGCTCCGCCTGGCCACGGTGGTCCTGGACCGCCTGACCGACTGAGCGCGGCGGCGAGAGAGCCTACGCCTCCTCGTTCACCCAGCTCATCAGCTTGCGCAGCTGCCTGCCGGTGGTCTCCAGCAGGTGCTCGGAATCCGCGGTCCTGTACGCGGCGTACCGCTTCAGACCACCGTGGTACTCGTCCATCCACGCACGCGCGAACGAACCGTCCTGGATCTCGGCGAGGATCTTCTTCATCTCCGCCTTGGTGGCACCGGTGATGATCCGGGGGCCGGTGACGTAGTCGCCCCACTCGGCGGTCTCGGAGATCGACCAGCGCATCTTCTCCAGGCCGCCCTCGTACATGAGGTCGACGATGAGCTTCAGCTCGTGCAGGCACTCGAAGTACGCGATCTCCGGCTGGTAACCGGCCTCGGTCAGCGTCTCGAAACCGGCCTTCACCAGCGCGGTCGTACCGCCGCACAGCACGGCCTGCTCACCGAACAGGTCGGTCTCGGTCTCCTCGGTGAACGTCGTCTCGATGACACCGGCACGGGTACCACCGATGCCCTTGGCGTACGACAGTGCCAGCGCGATGGCGCCACCGGAGGGGTTCTGCTCGACGGCCACGAGACAGGGAACGCCGCGGCCCTCCTCGTACTGGCGGCGCACCAGGTGACCCGGGCCCTTCGGGGCGACCATGCAGACGTCGACCCCGGCCGGAGCCTTCACGAAGCCGAAACGGATGTTGAGGCCGTGGCCGAAGAACAGCGCGTCGCCGTCCTTCAGGTTGTCCTTGATGGACTCCTCGTAGACCTGGGCCTGGATCGGGTCCGGGACCAGGATCATGATGACGTCGGCCTCGGCCGCGGCCTCCGAGGGGGTGACGACGCGCAGGCCCTGCTCCTCGGCCATCGCCTTGGACTTGGAGCCCTCGTGCAGACCGACGCGCACGTCGACGCCCGAGTCACGCAGGGACAGCGCGTGCGCGTGGCCCTGGGAGCCGTATCCGATCACCGCGACCTTGCGGTTCTGGATGATGGACAGGTCAGCGTCGGCGTCGTAGAACATCTTGGCCATGGGAGTGTCTCCTTGCTTGGGATGGCAGTCACACGTGAGTCGCAGGTGTGAGTAGATCGTCGTGCGGGCCCGAGTGGGAGGAGCGGAGGTCACGGAGGAAATCCGTGAGGATCTCCAGCGTGCGATCCGGCTCTTCGAAGAGTGCCGCGTGTCCGCCGCGCACCGCGGCCAGCCGCGCTCCGGGGAGGCCGTCCGCGAGGTCCACCGAGTGGTTCGGGGCCACGAATCGGTCCCCGGCAGCAGCCACGACCAGAGTGGAGGCGGTGACGGCAGAAAGGTCGCCACGGACATCGACGCCGAGGGCGCAGGCGATCTGCCGGGCGGTGCCGGCGGCGGCCGTCATCAGACAGGTGGCCAGGGACTGGGCCGCCTCCGGTCTGCGGGCGGCCACATGGTCCTCGGAGAAGGCCAGCGAGGTCAGGAAGGCGCGCAGCCGGTCGTCCTGGCGGGCGAGCAACGACGCCCAGGTCTTCAGCCTCAGCCACAGCGAGGTGTGGGGCAGGGCGAAGCCGGAGAGCGTGATCAGCCCGCGCACCCGGTCGGGCTGACGGGCTGCGACCTTGATGGCCACGACCGCGCCGAGCGAGGGCCCGGCGATCGTGAAGTCGCCCAGCCCGGCCCGCTCGGCCGTGGCCACTACCTGGTCGGCGACGGTATCGAGATCCAGGCGGCCGACGGGCAACGGGCTGCGCCCCGAGCCGGGCAGGTCGACGAGGATGACGGTGTGCTCGGCCGCCAGTTCGGCGAGCAGCGTCTCCCAGGTCAGGGCCGCGGTGCCGCCGACGCCGGGCAGGAGCACCAGACCGGGCCCGCTGCCATGGACGTCGTACGCGAGCATGCGCCACCTCTCTCACACGTGCCTGGAGCACGGGGTTCCCTAGGAGTACGAGAGAAGGCGGGGCGCGGGTTCACTGCACGGTGGTGTCCCGCGCCGCGTCCTGGGCCGGCTGGGCGGTCCAGGACGCGAGGATGCGCAACGCGTCGTGGGAAGGGCTGTCTGCCTCGGCAGTCAGCACCATCAGGCGCTGGCCGGAGCCATCGGACGCGGCCCAGGTGTCGCAGTCGAGGGTGAGGTCGCCGACCAGGGGGTGACGGTAGTGCTTGGTGCCGTAGGTGGCGCTGTTGACGCGGTGTTCGGCCCACCAGGTGCGGAAGTCGGTGTCCCGGATGGTCAGTTCGCCGACGAGGGTGGCGAGGTCCGGGTCGTCGGTGTCGGCCGCGGCCTCCATGCGCAGTGCGGCGACCGCGTCCCGGGCGTCGTGCTCCCACTCGCGGTGCATGGCGCGGATCGCCGGGTCGAGGAACATCAGGCGCAGATAGTTGCGCCGCGCCGCCGGGACGGCGGCGAAGTCGGTGTAGAGGGCCGTGGCGGCGGTGTTCCAGGCCAGAATGTCCAGGCGTCTGCCGAGGACGAGGGCTGGGGCCTGGGGGAGTTGGGCGAGCAGGCGGCGCATGGCGGGGCGTACCCGTTGGACGGGGCGGCGTCGGCGCGGCCGGTCGTCCGAGCGGCCGGCGAGTTCGTACAGGTAGCGCTGCTGGTCCTCGTCAAGGCGCAGGGCACGGGCGAGGGTGGCCAGGACGGGGGCGGAGGCACGGACGCGGCCCTGCTCGAGGCGGGTGTAGTAGTCCACGCTGATCGCGGCGAGCGCGGCGACCTCTTCACGTCGGAGTCCGGCGACCCGACGGGCGGTGGAGTCCGGCTTGCTCAGGCCGCACTCGCGCGGGTTCAGTTGCGCGCGTCGGGCCTTGAGGAACGAGCCGAGGGCACGGGGGTCGGAATGTGAGGTCATGTGTGCAATCTCCTGTGGTCCGCACACCTGCGACCGTGGCATAGGTGTGACGTGGCCCGAGGGCGGCGGGGCGTGTCGCCCCGCCGCCCTTCGAGGGTGTCAGCGCACGGTGGCGCGGGCGGCCCGCTCGATCACGTCGGCCACCAGACGGGGGTGGGAGACGGCGACCGAGTGGGAGGCGGCGACCTCAGTGGTGTGCGCGTGGGCGCGCTTGGCCATGTAGCGCTGAACGACGGGCGGGATGTTGAGGTCCTCGGTGGTGATGATGTCCCAGCTGGGGATGGTCTTCCAAGCTGCGGTGGTGGCCTTCTCCTCCAGCGCGGACTGGGCGATGGGTCGCTGCTCGGCGGCCATCAGGGCGGCCTGCTTCGCGGGTACGTCGGCGGCGAACTGGTGACGGAACTTGTCCTGCTGGATGTACAGGTCGGTGACCGTCGAGCCGTCGGTCTGCTGGTACGTGACCGGGTCCAGGGTGTCAGGGAGCGTGGAGCCCGGGTACTTGTTGGTCAGCTCCAGGGCGCTCTCGCCGGGGGCCGGCAGGAAGGCGGCGACGTAGACGAGGGCCTTGACGTCGGAGTCGTTCGTGGCGGCCTCGCTGATGACGTTGCCGCCGTAGGAGTGGCCGACGACGATCTTCGGGCCCTTGATGTGGTCCAGGACCGAGCGCAGGGCGGCGGCGTCGGAGGCCGGGCCGCGCAGCGGGTTGGCGGCGGCGACGACCGGGTAACCGTCGGCCTTCAGCCGCGAGATGACGCCGTTCCAGCTGGATCCGTCGGCGAAGGCGCCGTGCTCCAGGACGACGGTGGGCTTGGCGTGCTTGCCAACACTCGCGGCCGCCGCCGTCTCGGTCGCGCCGTTGGCGGTGCCACTGAGGGCGAACGCGCCGAGCGCGAGCCCCGCCGCGACCGCACCCATGGCCAATTGCTTGCGTCCACCCTTGATGCTCACCACGACTAACCCCTCTCAGGAATTTTTCTCGGTATCTACGGTGTCCCGGCACAGCCGGAAAGTGTCACCGTTTTAAACGGTGACGAATCTGTCATGCGACACGTCACCTGTCAAGACGGTGACGCATGTGGAGGTGTGAGGTTCGCCGCGGCGCGAGCCTGTGACCTGCCCCGAACGTGCGCAAACTGCAAGGTGAGGCGCCATGAGCGACACCGAGCGAGTGCGCTGCTGGTGGGCGGCTGCTTCTGGTACCGCTCGGCGAGCTCCTCCTACGGCGACGAGCAGCGCCGCGTCGCCGAGGACACCCTCGCCGACATCGACGCCTCCGGGTGTGGCCGGGACCAGTGGTGAACGGGGCACGGCGGGGACCGGCTACGCCGCCCCTGCCGTACCACCCGCGCGCTACTTCGCCCAGGGGTCCCGCACGATGATGTCCGCCAGTGCCGAAGCGCACCCGGACAGCATTCGCTCGCCCTTCTCGGCCGTCGCCACCCTGGCGTCCCCCGCCACCCCCGACTTGGTGATCCGGTCGAAGGACACGGCCATGTACACCGGCTCGGTGGACTCCGCGGGCAGGGTGATCCGTGGTCCGTGCGCCTCGACCAGATTCTGGGACCGGATCAGGTCCGGATGCGCGGCCATCATCATGGACGTCTCGCCCTCACACGCGTGCATGAGACCGTCCTGCGTCTCGAGGGCCTCCCGCACCACCTCCCGCCCGGCGCCGAAGTAACTGGCGAACGCGATCGGCGTCGACAGCTCCGTGGTCAACTCTGTCGTGAGGGCGTTGAGGCCGGTCATGTTCCCGCCGTGCCCGTTGACGATCAGGATGCGTGAGAAGCCGGCCCGGATCACGGAGCGGCAGATGTCACGCAGCAGCGCGTGCAAAGTGGGCAGGGTGAGGGTGAGCGTGCCGCCGAAGGCCATGTGATGCTCCGACAAACCTGTCGGCACGGACGGCGTCACCACCACCCCGGTGTGCTCGGCCGCCAGCACCGCCGCCCGTCGGCACACCTCCGCCGCCAGGAAGTCGTCGACACCGGTCGGCAGATGAGGGCCGTGCTGCTCGGTGGCCCCGATGGGCAACAGCACCACCGCGTCACGCGCCGCGAGAGCCCGCAGTTCGGCGGCGGTCAGACGGTTCCACAGGACTTCACTCATCGGGGCTCCTCGAGATCAGAGTGTTGAGATCAGAGGTGATCGGCGTCGACCACAGCCTGTGCGAAGACCGTGGGCGCCTCCTGCGGCAGGTTGTGGCCGATGTTCGCGATCGTGCGGTGCAGGTAGGGGCCGGTGAAGTGCTGGCGGTACGTGGAACCGTCGCCCGGCGCGGTGAAGGGGTCCAGGGCCGGGTCGAGGGTGACAGTGGGCACGCCGATGGGCGGCGCCGCCGAGAGCAGCTTCTCGTAGCGGTCGTACCGGTGGTCACCCTCGATGAGGCCGATGCGCCAGCGGTAGTTGTAGAGGACGATCGCGGCGTAGTCGGGGTTGAGGAACGCCTGGGCCGTGCGCTGGTACGTGGCGTCGTCGAAGTTCCAGTTGGGAGAGACGAGCGTCCACACATAGCGGCACAGCGCGAGGCGGTCGTCGACGTTCTCCATCGCCTTCTTGCCGCGGTCGGTGGCGAAGTACCACTGGTACCACCAGTTGTGCTCGACGGCCGGAATCGCCGGCTCCAGCTGCGCCTTGCGGTCGGTGATGACGTAGCCGCTGGTGGAGACCATGGCCTTGACACGCTCCGGCCACAGCGCGGCGATGATGTCGGCGGTGCGCGAACCCCAGTCGAAGCCCGCCAGGACCGCCTTGTGGATCTTCAGGGCGTCCATGAACGCGATGATGTCCAGCGCGATGGCCGACTGCTCGGCGGTGCGGGGTGCGTGCGAGGACAGGAAACGGGTGCTGCCATGACCGCGCAGATAGGGCACGAGGACGCGGTAGCCCTGGTCGGCGAGGAGCGGGGCGACGTCGACGTAGCTGTGGATGTCGTACGGCCAGCCGTGCAGGAGGAGCACGACCGGGCCGTGGGAGGGACCGAGCTCGGCATAGCCGACGTTCAGCAGCCCCGCCTTGACCTGCTTGATCGCGGGGAACTCGGTGTGAGTGCCGGGCGTGACGGTGGGCACTGCGGCGGCGCCGGCCCCCGCCCCGGCGGTCGCGGCAAACGCCTTGGTCTGCAGGCCGGTCAGCGAGACCGCGGCCGCGCCGGTGCCCAGGCCGACGGCCTTGCTGAAGGTGCGCCTGTTGATCATGTGAAAGCCTCCGTCATGTTCTTGATAACCGTCCGGCAGACCGTGAAGGGTCGGCGGCACACACTCTCGTCCGCAGCGAAATTGGACACATCAGTCATGTGACGGTGATACGTAGGCGATGCCTCGGGGCGTACACCGTCTTAAGCCACCCCGCACTCAGTCGTCCTGCTCACCCTCCAGCCTCGCCAGGGCGTCGCGGAGGGCGGCGCGGGAGGTGATGCCGAGTTTGGGGAAGACTCGGTAGAGGTGTGAGCTGACGGTGCGTGGGGAGAGGTGCATGCGTTCGCCGATCTCCTTGTTGGTCAGGCCGCTTGCGGCGAGGTCGGCGATCCGGCGCTCCTGCCAGGTGAGTTCGGTCAGTTGCGTGGTCGCGCGTGTGACCAGGCCGGAGACGCGGAGTTCGGCTTGGGCGCGTTCGGCCCAGGTGGCGGCCCCGAGGCGTTGGAAGGTCTGGGCGGCGAGGGTGAGGGAGGGGCGGGCGGTTTTGGGTCCGTGGGTGTGGCGTTGGCGGATGCCGTGGGCGAGGTGGATGCGGGCGAGTTCGTAGGGGAAGTGGTGGGCGTGGGGGTGGGTTTGGGCTTGGTGGTAGTAGTGGTCGGCTTGGGTGGGGTCGGGGGTGGTCATGGCGAGGGCGCCGTAGGTGGTGAGGGCGAGGCGGGGGCTGATGTGGGGGAGGCCTGCGTGGTGGGCGGCTTGGGCGTGTTGGTGGGCTTGTTGGGTGCGGCCGGTGTGGAGGGCTGCTTCGACGAGGTCGAGGAGGGTGCGGGGGGCTTGGTGGGCGTAGGGGTGGAAGGTGCCGGGGGGTGTGATGCCGATGGCGTGGAGGTATGCGGCTTCGTAGTCGCCTTCGGCGAGGGCGGTGGTGGTGCCGATGGTGTCGGTGATCTGGGTGAGGAAGCCGATGCCGCGGGGGCGGGCCCAGGTGTCGACGGTGGCTTGCAACTCGCGTGCGTGCTCGACCTGGCCCCGCAACGCCGCCAACAATCCCAAGTACGCCCGGGTTTGCTGGGCGAGCAGTTGATATCCGTGCGACAAGGTCAGTGCCAGGCATAGCTTCCCGGTGCGCTCCGCCTCGTCCCACTCACCCACCGCGATCTGGTCCAGCATGATCAGATGCTGGGTGGTCATCCCGTTGCGGACGAAGCCCGTCTCGATCTCGTGCTCCGCGCTGCGCTGCAAATGTGGCCGGTATTGACCGAGTGTGTCCACGTGATAGGCGGCGACAGCCAGCCGCGTCACATCCCACGGCTCCAGATTCGCGAGGTCGGCGAACTCACGCTCCACACGCTCCCGTACCCCGGCCCCGTGCCGCACCACGTCACCCCACGCGTCCTGGTAGACCAGCGAGCGTGATGAGGCCAGCTCACCCAGCGTGCACAGCAGTGTCCGCGTCTCCGCCCAGCGCGCCGGCGCACCGGCGTACTGGCTGATGGCCAGCAGCAGATCGACCAGCCGCGTGAGCACCTCGTTCGACTGGCCGACCCCGCGGTCGCGCAGACTCTCGATCGCCGCCGACACCTGGCGGTGCGTCTGCCGTACGTCGCCGTCCTCGAAGAGCGCCACATAGGCCGAGGTCACCACGGAGGCGGGGGACTCGCCCGCGCGGGGCGCCTGTGCGGAGCGTAACAGCCGCTGCGCCTGATCGAAGCGGCCCGAGTGTCCGGCGACGTACGCCGCGCTGCCCAGTCTGCGGGACCGTTCTTGGGGGGTTTCGCTCAGTTCGGCGGCGCGGGTCAGCCAGGCCACGGCGGCGACCGCGCCGCCGCGCCGGGTGGCGGACTCGGCGGCCGCTTCCAGAGCGGCGGCGACCGCCTCGTCCGGGTCGACGGCCGACGCCGCCAGATGCGTGGCCCGCCGCTCCACGTTGTCGCGGTGGACGTCGGCGAGTACGGTATGTGCCGCGCGCCGCTCGTTCGGAGTCGCCGTCTGCACCACGGACGACCGCACCAGCGGATGCCGGAAGACGAAGTCACCACTGAGCGGATCGACCACCAGCAGCCCGGATGTCACCGCCTCCTCGGCGTCCCGCATGTGATAGCGGCGGCCCGCGCCCGGTGCGGGCGCGGAGGTCGCCGCGACACCGTCGAGGGCGCCCCGCAGGAGTTCCCCGCGGACCCGGTTACCGAGGGTCCTGATCAGGGCGCCATAGACCTGCTGAAGTCGCAGCGGCACCGGCAGCGAGGCGTCGTGCAGCCGCAGTTCGGCGCTTCCGTGCTCATCGGTGTCCGCGTGGTGCAGGTGGGCGGGCAGTTCGAGCAGGGCCAGCGGATTTCCCCGCGCCTGGTCCAGCACCAGCCGACGCACCGGCGCCGTCATCTGAGGGTGCCGCAGCTCCAGCAGCTCCCGCGCGGCGGTGTCCGACAGGGCTGGGACCGACAGTTCCGGAAGCGCGGACGTGTCCCAGCCGGACGCGACCTCGCAGCGCAGCCCCACCACAAGGCGCACCGAACTGCCGGTGAGGCGACGCCCGACGAAACCGATCACCTCGGTGCTGGAAGCGTCCAGCCACTGCGCGTCGTCGAGCACCAGCAGCAGCGGCCTTGCCGCGGACGCGTGCCCCAGCAGGTCCAGGACCGCGATGCCAAGCGCCATGACCGACGGCGGCCGCCCGTCGCCCTGCCCGAAGGCCGTGCCGAACACGGTGCGGTGCACCGCGTCGAGGCGGTCCGTCCATGGCAGCAGGGCGTGCAGCATCTGGTGCAGGCCGGCGAACGGCAGCCCCGACTCCGCCTCCACCCCGGCGGAACGGATCACCTCGTGGCCGGCCCGCGTCGACAGGCCGGCCACGAGGTCGAGCAGTGCGCTTTTGCCCGTCCCGGTTTCTCCCCTGAGGACCAGGGCCTGACCTTCGGTGGCCGTCACGAACGCAGACAGCCGCGCTCGCTCGCCGTCCCGGCCGACCATCGTCATGAGCGACTTCACGGCGCCCCACTCCCTTCACCACAGGACGACCTACGTGTGTACATCCTGAGAGTAGGTGTGCGCGGGAATTCTTTCGCGTCGAAGGGGTCACAAATACGTGTGAATGAGCCGGGCGGGCGTGGCCAGCTGGAGTCTGCCTCCGCAGACTTCCGTGCGCGTGGCAAGTATGCGATCGGATGCTTCACCGGCGTGAGGTGTGATGAGGGCGCGGCCTCTCGTGCCTTGTCAACGCGCGCAGGAGCTCCACTGGTTCGCGCGGAATTACGCAGTAGCGGCATTGCCGTCCATACCCTGACAATCTCTCATGTGTCGAGTGAACCTGTTGATACAGGTGTTCTGGAGCCTGGCTCGGTGGCTTTCTGCCGGTCATGAGTGGGAACACCGAATCCGTACAGAAATGTGTCGACCACCAAGTCGGCCGCCTGCGCGGGGCTGAGGTGTGCCTGCTGGTGCGCCGCCAGACGCATCAGCTCGGGGAGCAGTGGCCCGGCCCAGCGCTCCGGCTGGTTCCCACGCAGCAGCCCTTCGGTGGTGGCCCGCTCCAGAAAGTGGTCCACTTCGGCGATGCAGGCGTCCCGGCGACGGCGGATCTCGTCGTCGTCGAGCATGCGGGCGGGGTCGACGGGCCAGGTGCGGTTGACGGCGATGATGCTCTCGACGTAGCGGTGCAGTGCCACCGCGACCGGCGCCTCACGCAGCCGGGAATGCCTGATGGCCTCCTCGATGGCCGTGACCCGGGACTCGTGGATCGCCGCGAGCAGGTCCTCGCGACAGGCGAAGCGCCGGTAGACGGTGCGCCGGTCCACGCCCGCCTCCGCGGCAATGCTCGCGATGGTCGCGCCGGGGTCGGCGGCGAGCATCCGCGCCCCGGTGGTCAGGACGGCTTCAAGGTTGCGTGCTGCGTCGGCTCTCATGGATGAAAGGTACCTTCCATGTGCAACTTCATGAACTGTAAAGCTACTCGCACGCGAACTTAGAAGATGGAAGTGCTACATTTAAGTGGCAGTTGGATGGCAGCTCGATCGAACTGCACCTGAGATCCGTTCCGGAAGAGAGAAAACACATGATCACCTACGGTCGGCTTTTCATCGGAGGTTCCTGGGTCGAGCCGAGCAACGCGCAGTTGCTCGACATCGCTTCGCCGCACGACCAGTCGGTGGTCGGCCGCGTCGCCCAGGCGCAGCCTGCGGACATCGACCGCGCGGTCGCCGCGGCCCGGGCGTCCTTCGACTCCGGCGAGTGGCGTCTGACCCCGCCCGCCGAGCGGATCGCGGTCTTGCGCCGGTTCAACGCCCTGCGCGAGGAGAACGCCGAGAAGATCGCCCACCTGATCTCGCTGGAGAACGGCTCAGCCGGCTGGTTCACCCGCGCCGGACAGCCCGGCCTGACTCGGCAGGCGAACGCCTACCTCAAGGCGGCCGAAGAGTTCGGCTGGGAGGAGACCTTGGACCCTTCCGACCCGACGGCACCGACCCGCAGCGTGGTGCGCCGTGAGGCGGTTGGCGTGGTGGCCGCGGTGATCCCGTGGAACTCTCCGTTCTCCTCGGCTACGTCAAAGATCATTCCGGCTCTGCTGGCCGGCAACTCCGTGGTCCTGAAGGTGTCCCCGGAGAACTCCTTGAGCATGGGCTTCCTGGCCGAGCTGCTGGAGCAGGTCGGCCTGCCCGAGGGTGTCATCAGCGTCCTGCCCGCCGACCGCGAGACCAGCGAGTACCTGATTGCGCACAAGGATGTTGACAAGATCGCCTTCACCGGATCCACGCGAGCGGGTCGGCGGATCGCCGCGATCGCGGGCGAGCAGCTCAAGCGGGTAAGCCTCGAGCTTGGCGGCAAGTCTGCCGCTGTCATTCTGCCCGACGCGGACGTCGCGAAGGCGGTCGCGGGCCTGAAGTTCGGTTCCCTGCTCAACAACGGTGAGTCCTGCATCGCCCAGACCCGCATCCTCGCCCCGCGCGAGAAGTACGAGGAGGTCGTAGCGGCGCTCAAGGAGCTGGTGGAGTCGCTGAAGGTCGGCGACCCCAACGACCCCGACACCTTCATCGGCCCGATGATCCGCCCCGACCAGCAGGAGCGGGTGCGCAACTACATCCAGCTCGGCATCGAGGAGGGCGCCCGCCTGGTCACGGGCGGCCCGCAGATCCCCGAGGGCCTGGAGCAGGGCAACTACGTCACGCCCACCGTCTTTGCTGACGTCGACAACTCCATGCGCATCGCACAGGAGGAGATCTTCGGCCCGGTCCTGGTGGTCATCGCATACGACGACGAGGATGACGCCGTGCGCATCGCCAACGACTCCGAGTACGGGCTCTCCGGCGGTGTCTGGTCTGCCGACGAGGAGCACGCTCTCGCCGTCGCCCGCCGCGTCCGCACCGGCACCATCACCATCAACGGCGCCTCGGTCGCCTTCGACGGCCCGTTCGGCGGTTTCAAGGCCAGCGGCATCGGCCGCGAGTACGGCGCGGTCGGCCTCGGCACCTACACCGAGTACAAGACCATCACCGTCTGACCCTCGTACGACCATTCCGCCGTACGACACCACCCCGCAGCCCGAACCATCGTTGATGGTTCGGGCTGCGGGGTGGTGTCGCGGGTCTTCCTGGCTTCCACGCCGTCGGCGTCGGCGTGGAAGCCGATGCTGCGGTCGGCCAGCATGAGCGGATGCTGCACGGTCGTCGAGCAGATCCACCTCCTCACCGCCATCAGAAACCTGGACGGTGCAGTGGCCCGGCGGGTGACCAGGAGTGTGATGGGCCACCACACCGGCAGCTATCTCCACGACCGCACCCTCGACGACTCCGAGGATGCCCGCGGCGCGGGTGGCCTCCATGACGGTAGTCGCGAGAGGTCTTGCTCCGGCGCCGGGCGATCAGCGCGTCCCAGTCGGGTGCGCCGTACAGCACACGGGCGTTGGGGAAGAACGGCTCCCGCCGTTGGGGGCCACCCATCCGACGTGGTCCAGGTGCAGGCCCTCCGGCGCGATCCCGACCTTGGCCAACTCATCGGGCAGAGCCCCGCCGACCGCGGTGAACTCAGGAGCATGTTTCAAGGCCGGCGGCAGCCGTCATCTGCCTCCGGGTACGGGGACTGCACAGGCCCCGTACCCGCGTCCACCAGCACCGAGGACCCATTGCCCTGGACGAGCAGCAGGCGGTGGGTACTCAGAGCACCGCGTTCTCTGCGGCGCCGGGGAAGTCCGTGCTGAAGGCCAGCTCACGGCCCGCCTCGAACTCTGCGCTCAGCTGCTCCAGCTTGACCCCGATGCGGCGCTGAGCGTCGCTGCCCAGCACGACCCAGTGAGCCGGCTCCGGCGCACCCACGGCCTGGAAGATCGCCTCGGCGGCCCGCTCCGGGTCCCCGGGGAACATCTCCGGCGTGAGGCTGCCCATCATGGCGCGGAAGGCACCGGCCGTGGCGGCGTAGTCGTCGATGGCCTCGCCGGACACCTTCGTCCGATTCTCGATGCCGGTACGGAAGGACCCGGGCTGGATGATCATGGCGCGCAGGCCGAGCGGCTCGATCTCCTGCCAGAGGGCTTCGGTGAAGCCCTCCAGCGCGAACTTGCTGGAGGAGTAGAAGCCGTTGGCGGGCAGGCTCGCCAAGCCGTCCATGGACGAGATGTTGACGATGGTGCCGGTCCGGCGGGCACGCATCTGGGGCAGCACCTGCCGGGTCAGCTCGACTGCGCCGAAGAAGTTGACCTCGAAGAGTCGGCGGTAGTCGCTCTCCTCCTGCTCCTCCAGGGCGCCGACGAAGTCGATGGCGGCGTTGTTGACGAGGATGTCAATACCGCCGAAGCGTTCCTCGGTGGCACGCACGGCCGCCACCCGGTCCTCGGCGTCGGTGACATCGAGCTTCACGGCGAGCGCGGTCTCCGGGTAGCGCGCCGCGAGTTCGGTGGTGGCCTTGGTGGAGCTGGCCGTCGCCACCACCTGGTCGCCGTGGGCGAGCACGTGTTCGGCCAGGGCCTTGCCCAGGCCACTGGAGGCGCCGGTGATGAGCCAGGTCTTGCGAGACATGGAGTGGTCTCCTTTGAACGGGATGAATGAGATGTGGGATGAAACAGATGTGTCGTAGCCAAAGACACGTGTGAGAAGATGCCGGGCGGTCGAGGAGCGCGGCCCGGCGGACGGCTGCTACTCGCCGGCCGGGAAGTCCGCGGCGGCGCTGGCCGCGGCCCACTTGCGGGTCTCCACGGCGCGGGCGTCGCCGGCCTCCAGCGCCATGGTCACGGCCTGGGCGCCGAGCAGGATCCGGCGCGGCGGGTCGTCGTCGCGTACGACGTCGATGAGGACCTGGGCCGCGCGGACTGGGTCTCCGGGCTGGGAGCCGTTGTTCTCCGCCCGGTACTTGTTCATGGCGCCGACGGTCTCCTCGTAATCGGGGCCGACCGCGTGCAGTTCCATCGACGAGCCCTGCCAGTCTGTGCGGAAGGCACCCGGCTCGACGATGACCACCTTCAGCCCGAAGGGTGCGACCTCGTTGGCCAGGACCTCCGAGAAGCCCTCCACGGCGAACTTCGCGCTCTGGTAGGCGCCCATGCCGGGCGTGCCGCCCACGCGGCCGCCGAGCGAGGAGAACTGCACGAACATGCCCGAGCGCTGGCCGCGCAGCACCGGCAGGGCCGCCCTGGTGACATTGACGACCCCGAAGAAGTTGGCCTCGAACTGGCCGCGGAAGTCGTCCTCCGCCATTTCCTCGACGGGCGCGCTGTTGGCGTAGCCGGCGTTGTTCACCACCACGTCCAGCCGGCCGAAGGCATCGACTCCCGCCTGCACCGCGGCTTGGGCGGCGGCGGGGTCGGTGACGTCCAGGGCCACGGCCCGCACTCGGTCGCCGTACTGGGCGACGAGTTCCGCCAGTTGCTCCGGACGACGGGCGGTGGCGACCAGTTGGTCACCGGCCGCCAGCACCGCCTCCGCCAGGGCCCGCCCGAAGCCTCGGGACGCGCCGGTGATCAACCATGTCGTAGCCATGAGAGTGCCTTCCTGTTTCTTGCCTCACTGACGTGAGGGCCGAGGAGTCCTCTCTCACTCTCCTCAAAGGACCGGCGTCGGACCTCCGTCGATTTGCTGCGGATTGCCACACGTGGGGCAGGCACAAAACACGGATGTGTAAGTCATTGGACTGAATGGAAGAGCTGCTCACCACCGCCCGTTCCGTGTGGCGTCACAGGCTGGAGCCTGGGCGCGCCGTTCCCCGCCCGACATCCGAACACCTCCGGTCCCGTCACGGTGTTACGCGGGATACCAGGACGGCACCGGAACGCCGGTCGGCATCGACGGCTGACCCACCCCTGCGGTGGGCCGTACCGCGGCCCACCGGAGCCGCCAGTCCCTCAGGACGAGGACCACTTCTGGTTTTCGCCGCCGGAGCAGGACCACAACTGCAACCTGGTCCCGTTGGCCGTCTGGTTTTCCCGCACATCCGCGCACTTGTCGGCGAGCGGATTGACCAGGTCGCTGCGGACGTTCAGGTTGAACTGCTGGACCGTGCTGCCGTCGCAGGAGGCGAGTTGCAGGTCCGTCCCGTCCTCGGCGGACCCTCCCGCGAGCTGGACGCACATGCCGAGGGTCTGCATGGTCCCGCCTGTGAACGTCCAGTGCTGCGACGCGGATTTGTTGCAGTCCCAGATCATCAGCCCCGCACCCTGCACGGCTTTGCCGCCCACGACATCAATGCAGCGCTTGGAGGCGTGGCTGAACACGCTCACCCCGGGTGTCGTGGCAGCAGCGGTCGAGTCCGTGTCGGCCTTCTTCCCGGACGAGTCGGGGGAATCGGCATCCGGGTTCGCGTGCTCCTTGCTCGCCCCGCTGCTCGTGGGCGAGGCGGCCTTACGGGGCATCTCCGCCGTGTCCTGTTTCTTGCCGGAGCTGGTGGCCGAGGCATGCGCCGAAGGACCGGACTGGTCCCCGAGCGCGTCGATGACGTCCGAGCCGTGATCATCGGAGTGCACAGACACTGACGAATCGTCGCGCGAGCTGTCGTCGTCGCCGCGCACCAGGCCCAGGGTCAGCGCGACACCGCCCACAGCGAGCAGCCCCACGACCCCCACGACTCCCAGTGCGCCACGCAGTCCCTCACGCCTGCTCTTGTGTCCGGCGGCCGGTTGAGGCGCCACGACCGGAACGCCGCCGGAACCACGTTCCGCGTCCGGACTGCGGCCGGTGTTTCCCCGTGAGCCCAGCGAGGAGATCTGCGAGAGCCGCGGTACGGGAGCACCGCGCCGGGGTTCGGCCGTGCCTGACGCTGAGGAGTCGTGCGGAACCGGTCCGGAACCGGAACTGACCGACTTGCCGCTGCCCGGGACTCTCTTGGGTAGGTCCCCCGCGGACCGGGGCGTGTGAGGAGGCTTCATGGGTTCCTTTCCGACGGAGCCGTGGCATGGGGCGGCAGTGTGCGTATGCGTGTGCGGGGGTGGCCGACCGGTCTCCTGGACAACCCGGCCCTGTCACGCGTGACATGTGACTCATACCGGTCTGCGGACGCCCACTCAAAGCGGCGCGTCGGACGAGCTGTTGAGGGCTGAGTTTATCCGTATGAGCGTCGCCCGACACCCACGGCTGGACGGCTCTCGTGTGCTTTGGGTGTGTCGAAGCGCCCTCAAGGCGAGCCGCGACGGCATCACATGTATGAACACCTTGTATGGTCGATCTTGCGGACGACCAGCGAGGACCTGTCGCTCGCCGAGAACCCTCTCTTCTGAAGGCATGGCTCAGGTATGAAGCTGACAACCACTCGGTGCCGAGACGGTGCGGGCGCGCAGGTGACCATCGCCACGCGCATCCCCGCCATCGCCCAGCCGCTGCTCGAAGAACTGCCCGGCTCACGGGCCGTCGCACTCGATGTGTCGGACCTGGCCTCTGTACGCGCCTTCTGCGCCGACTGGAGCGGACCGGTCGACGCACTGGTTGCCAACGCGGGCGTGATGCTGCTCCCGACATGCGAGGTCAATGCCCACGGCTGGGAGACGCAGCTCTCCACCAACTACCTCGGCCACTGCGCCCTTGTCCCCGGCCTGCGCTCCAGGCGGCCGGGAACTCCCGCGGGGTCGTCGAGACCATGCGCACAACCCGCTGCGCCGACTCCGGGAACGTAGAAGTGGAAGGCGTCCGATGAGGTCTGTGACCCGGCGTCAGGCGCGCTATCACGCCGCACGTTCCGCCGCGTCCCGGGCGCAGGTGGTACGCACACTGGGGCGCCTGCTCGATTCCGGTGAGGCGTTCACCGAGATCAGCGTCCAGCGGATTCTGGAGGAAGCGGGCGTTTCCCGGGCCACGTTCTACTCGCACTTCCGCAGTAAGACCGACCTGTTGGTACAGCTCACCGACGAGTTGCGGCAGTCACTTCTGGCGCTCGTCCAGCAGTGGGACCTGAGGGCGCGCGAGGACGCCGCCGACCGGCTCGCCCGGTTCTTCGAGGACGTGCTCACGATTCACCGTGATCACCAGGGGGTGCTCACCGCCGTACGGGAGGCGGCGTCCTACGACGACTCCGTAGGTGACTTCTACACCGCGAACCTTGAAAGGTTCGACGAAACCGTGCTGCGGATTCTGCGCTCGGAGCAGGCCGCCGGGGCGACTCCGGACGACGTCGACGCTTCCGCCGCCAGCCGGATCATCATCTGGGGCGGAGCCCAGGCGATCGCCCAGCACATCGCGGTCGATGACGGGAGTGGCGACGCCGTCTTCGCTCGCGAACTCGCTCAGATCTGGTGGCACGGAGCCTTCCGCCGCCCCACGGACTGAAGACGAAGCACATCCGAAGCAACGTATCTCCATATATGCGGAATACCCTGCCGTGACTGTCCTATTGAACACATGTGAACGGCCTGAGGGTCGATGCGGCATGCCGCGAAGGAATTTGAGGGAGTGTCAGATGCACCGTGAACTGCGGACAGTCACCCACTGGCAAGACAGGAGTGCCTGCAGACGTGAGGATCCCGAGCTCTTCTTCCCTATCGGTGACACCGGTCCGGCACTGGCCCAGATCGAGGAGGCCAAGGATGTGTGCCGGTATTGCGCCGTCATCGAGCCCTGCCTCGAGTGGGCCCTGGCGGCGCAGGAGGCCCACGGCATATGGGGGGCGACAACCGAGGCCGAACGGCGCCGACTTCGCCGCGCGGCGATCCGCACGGCGCAAGCCTGACCCGCCCGGCCGTCGGCCACATCAGTCCTCCCAGTGGCGGACCGCCTTGGTCGCGGTGACATCACCGGCGTAGACGAGCGCCACGCGGTGGTTGAACTGGATGGTGTACATCTGCTTGCCGCCGATCACGACCGCCCCGCTGGAAGGGAAGTAGTCGTCGGTGGCGGTGGGTCCGGTGGTGGCGACGTACGCCTGGCCCGCCGGGATGGCGTACATGTTCAGCGGCGCCTGTGTGGAGGCGCCCAAGCCGGCCGGGTACTCGGCCTTGTCCGGGTAGCTCGAACCGTACACGGACACCGGAGCGGTGCCGGCGGGCCGGATGACCCGCACGCCGTAACTGATCCTGGTGTTGGCGCCGTCGGGGTTGTGGAACCAGACCTTGGCGCCGCTGTACCAGATCGCGGTCCAGTCGGCCTGCGTGTCCGCGACGACGAACTGCTGCCCCGACTGGGCGGTGCTGCCCCAGTCGTTGATCCGGTCGGTGCCGGCCGCTGTGCCATGGACCGCCTGGTCGCCGAAGAGCGGTGCCGTCTCATTCGGAGCGGTGCGCAGGAAGACGAAGTCGGCAGGCTGCTGTCTCTGTGTGCAGGCCGTCGTCTGCCCGGTCGGGTCGTCGGACGGGCACACCTGGACGGTCTGCACGTTCTGGGCGAACGGTGGGTTGACCGTCACGACGTCGCCGGGCTGCGGCACCCCGGCGATGCCGCTCGCCGGAGCGCGCAGCAAGGTCATGAAATGCGCCCAGTCCCAGGAGGGGCCCGGGTCCCAGTGCATACCGGCGACCAGGGCCGAGTTGGGGCCGGCGACGTTGTCATGACCGATGATGTGCTGCCGGTCCAACGGGATGCCGAACCGCGCGGCGAGGTACTGGACCAGGTAAGCCGTCGCCTCGTACTGCGCCTCGGTGTACCAGGCCGCGCCCTGGACTGCGAAGCCCTCGTGCTCGATGCCGATCGAGTGCAGGTTGCTCGAGTAGTTGCCCGCGTGGAAGGCGATGTTCTTGGTGGGCACCATCTGGGTGACCGTGCCGTCCGAGGACATCACGTAGTGCGTCGAGGCGGTGTTGGTGGGATTGGCCAGCCCTGCCACACCGACGTCGTAGGTGGTCTCCAGGTCGTGGATGAGGATGGTGTCGATCCTGATGCCGTTGGCCGGACGGTCGGAGACCTGGCTCCCCGCGGGAGATCCGGCGACGAAGGTGCAACGGACGGCGGGCGGGCACTCGGTGTCCGTGCCGGCCGCCGCCGCATCCGTACGCAGCGCGGCACGCTGCGAAGGCGCCGCGGCGAGGGACCGGTGGGCGTCCAGCCGGACCCGTTGGCCGTCCCGTGTCGTGACGGAGGCGCCGCTGCGCAGAGTGGCGAAGACGCGGTCGGCGAAGGCCGCCGCTCCTTGCTTCTCCTTGGACTGGCTGTAGCGGGCCACGGCGCCGTACCACCGGGAAGCGTCCGAGGGTGTCCCGCCGATCAGTTGTTTCTCGTACGAGGCGAGCAGCGCGGCACCGCCCCGGATGTTCGCCACGTCGTCCGCACGCAACTCGCGCGGGGACAGCCCCGTCAGCTCGGCGGCCTTCTGGAGGGTGTGCAGGGCCGGGTCCGAGGCCAGCGACTTCAGGTCGGCGCGGCCCACAGCCCCCGCGGCGCCGCCTGCCAGCATGCGAGGGGTGACGTCGGTGAGGTGCATGACTCCATAGCCGCCGTCCGTACTGGCCTGCGTACCGTGCGAGTCCCAGCGCGACTCCTGGTAGGACAGCGCCAGCAGGAGGCCGGGCGGGACGTGGTACTCGGCTGCGGCGGACTCGAACGCCCGCTGCCGGGACGTGGAAGCGCCGTTTGAGGAACCGGGCGAACCGGGTGAGGTGTCAGCGGAAGCGGTGAGCGGCGACATGAGCAGGCCGCTGGCGGCCAGCACACTCGCGGCGATGACGATGGGCGCGCCGGCTCTTTTTCGTTTGTGCAAGGCATGGATCCTTAGGAACCGGGAGACATGATGCCGTGACGGCTGCTCCGGACGGCGGAACGTGTGCCCGAGGCAACCTCTGGACCTGCCGCAGACTATAGGGGTCTTGATGTCGACAGGAACGCAAGTACGTGCCGAGCGGGGCAAGTTGATGACCCTGTCCGAGATTCCTACCAGCTAGTAAGTGTGTCACGCGCGGTGGCGGGCCGAGGCAGATATACTCACACGTATGACGAGTAGACATGTGGTTCGCGAGGCGGCTGAGGCTTTTCAGGCGGCCACGGAACAGCTCACCGACATCCTGCCGAACGGCTTGCACGAGCGCGGCCCCAACGGCGCCCTCCTGGCCGTGACCGGCTCCATGATTCCCGTGCTGAACGGCATCATGAGCGTGTCCGACGTCCCGGACGCCGAGGAGATCAGGCTGCTGTGCGAGAAGGCCGAGCCGCATGTCCAGCAGCTGCCCTGGAGCATCCGGCTGCGGGGTGAGGCCGGTGAGGAGATCACCACGCTGGCCGCGCGCCGCGGCCTGTCCACTCGGCTTCAGCAGCCTTTCATGCTGCTCTCGCTTGCGGACGGGCCTGAAGTCGGCCGGGATCAGCGGCAGTTCGGCCCGGAATCCGTGACCGTCCGTCCGCTGGGCGACGACGAGCACGAGACCTTCGCCGCGGTCCTCGGCACGGCGTTCGGTGCCCCGCCGGTGATCATCAGCAGTCTCTACACCCCGCACGTCCTGGGCCAGGCGTTTGTCAAGGCATACATCGCCGAAGCGGATGGCATACCTGCCGCGGCCGGCCTGGCGATCGTCACCGAACGGCACGTCGGCCTCGCCAACATCGGCACCCTGCCCGATCACCGGCGGCGAGGGCTCGGCCGGGCGGTCGTCGAGGCGATTCTTCGGGACGCCCGGGCCGCCGGGGCGCACACGGCATACCTGCACTCGAGCGACGAAGCTCTTCCGCTCTTCGAGCAGGCCGGCTTCCGCACGGAGGAGTCATGGGCCGCCTTCACCGCCTGAGCAGGTGAAAGCCCTTCCGGCCGCATCTGCGAGGACAACCTCGGAGCCTGGATCAACGCCAAGGTCCGCGGCCATCTCCGGTGCGCGCCTTCGCACCGGGGATGGCCGAGGCCAAGGGATGCAGTTGGGCGGGCCTGGAGCGGCAGGCGGCCGAGTCCGTCGCGATCGTAGGGCCATCGCCTTTCTGGCCTGCCTCGCTCAGCGCGGCCCTCAACGTCGGCACGATCACCCCGAGCACCCAGACCGAGGTACACGCGGCGCGGTACGGCGGCGTGGGATCAGGAGCTCAGGAGCCCGCAGCTGTCGGATCGCCGTTCGCCCGAGCGGCATGTTCCTGCTGCCTCTGACGAAGCGTTTCAAGACGCCGGCGGTTCGTCTCGTCGATGGCCTGGCGGTTCGCGGTGGCGTAGTTGCTGCTGATCGATTTCAGGTGATCCACCACTTTCCCGAGCTTGTCCTCGACCTTCTGCGTCGGGCGTTCCCCCCGGAGAACCGCGCCCAGGACATGCAGGTCGGCGTCGTACTGCATGGTCTCCACCGGGCCTGCGGGGCCGTGCGCGTGCACCGTGAACTGGTAGGCCATTGGCAGATCCGTCTCCCACCGCTGGTTGGTGTCGAAGAGGTACTCCAGCTTGTGTCCGGGCGGCAGCACCGGAATGCGGCGCGCCAGGGCCTCCCGCAGATGCGCGGTGGCGTCCTCGTCGACGGAGGACTCAATCTCCGGGACGACGTTGATCCGCACGTTGCGGGCCACCGTCGGGCCGATGTTCTCGATGGCCACGACCAAGACAAGCGACCAGGGGTCCCGCGGCTGGATGGTCACGATCACGTACGGCTCGGAGGACTCCTTTTGGACCCGCTCGGCCAGGGCCAGGGAGTTCTGTGCTGCCTCGGTCTGCTGCCGGGCGTACTTCACCTGGTACGCCGCGACACAGGCGACGAGAGCGGAGGCTATGGCGACGACGAGCGACCACTGATCTGTGTGCATGGGCGCAGCGTAGGAGTTGGGTCTGACAGTCGGGCTGCGGCCAGGTCTCCGGGTTGTCCCAGAGCCCGGTGTGAGCGATGAGGGGGGTTGAGGAACAGCTGAACTCCTGCCCGGTCGCGGCCTTCTCGCCGTTACTCTGGCGGCCGTACTTCTGGACCGGAGAGGCGGCCGCCGTGCTCGACGAGCCCACCCCTGAGAGCGGCGATGTCGCTCCCGCCGCAAGGACGCGAAAGAGCGAGCTCACGAAGAAGGTGTTCGTCGGTCTCGGCGTCGCAGCCCTCTTGCTCCTCAAGTTCGCCAAGGGGCAGCACGTCACGGACGGCGTCGCTGCTGAGCAAGCGCCCCTGGGTCGGGCGCCGACACCGGAGGAGCTCGAGTTCGCCGAGATCGTGAAGTCTGCCGCCGAAAGCGCCTACAGGCTCATCAGCTACTCCACGCACGGCTTTACCGTGGAAGCGCGGTTCCGGTCCGGTTCCGGGAGAGGCAACTGGACCGCGTATCTGGAGTTCGATCCGGAGACGGGCAACTACACCCACAGCCATCCGTACAGAGGCGCGACTGCGCCTCTGTTCTTCGGCGACGAGATCAGACGGCGTATCAGGGAAGCAGGGGGCGTCGTCTCCGGTTGACGGTCAGGACTCGGTTCAGGTGTCCTGCTGTTGGGCGTTGCGTGCCCGGCGTTGTGCCCGCAGTCCGGTGCCCGGCTTCGTCTCGCGCGCCCGGTTCGGTTCCTCGGCCGACAGGTCGTGGCGCAGCTTCAGCACGGCCACCCCACGGGTGCGGGCTCGCAGGGCCTGCCCCGTGTCGTAGGTGATGAGGGTGACCGGCGCGGCAGCGGTGTCCTTGATGGCCCGCGTACGGTCGACGATTTCGTCGTCCACGTCCGTGAGGCGGGTGTGGCTGGGAGCGTCGAACAGGACCTCCACCGTGGTCTTCGTGGGCTTGCCGTCCGGAGTGGTGAGACGGCCTACGCCTTCTGCGGAGAGGATTTTGTCGAGAACGGCCAAGGTGTACCCGGCGCGCCACCGTGCGTGCTCCTTCCCGGCTTCCTTGAGGCGGTCGAGTTCGTCGATGACGACGATCGGTGCCAGTAGCTGGACCGTGCTGCCGGTGGCGGACAACAGCGCGGCCAGGTTGGTCTCTTCCAGCTTGGTCGGATGCTGAATGTAGAAGCTGGTGTCGGCCACGGCCAGCACGGTGCGGCCGCTCCACCGGCGACTGTGGTTGAAGAGGTCGTCGCACGCGGCCTGGAGGTCTTCGACGCGGTGCTGCAACTCGAGGTCAATCATGGGGAAGAGGAAGCGGCGTTGGTCGTTCGTCGTGTACTCGCCCATGTAGCTGCTTCCGTCGACGATCCGGCGGTACCCGTCGGTGTAGACCAGGTTGCGGATGTCAGCGTCGCGGACTTGGTGGTGCAGCAGGCGGGCTGACGTGCTGGCCCACTCGAGATACTCGAACAGGTAGTCCCCGTCGTGGCTGTTGCGCAGGTTCTCTGCGGCGACACGGACGCGGTCGAGGTTTTGGCGGAGGTTGTTGCGGTGGGCGCCGGGATACGGCGAGATCAGCATTCCTCGATCCTGCCGGGTGCCGCGCAGGCTGTCAGCCGGATTCCGCGTTGTCCCATACAGTCCGGTGTGGGCGATGACGTCGGCGGTGACGGGGGCTGGCGTCGAACTCGTCGCGCGGATCGGTCTTCTCGTGGAGGGCTGCCGACGCACTGCCCAGCGCCCGCAATCACGGCTTCGGCGCAGGGCGGTGGGAGAAACCGCCGCACGAGGTCGTCCATGATCTCGTGAGATTCCCATGGGTCGGACTACTTCGCCGGCTCCGGCTCAAAAGTCACTCGGCACCTCCTCGCAGCACTCACACGTGTGACTGCCGTGATCGCGCAACGCGCGTTCGCCGCTCAGTGGTCACAGGACACCCAAGGGTGATTCAAGAGTGTCCCCCGGGACGTAAAGAAGCGGAAGGTGCGAGAACCGCCTGCTGCAAGAAAGCCTCATACATATCGGAAGGCCCCAAAACGGGGCATCCGGAAGGGGGCACAACATGCTCTTCAACGGGCGCATCCACCGCCTCGTCACTCCTGCCGCTCTCTCGGCGGTCGTAGCGGCGGCGCTGGTCGGTGTCACCGCGGGTCCGTCGCAGGCCGCGACTCGGCCAGGCTGGGCGGACACGTCCTCGCTGTCCGTACGTGTGCACGCGCTGGACTCGGGCGCGGGTCAGCGCTACGCGGCGGTGATTCTCACCAACAAGACCCACAAGACCGTCCGGACCGAGGGATACGTGGGGCTGCAACTCCTCAACTCGCACGGTAAGGACGTGGCCACGCGGGTGGTCCGCGACCGCGGCCGGGCTGTGCCGATCACCCTCAAGCCGGGGCAGAGCGCCTATGCCCGGCTGCACTGGGGAGAGGTGCCGGCCGCCGGCGAACCGACCAAGGCGGAGAAGAACCCCACTCGGCTGGAGGTCACCCCGCCCGACTCCCGCCACCACCTCAACACGGCGTGGAAGCTGGGCGAGGTCCTCCAGAAGGGCCGCATCGACATCACCCCGCTGGCCAAGGGCGCCGGCCCGAAGTTCTGAACGGCCCGCTTGACCTGGGGTCCTGCGGCACGGTCAGGCCGGGACCACCCGGTAGCTCCACGCCTGCCAGGGAAGGTCGGTCTGCGCCAGTGAGCCACTGCGCCAGGCAACGGCGCCGGTGCAGTCGGCCCCGGGGTACAGCTCCAGGGACGTGGAGCCCGAGACGACCTGAACGGACAGCGCCGAGGTCGACAGCGTGTGGCAGGTTCCCAGGTCACGGAGGTCGACCTCGGTCGCTGTGCCTGTCCCGGTGGTGCCCGGATAGAGGTACGCGCCCTCCTGCAAGGGGGGCCAGCCAGCCGCGACCGCCGTGCCGGCGCCGATGCCGACGACCAGCGCGCCGGCCGAGGCCGCGCCGACGGCCGCGGCACGGAGTCTCGTCATGGAGGCGAACATGTGATCCACCCTCTCCTGTGCGTGACGACGTCGCGGGGGAGCCTGAGCCGCCGTCACCACTCGTTCGTCAAACGTGCTCGGCTCTAAACTCTTGCACGTTCAACCATGGGAGGGAGAGATCAATACCGGCCACCCACACATGTGTCAGACGACCGGCACAGAGCCGACCGCAGAGGCTACTTGTTGGCGCCGAGCTCGATCGGCACGCCGACCAGCGAGCCGTACTCGGTCCACGAGCCGTCGTAGTTCTTGACGTTCTCGACGCCGAGCAGCTCGTGCAGCACGAACCAGGTCAGCGCGGAGCGCTCACCGATGCGGCAGTACGCGATGGAGTCCTTGGCGAGGTCCACGTTCTCCTCGGCGTAGAGGGCCTTGAGGTCGTCGTCCGACTTGAAGGTGCCGTCGTCGTTGGCGTTCTTCGACCACGGGATGTTGCGCGCGGACGGGACGTGGCCCGGACGCTGCGACTGCTCCTGCGGGAGGTGGGCCGGGGCGAGCAGCTTGCCGGAGAACTCGTCGGGCGAGCGCACGTCGACCAGGTTCTGGTTGCCGATCGCGTTGACGACGTCGTCGCGGAAGGCGCGGATCGAGGTGTCCTGCGGCTTGGCCTTGTACTGCGTGGCCGGGCGGTTCGGGACGACGTCGCCGTCGACCAGGTCGCGGGAGTCGAGCTCCCACTTCTTGCGGCCGCCGTCGAGGAGCTTGACGTCCTGGTGGCCGTAGAGCTTGAAGTACCAGTAGGCGTAGGACGCGAACCAGTTGTTGTTGCCGCCGTAGAGGACGACGGTCGTGTCGTTGGCGATGCCCTTCTCCGACAGGAGCTTCTCGAAGCCCTCCTGGTCGATGAAGTCGCGGCGGACCGGGTCCTGGAGGTCCTTGGTCCAGTCGATCCGGATCGCGTTCTTGATGTGGTTCTTCTCGTACGCCGTCGTGTCCTCGTCGACCTCGACGATCGCCACGTTGTCGTTGTCGAGGTTGGCCTCGCCCCAGTCGGCGTCTACCAGGACGTCGCTGCGGCTCATGCTGTGTTCCTCCGGGGCAGTTGCAGGGGGGACGAGTACTGGGTGCGCGGCCTGCCCTCTCCCGCCAGGACACACACCTCTGGAACGCACCCGCCGGGCCTCGCGGTTCAGCCCCGACAGTGAACTTCTCTCCAACTCGGACACGTGTTTTGAGTGAGCACCCGAACACCCAGCCGCGCATCCCCGTCGTACGCGTCCCGCGTACACGCGCGGCACGGAGGACGAACGATGACAACCCTTGCCGACGCGATCGCACAGACACTGGCCGACGACGGCGTACGGCACGCCTTCGGCGTCGTCGCCAACGGGAACGTCCTCGCCGTCGCCGGGCTCACCCGACGCGGCGTTTCCTACCTCTCCGCCCGCCATGAGGGTGGGGCGCTCACCATGGCGGACGCCTACTACCGGACCACCGGCGAGGTCGCCGTGTGCACCACGGGCGCGGGCCCGGGGCTGACGAACACCGCCACCGGCCTGGCCGACGCGGTCAAGCACCGCAGCGGTGTCCTGCTGCTGTGCGGCGACGTGCCCACAACAGGTCCTCGCCGGATCGACATCGACCAGGACACGTTCCTTGACTCCCTCGGCGTACCCGTCGTCCGCCTGACCGACCTCACCACCGCGCGCACCGACACCCTGAGGGCCCTGCGGCTGGCCCGCGGCGAACAGCGCCCGGTGGCCCTGTGCCTGCCACAGGATCTGATCACGGCCCAGGTCACCGAGCAGGCGCCGATCGACCGCTACTCGCAGCGACTGCATCGCATAGCCGCGGACTCCGCCGGGACGCAAGCGGCCCTGAAGGCGTTGGCCGGCGCCCAAAGGCCCCTGATCCTGGGTGGTTTGGGCGCCTGGCGCTCAGGCGCGGCCAAGATCCTCACCGAACTCGGGGACCGGCTCGGCGCTCTTTCTACGACCAGCGCCATGGCAAGCGGCCTGTTCGCTGGCAACCCCTGGTCACTGGGCGTGTGCGGCGGATTTGCCTCGCCCCGTGCTGCCGAACTGATTGCCGAGGCGGACGTCGTGCTCGCCTTCGGAGCGAGCCTCGACCAGTGGACCCTCGCCGGCGGTCGGCTCCTCGCCCCCGATGCCGTACTCGTCCAGGTGGACACCGCCGCCGCCCCCACCACCGACCGCGTCGACATCCTCCTCACCGGCGACGCCACCGAGGCGGCCACGGCCCTCCTCGACGGTGTCCAGGCAGCAGACCTGCCCCGGTCGACCTGGCGCGAGGACGTCAACGACCTGACAGCACAACTGGGTTGGGACTATGAGCCCTTCGAGGCGGCACACCAGCACGACCGGATCGATCCACGCGCACTGACTCGCTGCGTCGCGGGCCTGCTGCCCGAGGCACGCACCCTCGTCACGGACGGTGGCCACTTCGTGGGCTGGCCCGCCATGTACTGGACGGCCCCCGACCCGGCCGCTTACGTCTTCACCGGAGCCGCCTTTCAGAGCATCGGCCTCGGCTTCGCGGGCGCGGTCGGCGCAGCCGTCGGCCGGCCCGACCGGACGACCGTGGTCGCTCTCGGCGACGGCGGAGCGCTCATGGGCCTGCCCGAACTCGAGACCCTGATCCGCACCGGCCGCTCGGCCCTCGTGGTGATCTACGACGACGGCGGCTACGGCATGGAAGTCGTCCTGTTCGGCGACCGCGGTGCCGATCCCGCGTCCATGCTTTTCGGCGACACCGACTTTGCCGCCACGGCACGAGCGCTCGGCGCCCGCAGTGCCACCGTGCGCTCGGCGGCCGACCTTGCGGTGGTCCGCGCCTGGCTGGACGAGGGAGCCAAGGGCGTCCTGCTCCTCGACTGCAAGGTCGTCCCCAGGGTCGTGGCCCCCAGTTTCTCCAAGCTCACCTCGCTCATCACCGGGGGGCGGGGAAGCCGTCCGTAGTGGACCGCCGGCTCATCCGCTCCGCCGTGCTGAGCGCCACGGCTGCGAACGGTCGCCGACTATGCGTCGACACCCTCCGGACCACCGACGGAGCGGTGTGCGGTACCGGGTTCCTCGGTCACGGGGCGAAGCATGTCGGCGATCAGGCCCGCGAGTCGGTCGTTGTCGGCCGTGGCCAGCGCGGTGGTGCCGACGATGCTGCGCAGCAGCCACGTACCGGCGAGCAACGCGAGTCCCAACTGTGCACGGACCTCCGCGTCGGGGCCCTCGAGCAGGCCGGCGAGCCGGGAGCCCACATGCGTCTCGATGCCCCGTCTCATGATGTCCGCCGCCTCCGGATCCGATGCCGACCGCAGCAACAGCAGGAACGGGTCGAGCCGTTCGGCGTTTGGCGCTGTGCGCTCGGCGAGCGTGCGGGCGACAGAGTCCGCCAGACCGGACAGTCGGTCGCCGGCGATGGTCGGTGGCCCGAAGACACGGTCGACGACCTCGGCGAACAGCCGTTCCTTCGAGCCGAAGTACCGGTTGATCATCATCGCCGTGACACCCGCGCGTTCGGCGATCTGCCTTACTCCGGCCCGGGCGTACCCGTGCTCGGTGAACTCGGTGACGGCCGAGGCCAGAATCGCCTCGCGTGTCGCGGCGCCGTCACGCTTACGGACAGGCTGCTCGGAACTCATGCGCAGGAGCATACGTGGGCCTGAGTGCCCTCCATGGCACGCGATGACCTCGGCCGGACACAGGCCCCCTCAGAGGCCGCAGCCCTGCTCGGCCGTCGCGGCGAGGAACGCCGGCGCGAAGGAGTTCACGGACATAAACCACACTCCGACGCCCGGGCCGGCCCCTCCTGGTGTGCGCGTGGTCCGACCGCTGTGTGGTGATCGTCCGCGCGGCAGGTGCTGAAGAGGCCCGGTTGTGCAAGTGTCGTCGACATGGTCGCTGCGAGGCGGCGAACGGGCACCTGTCCGAAAGAGCCTCAGCACCTGCGACCCTGGACTTCACACGTATCAGGCAACGGGCAAGCGGTCACATGGCACGGCAGTCGGCCGACGATGCCGGACCGTCACTTTGCACCACTGGGCCACCGTGGCGCGCAACCGTGCGAACCCGCCGCGGTTCGCGCCCGGTTCACCGGGCTTCTGCCTTGCCCGGCCCATCGGCACGCCGTGTCAGCCCCCGGCGTCACAGGGCCACGTCTGAATGGACTCGATCCGGTTGTCCCACGTGGACCCGAGTCCGCTGTACCACCCCCAGGCCTGGATCTTGAAGGTGCTGCCGGCCCCGTAGCGGTACTCGGCGCCGCAGAACGTGGTGCCGGTCTTGTTGATGATGGAGGAGATGTTGGTTCCCAGGAAACCGTAGTACCTGGGGATGTCGTTGAGCTTCCAGACGTCGGCCCAGGGAACGCCGATACCGCTTCCCTGGTAGTTGCCCTGGTCCCAGATGCACAGGGCGTACTGACTGCCGCAGTTGCCGGATCCGGAGCCGATCCAGGCGTCCGCCGACGCCGAACCGCCGGTGGCGAGCGTGATGGCCGCGGCCGACGCTCCCGCCACCGCCAGGGTGGTGATTCGAGTCTTCAGGGTCCCCATGCCCAGCCGTCCTTCCATGTCTGTGTTCCCGCTGTTCGGAAGTGGATCAAAGCCGTACAGGGAACACGTTGACGCGGCGCAGAAAGGTTCACCCCTGATGCCTGGCGGTGAACCCCTGGCTGCTCGCCTTTCCCTCCCGGGGGGTGGGAGCATGCAGGAGGAGAGCGCTCTTGCTGAAGGACAGGAGTGCGTGCACCGCAGCAGGGGGAACCGATGAACGGGCACGGCAGGTTCGCCTCCCTTGCCGCAGTGGAGGAGGCGCAGCCCACCTCGTTGCTGGCCCCTTTCCTGCATCAGGCACGGCCGGGGGACCCGGGCTTCGTCGGCCGGGGCGCCGAACTGCGGGCGCTGCGGGACTTTCTGCTCCGGGCGACCGCTCGGGGAGCGGCCCTGGTGGTGTCCGGGCAGGCCGGCGCGGGCAAGTCGGCACTGCTGGAAGCCGCCGTTCAGGCGGCAAGGGTCGATGGCATGCGTGTCCTACGGTGTACCGGCATCCGCGGCAGTGATCCGCCCGAACTGTCCGGCCTGCTCCAGATCATCTGGCCGGTGCTGGCGAATTGGTCAGGCTCAGCGCACCCGACCGTCGACCTGGTGAGCCCGACTGACCCGACCGATGAGGCGAGCCCCACCGCCCTGCCCTGGACCGACGACGATGTGTGCGACGCCGTGGACCTCGATGCGGCGTACCTCGACGCGCTGTTCCGCGTGCTGGTCGACGGCGCCCCCGCGCCAGGCGGCGGAGACTCCTGGCTGGCCTTCACTGTTCTTGAGGTGTTGGCAGCAGTCTCCCAGGCCGGACAACCCCTCCTGGTCGCCGTGGACGACTGGGACGCGCTGGACGAACCCAGTAGACGCGTGCTCACCTTTGTCGCCCGAAGGGCCCAGGGGCATCCGCTGGCCCTGCTGTTGACCACCCGTCCACACACCACACCGCCCCACACGGCGGCCCAGGACAGCACACCGCCCCACCTTGCGACCGGCCTTCCCACCCTGCCGCTCAGCCCGCTGTCGCCTGCCGAGTCCGCCCGGCTCCTGGCCTCGCGACGTCCTGATCTCGCCGCGGAGACCGCGCGCGAACTTCTGGCGACCGCGGCCGGCAACCCCCTGGCATTGCTAGAACTACCCGTCCCGTCCGAGGACGCACGGCCGAGCATGCCCGGCTCCTCCGACCGGCTGGCCGCCGCCATGGCGCCGGGCGTAGCGGGACTGCCCCCCGGGACCCGGGACCTGCTGCTGGTCGCGGCCCTGCACCCGGAGGCCGACCTGCCGCTGCTCCTGTCGGCCGCGTCCCTGCTCGCCGGCGCGGAATTGGACTTTGCGGTACTGGATCCCGCGGAGCGCGCGGGCCTCGTGGTGTTCGACGGCAGGCGGACGCGCTTCGGTCACCCGGCGATGGCGGGGGCGGTCATCCATGGCACCGTCGCGCGCAGGTGCCGGGCCGCGCACGCGGCGTTGGCGGCCGTCCTGCCGGCCGGCTCGGTACGGATGCTGTGGCACCGGTCCCAGGCGGCGGAGGGACACGACCCGGAGCTGGCTGCTCGGCTGGAGGCGCTGCACGGCGACACGCTGGAACAGTGTGAGCCAGCGATGGCCGTACGGCTGCTGCGGCGCGCAGCCGACCTTCACCGGAGCCCCGCCGACCAGGGACGCTGCGCTCTGCGAGCCGCCCAGCTCGCCCAACTCCTCGGGCTGGAGCGCATGACCCGCACGATGGCGCACCGCGCCCTGCGCCACCCGCTGGGCCCCTTGGGCACGTTGTGTGCCCGCGTCCTGATCTCCATTGAGCACGCTGACGGACGGCAGCCGACCGCGTCGGTGAGCGTCCGCAGGGGGACACCCGAAGCAGGGGCCGCCCCGGCTCGCCGGACGGCCCCTGCCCGTCGCGTCCTTGACGGTCCCGGCTCCGCCGTCCCGAATCCCACCGACCCGGCCTGCTGGCCCACCCCCGTCGGCGCCGATGAGCAGGAGAACGCCCTGGAGCTGGCCCGGATCACCGCGCCCGTTCTCGTGGGCGACGACGAACGATCCGAGGCGCTGCTGGCCTTCCTCGACGCTATGCCGGAGCGTGCGGACGACTCCCGGTGGCTGCACTCCATGGCTATGGTCCGCCCGCTGGACCGGGCCGGCACCGTCCTCGCGGGCATGCCCGTCGACCGGCACCTGACCGACCTGCCCGTGCGCGACATCGAGCGCCTCGGGCAGGCCGCGATGCTGGCCGGTGACCCCGTCCGGGCCATGGACCTGTTCCGGCAGGCGGAGCGCCGCCGCTTCCACGCCCGGCCGGACCAACTGCCGTGGGCACTGCTGAGGCAGGGACTGGCGCATCTGGGCATGGGCAGCTGGGCCCAGGCTGAGCACGCCTTCCGGCGGTGCGTGAAGCTGGCCGACAGCGCGTACCGCCAGGACCACCACGCGGCGGCCGCCCGCCTTCTGCTGGATGTCGTACGAGCTCTGCGCACCGGCACTGCGGCTCGCCCGCGCAGTGCCAGGGATCTGGCGGCGGCCAGGCGCTCGATGCCGGCGATCGACACGGTCCTCGCCGTCTGCACCGCCTGGGCCCTGGTCGAGGGCGGCGACTACGCGTCGGCCTTTCCCGCCTTGTCGTCGCTGCTCAGGGCCCCGCGCACGCGCTCGCTCGCCCTGTTCGCCCTGGTGGCCTTCGCCGAAGCCGCCAAAGCCGAACAAGGCTCCCCGGAAGCGCTCGCGATGCTCGACCGGCTGGAGACGGAGCTGGGCGCGCAGTGTCCCGCAGTCGTTGCCCTCCGGTTCACGGTGGCGCGGGCCGTTCTCGCGGACGAGCACGACGCCCAGGAAATGTTCAAACGGGCCTTCGGTGAAGACCTGACCCGCTGGCCCTACCTGGAGGCGCCGCTGCGTCTGGCCGAGGGCAAGTGGCTGCGACTGCGGCGGCAGTTCGCCGACTCCCAGGCCACACTGCGCCAGGCGGCTGCCGCCTTCACCATGCTGGGGTCCGAGGCCCGCGCCCCGCGGATCGCCGAAGAGCTACGGGCTTCCGGAGAACGGGCGGACAGCGCCGCCCTGGGCGCGTCCCGGCCCGCCACGGCGCGCGACCTGCTCGCCGCCCGCGAACTGCGGATCGCCGAGCTCGCCGCCCGCGGCCTGTCCAACCGCGAGATCGGCGAACAACTCGGCCTCGCACCACGAACCATCGGCGCGTACCTCTACCGCATCTTCCCCCAACTGGGCGTGACGTCCCGGGCACAACTGGCCGAGACACTGAGGGAGCTGACGGACCCGCCCGCTCCCTGAGTCCCGCCGCGTCAGTCGGCCCCGAACCGCGCGGCCAGCTGCGCCCGGGAGGAGACGCCCAGCTTCGGGAAGATCTGGTACAGGTGCGAGGCGACCGTACGCGGTGACAGGCGCAGCTGTTCCCCGATGGCCCGGTTGGACAGGCCGCGGGCGGCCAGGCGGGCGATGGTGAGCTGCTGCGGCGACAGCAGGCGTGGGATGTCGTTCGAGTCGTCCTCGGCGTGCCGTTCCTCCGTCGCCCAGCCTGTCGCCCGCAGCTCAGAGGCGGCCTGTTCGGCGCGCGCAGGGGCGCCCAGGGTCCGGAAGACCGACTCGGCCGTGGACAACGGCGTACGGGACTCGGTGACGCGCCGCCGACGCCTGAGCCAGGCTCCGTAGCCGAACTGGGTCATGCCGTGCAGCAGCGGCCACCTCTCGATCCCGGGCCGCAGCACCCGACGGTAGCGCTCCTCCGACTCGTCGTCCGGGGCGAGTACCGCGTCCGCGTAGGCCACGATCCGCTCCAGCAGAGGTGAACACCCCGCCCGCGTCAGCGCCGCGACATGGTCGACGACGGTCCTGGCATCGGCCTGCTCCCCGGCGGGCAGCGCCGCCTCCGCGAGGAAGGCGAGCCCCCAGAACTGCTCGAAGGCGTACGGCGTCGTCGGGTCCGCGAAAAGAGAGCGCAGCCGGACATAGGCCTCGGCGTAGCGGCCCGTGCCGGACGCGGTGACCGCGCGAGCCAGGACCGCCAGGCTGAGCTGCCGGCTCTGGCCGAGACGCAGGGAGGATTCCTCGACCTCGGCGGCGCATTCCGACGCCCTGTCGTGCTCCCCGCGAAGGGCCGCGACGATGGCCAGCATCCCGGTGGCCCGCGCCGCCCAGTCCTGCTGCCCCGTCCGCTCGGCGATCACCCGGCTCTCCTCGGCCAGCACCAGGGCCTTGTCCCACTGGGTGCCGAGCCAGATCTGGCACATCGTCCGCGGTACGAGCATCAGCGACAGCTGCCCGTACCGGCCGGAGGCACGGAAGGCGTCCTCCACCTCCTCAAGGAGCGGCTCCGCCTGCTCGAGGTCGATGGTGAGGGTGGTCACCTGACTGAACAGGCTCCGCCCCTCGACCTCGGAGGGCAGGGGAATGGGCTGCGGGACCGGCGGCCGGGGCACTCGCAGGGGGTCGATCAGTGACAGCAGAACGAGATACCACCCGTCCCGTGGCCCGGCTTCCAGCTCCTTCGCCGTGCGCAGGACCAGGTCGCGCTCCCTCTCCCCGACCTGCTGCCACCGGCATCTGCGGGCCGCCGCGAGCAGCAGTTTCCGGGAGAGCACGGGATCCTGCGCGGCGACCGTGCGCGCCGCGTCGCACAGCTCGGCGATCCGCTCTCGGCCGGCCGTGCTGCTGCCCGGCAGCAGATCGTGCACCCGCAGCAGCAGGGCGCGCCCGAACGTCCCCAACTCGGTCGGGTCGATCTGGCACACGAGCCGCAGCGCCTGGTCCACCAGACCGTGGTCACCAGCCAGCTCGGCGGCCCGCAGCAGTCGTACCGCCCGGCTTTCCCGATCGGGGGAGAGCCGCGCCGCACTCTCCAGCGCGGCGAGCACCACCAGCACCCCGGTGATCGAACCCGAACCGCCCACCAACCCCTCCAGCCGCTGCGCAAGTTCATCGTCGGGACCCGCCATGCACTGGGCCGTGTGCCAGGCGGCGTGGGCAGGACTGTTGAGGCTCCGCCCGAGCGCGGAGTGCACGGCCATGCGCCGTGAGGTTGACGCCAGCCGCAGCACGGCCGAGCGCATGAGCGGCTCATGGAAGCGAATCCGAGGGGCGTCGCCGCCGACACCTTCCTCGACCTCCTCAACGCTTTCGTCGACGATCAGTCTCCGGGCCACGAGCTCCGCGAGACCGGCGCGGGCCGCGCCGTCGTCGTCGCCGAGCAGGGAGCTGCTCGCGCGCAGAATGTCCCATGTGCCCGGCGAGATACTCAGCGCGGCGGTGAGCAGCACGTCACGGGCGGACGCCGACAAGACCGCCCAGTCGTACGCGTACGCCTCGGCCAGGCGCGGGGTAGCGGGCAGCATGCCGAACCCGGCCGCGTCCCCGAGCGGACCATCGCCCAGGGAAAGCTCCGTGAGGGCTAGCGGATTGCCGCGCGCCACGGCGAGGACGAGCTGCTCCTCGCTGTACCCGATGACCCGTCCGGTACGGGCGATGAGCGCGCGGGCGTGCGGGTCGGGCAATGATCCGAGTGTCACGGAGAGGCCATGCGCATGCGACGCTGAGCCGCCATCGCCGCGCTCGGCGACGATCATGCCCACCGACCCTGACCCGGTTTCTGCCCCCGCCGACGTCGAGCCGCAGAGCCTCGCCAGAGCGAGCAGGGCATTGCGGCTCGCGGCGTCGAGCCGGTCGAGGTCGTCCACGCACAGCAGCACCGGCTCCGACAGCGTGGCCAGCAGCCGCAGCCCTGCCGCGGCCAGCTCCACGGCGCTAGGCACGGCGCCGCCGCCGGTGAACGCGGCGCGCAAGACGACACGTTCACGGTCCGGCAGGTCGTCGATACGCGCCAGAGCGGGGAGCAGGAGGCCTTGCAGCGCGGCGTACGTCAATTCATCCTCGCCGGACGCCCACGCCGTCGACAGCACACGTATGCCCTGTCTCACAGCTTCTGCCGCGGCGGAGTGCAGGACGGCGGACTTGCCGGTACCGGGCGTGCCGTTCAGGTGGAGCACGCCGCCGTTCTCCGGCAGGCCGGTCAGGAACGAGGACACCAGCTTCCACTCTCGATCCCGGCCGACCAAGCCGGTGCCTCCCGGGCCAGTGCCGTCCGGGCCGGTTTCCTCCGCCGTGCCGACGCGCGAGCTGATCACGTCTCCTCCGCCCCCACCCTCCGTAGGCCTGCCTTGTGCCTGGTCGCCTCTATCGTTCCAGGCCGGATGGTCTGCGGTACCCGCTCACCCGTGCGCTCCTTCTTCTCCTGCTTCTGCTTCGGCTTCTGCTTCCGCGAACCCGCTGTCCGCACTATCGGCCACTGCTGTCCCGTACAGATCACGGATGCTGACGGCGGCCCCGGACTCCAGACGGCTGAAGACCCAGTCGATGGGATGGCACTCCCGGGCGTCGGGCAACACCACGATGAAAGGGGCGGATGTGGGGTGGGCGGCCGAGGCGGACCGCCAGGTGCCTCCGATGTGGCGCGTCACGATCTCGCCGAGGTAGCAGCCGAAGGCGACGAGCGATTCGGCCATCTCCTCGCTGCTCACACCCTCGGCCCGGAAGCCGTCGACGATGTCCTCCACGACATCGATGCTCTCCGGGCTGTAGTCCAGAGCCGCATCACTGATGTCGGCCGCTGCCGCCACGATGGCGACGGCGAGCTCGGGCGCACTACCGGGTTCGAGCGGGGGGTTCAGGTGCACCTGCATGTTGGTCCTCGGGCTGTTGCCGTCAATGAGGTCAAACTAACCGCAGAACACTCGTCTACACATGTCCCTGCCCGGTACATGGCGGAATGCGACCGTCCGGGGGCGATGCCCAGCGCACATGTTTCTGCTGGTGCGACACACAAACAGCAGCGGGAAATTGCCAAAGTTCTGAAGTGGCCCGATGTTGCCACGGCGTAAAGGCGCCCGTCGAGGGGGGCGCCGGTCCCGGTGTGCAGGAGCACGAGGTGGCCGGATTTCGAACAGTGATCACCGAAGTGCTGACAGCAGGCGTGTTACCTGTAACGATCCCGTCGCCTGCGCTGTTTCGTACAGCTGTCGCATTCGCCTCTCAGCTCCACAGGCAGCCCCATCGACGTGGCACCTGTGTCGCCTGCCCCTCCGAGCCAGGAGAGCCATGTCCCGCTTCAAGCTCGCCGCACGTGTTCCGCGTGCGGACCGGCCCACATCGTCCCTCAGACCCGTGGGCGCGCTCGCCGTCTCCCTCGCCGTGGCCCTGGGCACCCTCGCCCTGACCACCCCGCCCGCCACCGCCGCCCCCGACACCGCCCACACTCCGGCGCCCCCGCTGGTCGCAACCAAGGCCAGGGTGGGTGCCAAAGCCGTGCCCCTCAGCCCCGCCGAGCGCACGTCGCTGCTCGACCGGGCCGCCGCCGACCGCGCCGCCGTCAGAAAGGCACTGCACGCCGGAAGCCACGAGAACCTGGTGGCGAAAGACGTCCTGAAGGATGCCGACGGCACGGTCCATACCCGCTACACGCGGACCTACCAGGGATTGCCCGTCGAGGGCGGCGGCGACCTGATCGTGCACGACGGCCCGCACGGCCGCAGCCTCGACGACTCCCTGCATACCCCGCTGTCCGTCCCCGCCGTCGACGACGGTGTGACGGCCAAACGCGCAAGGAACGGGGCGCTGGCCGAGGCCAGGAAGGAGCACGTTGAGCACGCCGCCGCCGACGGAACCGCGCGCCGCATCGTCTGGGCCGGTTCCGGCACTCCGCGCCTGGCCTTCGACCACGTCATCACCGGAGTGCGACAGGACGGCACGCCCAGCCGCCTGCACGTCGTCCTCGACGCTGCCACCGGCAACCGGCTCGCCGCCTGGGACGAGGTGACCGCGGGCGTCGGCAACAGCCAGTACAGCGGCACCGTCCAGCTCGGCACCCAACGGGTGGGGGGCACCTACCAGTTGGTCGACACCCAGCGTGGCGGCAACAGCGTCCGTGACGTCACCAACGGGGGCCTCGGCGTCCTGTACACCGACGCCGACGACGTCTGGGGCGACGGCACCGCCGACGACCGGGCGACAGCGGCCGTCGACGCCGCCTACGGGTCCCGTACCACCTGGAACTTCTACCACGACGTGTTCGGCCGCAATGGCATAGCCGACGACGGCGTGGGTGCCGTCTCCAACGTGCACGTCTCGGGCCTGGCCAACGCCTACTGGCTCGACAGCTGCTTCTGCATGACCTACGGCGACGGCCTGGACAACCGGCACCCGCTCACCGAACTCGACATCGCCGCACACGAGATGACCCACGGCGTCACCGCCGCCACCGCCGGCCTGCTGGAGACCGGCGAGTCCGGCGCCCTCAACGAGGCCACCAGCGACATCCTGGGCACCGCCGTCGAGTTCTTCGCGAACAACCCCAAGGACGTCCCCGACTACACCATCGGCGAGCTCGCCGATGTCCGCGGCACCGGCAAGCCCCTGCGCTATATGGACCGGCCGTCCAAGGACGCCTCGGAAAAGGGCACTTCACAGGATTACTGGACCGCCGGAACCCATCTCCTCGATGCGCACTTCGGAGCCGGGGTCGCCAACCACTTCTTCTACCTGATCTCCGAAGGCAGCGGCAGCAAGACCATCAACGGTGTCGCCTACGACAGCCCCACCTACGACGGTCTCCCGGTCGCCGGCATCGGACTGCGCAACGCCACCAACGTCTGGTACCGCGCCCTGACGCACTACATGACCAGCACCACCGACTACGCCGGAGCACGCACCGCCACCCTCCAGGCCGCGTCCGACCTGTTCGGTACCGCCAGCGACGCCTACGAGTCCGTCGCGAACGCCTGGGCCGCTGTCAACGTAGGCCCCCGCTACGTCAACCACATCGCGATCACGTCCCTGTCCACCCGTGACGCGGCCGTCGGTCAGCCGGTCGCCCGCACCGTCGCCGCCGTCTCCACCCGCCCCGGCGCCGTCACCTACGCGGCCGACGGCCTGCCCGCCGGGCTCGCCATCGACACCCGCACCGGCCTGATCTCCGGTACCCCCACCACCGCGGGCACCTTCCCGACCACCATCACCTTCACGAACTCGGCCGCCGAGAAGCGCCGTTACTTCTTCGACTGGTCCGTCATCGCCTCCGGCGGCGACTTCTTCGTCGACCCCGACCGCCACGACTACGCCCCCTGGAAGAGCGTCGAGACACCCCTGACGGTGACCGGCCGCACCGGCGACGCGCCCGCCGACCTCAAGGTTTCCGTGGACCTGGTCCACACCTTCATCGGTGCCCAGGTCGTCCAGTTGATCGCCCCGGACGGCACCGTGCTGATGGTGAAGGACTTCACGTGGGACACCGGCACGGAACTGCACGACAGCTTCACCGTGGATTCCTCCGCCCTCCCCGCCAACGGCATCTGGAAGCTCCGCGTCACCGACTACACCCCGGCCGCCCCCGGCATCCCGTTGAGCGAGGGCGGCTACCTGAACCGCTGGAGCCTCACCTTCTGAACGCCCTGCCCCAGCAGTCTTAGTGAACGGCGTGGGCCCGCACCTCGGTGTGAGCCCACCGTGTCGTCCGTGACGCAACGCCGCAGCAGCCCGAGCCACACCAGCGAGGTGCCCGCCCCGGCACCCGCCGCGAGTGCGTGTCCCGCCGTGTACGCGACACCTGGTGCGGACCACGCCGGTGCCACTCCGCAGACGGCGCCCGCGAGGAGGATCCCGCCGGTGCCCAGCCCGGTGAGTGCGACGAACAGCAGGGGACCGATCACCAGCAGGCTCCCGACCCGACGGCGGCGCCCCGAGACTGCGCGCACTTTGCCGATGCGGGCCAACACGGAGACGAAGCCGCAGGCGACGGTCAGGACCACCAGGTCGCCGCCGATCACGTCGCTGGGGCGGTGCCATCCGGCGGCCACCGTGTACGCGCCGACGAGGGCCGCCCACACGGCGCACGCACCCACGGCGGCGGCCCGCAACCGGTAGGGCACGACCAGGGCCAGCCCAACGACCACGCTCGTCGCAATCGCCGTGTGCCCGCTCGGGAAACTGTTGTCCAGTAGCCGGGGAGGCGCTCCCACCAGGTCCGGGCGCCGCAGCACAAAGCGCTTGAGCACCTCGCTCAGCATGAGTGATCCGCCTACGACACCCGCTGCGGCCATCGTCACCGCGTAGCACCGGCGCACCGCCCCGATCAGCACCAGCACGGCCACGGCGCCGCCCAGGGACATCACCGTGATGTGGTCCAGCACCCGGTCGGCCCGGTGCATCGCGGCCGGCGACTCGTCCTGGGCCCGCCCGGCCCACACGGCGTTCTCCCACAGCTGGCCCGTGGCCGCACGGACGAACACCAGGTACACCAGCAGCCATGCCACCGCAGCCACGGCCGCGGCGACACCGAACCGCACGGAGACCCTCGTCGAGAAGCGCCGATCGGCGTCGTTCTGAGCAGCGTTCAACGGCACGCTCACGAAAGTACGTGTGTACCGGCCCGGAACATATCGCATGGACATGTGATGACGGGTGTTGAGTGCCGAAACTACCTTGTCCTACCTGAAATCCGGTTCAAAGTCGCGGGCCGGCCCCCAAGGAGAGACTCATGCGAGTACACACGTATGCCATCTGGCCCGCCCTCACCACCGCCGTGGCCCTCACTCTCACCGGTTGCAGCGGGTCCGGCGGCGGCGACGGCGGCGCGGCCGTGCTCAGTGCGGTCTGGGGTGACCCGCAGAACCCGCTGGAGCCCGCCAACACCAACGAGGTGGAGGGCGGCAAGGTCCTCGGCATGATCTTCCGTGGCCTCAAGGAGTACGACCCGAAGACCGGCAAAGCCGAGAACGCGGTCGCCCGGAGCATCACCACCACGGACTCCCGCACCTTCACCGTCAAGCTCAAGAAGGGCTGGAAGTTCAGCAACGGTGAGCCCATCACCGCGCACTCCTTCGTGGACGCCTGGAACTACGGGGCGAGCCTGAAGAGCAACCAGAAGAACGCGTACTTCTTCGGCTACATCGAGGGCTACGACAAGGTCCATCCGGACACCGGCAAGCAGACCGCCGACTCCCTGTCCGGGCTGAAGGTCGTCAACGACCAGACCTTCACCATCCGGCTCACCCAGAAGTTCTCCACGTTCCCCGACACCCTTGGCTACGTCGCGTTCGCGCCGCTGCCCAAGGCGTTCTTCACCGACCACGCCGCCTGGCTCGCCAAGCCGGTGGGCGACGGGCCGTACACCATCGAGTCGTACACCAAGGGTGCGCAGATGCAGCTGCGCAAGTGGGACGGCTACCCGGGTGCCGACAAGGCTGAGAACGGCGGCGTGGACCTGAAGGTCTACACGGACAACAACACCGCCTACACCGACCTCCAGGCCGGCAATCTCGACCTCGTCGACGATGTTCCGGCGCAGCAACTCACCCATGTCCGCAAGGACTTGGGTGACCGCTACCTCAACACCCCGGCCGGCATCATCCAGACCCTCGCGTTCCCGTTCTACGACAATGACTGGAACACCGCCGGCGCGGCGAAGGTCCGCAAGGGCCTGTCCATGGCCATCAACCGGGCGCAGATCACCAAGACGATCTTCCAGAACACCCGTACCCCCGCCACCGACTGGACCTCCCCCGTGCTCGGCGCGAGCGGCGGTTACAAGGAAGGGCTGTGCGGCGACTACTGCGACTACAACCCCACCGAGGCCAAGCAGCTCATCCAGGAGGGCGGCGGCATCCCCGGCGGGCAGCTCAAGATCACATACAACGCCGACACCGGCTCCCACAAGGAGTGGGTGGACGCGGTCTGCAACTCCATCAACAACGTCCTCGGCGACGACAAGGCGTGCGTGGGCTCGCCGGTCGGCACCTTCGCCGACTTCCGCAACCTCATCGGCCAGGACAAGCTGACCGGGCCGTTCCGCGCCGGCTGGCAGATGGACTACCCGCTCATCCAGGACTTCCTCCAGCCGCTGTACTACACCGACGCCTCCTCCAACGACGGCAAGTGGTCCCACAAGAAGTTCGACAAGCTGGTCGACCAGGCCAACGCGCAGACCGACCCGAAGAAGGCCGTACAGCTCTTCCAGCAGGCCGAGGGCGTCCTTCGGGACGACATGGGAGCCATCCCGCTCTGGTACCAGAACGGAAGCGCCGGCTGGTCCGGCAGGTTGTCCCATGTCGCCCTCGATCCGTTCAGCGTCCCGGTCTACAACGAGATCAAGGTCGGCTGATCGATGTGGGGCACTATCTGATACGGCGTCTGCTCCAGATGATTCCGGTGTTCATCGGAGCCACGCTGCTGATCTTCCTCATGGTCAACGTCCTCGGCGACCCGGTCGCGGGGCTGTGCGGGGACAAGTCGTGCGACCCCGCCACCGCCGCCCAGCTGAAGAAGGAATTCGGCCTCGACCGACCGGTCCTGGAGCAGTACCTGACCTACATGGGCCACCTCGTCACCGGCGACTTCGGCACCGCCTTCAACGGGCAGAAGGTCATCGATCTGATGAGCAGCGCCTTCCCGGTCACCATTCGGCTGACCGTCGTGGCCGTCCTCCTCGAGATCGTCCTCGGTCTCGGCCTCGGACTCTTCACCGGCCTGAGCCAAGGCCGCGTGCTGGACAGCGCGATCCTGTTGCTGACCTTGGTCGTCATCTCGATCCCGACCTTCGTCACCGGCCTCGTGCTCCAGCTCCTGCTGGGTGTCGAGTGGAGCTGGATCTCGCCCTCCGTGTCCACGGAGGCGCCCTTCAGCGAGCTGATCGTGCCGGGCCTGGTGCTGGCGTCGGTGTCGCTGGCGTACGTGACGCGGCTGACCCGGACGTCGATCGCTGAGAACCGCCGCAGCGACTACGTGCGTACGGCGGTGGCGAAGGGCCTGCCGAGACGGCGGGTCGTCACCCGCCACCTCCTGCGCAACTCGCTCATCCCGGTGGTCACCTTCATCGGCACCGACATCGGCGCCCTGATGGGCGGCGCGATCGTCACGGAGCGGATCTTCAACATTCACGGCGTCGGCTACCAGCTCTACCAGGGCATCGTGCGCCAGAACAGCCAGACGGTGGTCGGCTTCGTGACCGTGCTCGTGCTGGTCTTCCTGGTCGCCAGCCTGCTCGTCGATCTCCTGTACGCCGTACTCGACCCGAGGATCCGCTATGCCTGAGCCGACGGCATCCGCCGCGCCGCAGGGCGCGGCACGCAGCCTCGGGTCCGACGCGATCCGCGACCTGTTGCGCAACCCCGTCTTCGTCCTCTCCGCCCTGGTGATCCTCTTCCTGATCGTGATCTCCCTCTGGCCGTCCCTGATCGCATCAGGCAACCCATTGAAGTGCGACCTCGCCAAGGCACAGCAGGGCTCGCAGCCCGGCCATCCCTTCGGCTACGACGGTCAGGGCTGCGACGTCTACACGCGCACCGTCTACGGCGCCCGTACGTCCGTCACGGTCGGCGTTTGCGCCACGCTCGGTGTCACGGTTCTGGGATCGGTCCTCGGCGGTCTCGCCGGTTTCTTCGGCGGCCTGGGGGACACCATCCTGTCCCGCATCACCGACATCTTCTTCGCCATCCCCGTCCTCCTGGGCGGCCTGGCACTGCTCTCCGTGGTCACTGGCGGCACCGTCTGGCCGGTCATCGGCTTCATGGTGCTGCTGGGCTGGCCCCAGGTGTCCCGCATCGCGAGGGGCGCGGTCATCACGGCCAAGCAGAACGACTACGTGCAGGCCGCGAGAGCCCTGGGCGCCTCCAACTCCCGCCTGCTGCTCCGCCACATCGCGCCCAACGCCGTGGCTCCCGTCATCGTCGTGGCCACCATCGCGCTGGGCACCTACATCTCCCTCGAGGCGACCCTGTCCTACCTGGCTGTGGGCCTCAAGCCCCCCACGGTCAGCTGGGGCATCGACATCTCCGCGGCCTCCCCGTACATCCGCAACGCCCCGCACATGCTGCTGTGGCCGGCCGGCGCCCTCGCGGTCACCGTCCTGGCGTTCATCATGCTCGGCGACGCGGTCCGCGACGCCCTCGACCCGAAGCTGAGGTGAGTCGTGCTCCTGGAAGTGCGTGATCTGCACGTTGAGTTCAAGACCCGGGACGGGGTCGCCAGAGCCGTCAACGGGGTCTCTTACAGCGTCGACGCGGGCGAGACGCTGGCGGTGCTCGGAGAGTCCGGCTCGGGCAAGTCCGTCACCGCGCAGGCGGTGATGGGCATCCTCCCGTCCCCGCCCGGCCGGGTCACCGCGGGCGAGGTTGTGTTCCAGGGCCGGGACTTGCTGAAGCTGAAGGAGAGCGAGCGGCGCAAGGTCCGGGGCGCCGAGATGGCGATGGTCTTCCAGGACGCGCTGTCGTCGCTCAACCCGGTGCTGAGCGTGGGCGACCAGCTCGGTGAGATGTTCATGGTCCATCGGGGCATGTCGAAGAAGGACGCGCGGGCCAAGGCCGTCGAGCTGATGGACCGGGTGCGCATTCCGGCAGCGAAGGAGCGGGTCAAGCAGTATCCGCACCAGTTCTCCGGCGGTATGCGTCAACGCATCATGATCGCGATGGCATTGGCTCTGGAGCCGGCTCTGATCATCGCCGACGAACCCACGACCGCGTTGGACGTGACGGTTCAGGCCCAAGTCATGGAACTGCTCGCGGAGTTGCAGCACGAGTACCACATGGGCCTGATCCTCATCACCCACGACCTGGGCGTGGTGGCGGACGTGGCGGACCGGATCGCGGTGATGTATGCGGGCCGCATCGTCGAGCAGGCCCCTGTCCGCGAGATCTACAAGGCCCCGGCGCACCCCTACACGCGCGGCCTCCTGGACTCCATCCCGCGTCTGGACCAGAAGGGCCAGCAGCTCTACGCGATCAAGGGTCTGCCGCCGAATTTGATGAGCATCCCTCCGGGGTGTGCGTTCCACCCCCGCTGCCCAATGGCCCAGGACATCTGCCGCACCGACGAACCGCGACTGAACAAGCTGGACAACTACCGGCAGAGCGCCTGTCACTTCTGGGAGGAGTGCCTCGATGGCTGAGCCGATCATCGAAGTGACCGGGCTGGTCAAGCACTACCCGCTCACCCAAGGCATCCTGTTCAAGAAGCAGGTCGGTGCCGTGAAGGCGGTCGACGGTCTGGACTTCACGCTCAACAAAGGGGAGACCCTCGGGATTGTGGGGGAGTCGGGCTGCGGCAAGTCGACGGTCGCGAAGATGCTGGTCAATCTTGAGCAGCCGACGGCTGGTTCGATCAAGTACAAGGGCGAGGACATCACCAAGCTGTCCGGCAAGGCTCTGAAGGCAGTGCGTCGCAACATCCAGATGGTGTTCCAGGACCCGTACACCTCGCTCAACCCTCGAATGACGGTCGGCGACATCATCGGCGAGCCCTACGACATTCACCCCGAGGTGGCCCCCAAGGGCGACCGCCGACGCAGGGTCCAAGACCTCCTGGACGTGGTCGGGCTCAACCCCGAATACATCAACCGCTACCCGCACCAGTTTTCCGGTGGCCAGCGCCAGCGCATCGGCATCGCACGGGGGTTGGCCCTGCGCCCGGAGGTGATCGTCGCCGACGAACCCGTCTCCGCGCTCGACGTCTCCGTCCAGGCCCAGGTCGTCAACCTGATGGACCGCCTCCAGAACGAGTTCGACCTCTCCTACGTCTTCATCGCCCACGACCTCTCGATCGTCCGCCACATCTCCGACCGCGTTGGCGTCATGTACCTGGGCCGGATCGTGGAGATCGGCAGGGACGAGGAGATCTACGACTACCCCACCCACCCCTACACCCAGGCCCTGCTCTCCGCGGTCCCTGTCCCCGACCCCGAGGCCCGCGAACACCGCGAGCGCATCATCCTGGCCGGCGACGTCCCCTCACCCACCAACATCCCTTCCGGCTGCCGTTTCCGCACCCGGTGCTGGAAGGCCAAGGAACGCTGCGCTACGGAAGTCCCGGTTCTGGCTATCCCCACCGGCCTCCCCGACTCCACCGGGCCGGCAGCCCACGACTCGGCATGCTTCTTCGCCGAGGAGCGGTCGTCGGCTGCGAGGTGACCCGGCGTGGTGGCGTCGTTGTTGACGACGAAGGGGTTCCGCGGGCGCCGGCGGACCGGCCGCGGAACCTCTTGCTGCCCAGCGCGAGGGACGCCGCGCTCGTCGAAGATGCCGATGCCGCATACATGTGGACCCGCCTCGGAGCTGTGGCCTTTGTTGCGGCAAGCGTCCGAGATGGACAAGAGTCCAGTGGCCTCTTAAAGTGGGGAAATGCGTAAAGGTCCAGCGGCCTCTTAAGACGTCTCGACGAGAACAGGGAAAGAGGCACCACCATGAGCAAGACCTGGCTGATCACCGGAAGCTCCCGCGGCCTTGGCCGCGCCATCGCCGAAGCCGTGCTGGCGGCCGGCAACACCCTGCTCGCCACCGCCCGGCGCACCGAGCCCATGAACGACCTTGTCGAGAAGTACGGCGACCAGGTCCGGCTGGTCACCCTGGACGTGACCGACGCCGAAGCCTCCCGACGGGCCGTGCAGGCCGCCGTCGACGCCTTCGGCCGCCTTGACGTCGTGGTCAACAACGCCGGCTACGCCGACATGGCCGCCCTGGAGGACATGTCCGATCAGGCCTTCCGCGACCAGATCGACGCCAACCTCTTCGGCGTCGTCAACGTCACCCGCGCCGCCCTCCCCGTCCTGCGGCAGCAGGGCTCCGGCCACATCATCCAGATCTCCTCCGTCGGCGGCAGGGTCGCAGTCCCGGGCCTGGGCGCCTATCAGGCCGCCAAGTGGGCGGTGGGAGGCTTCTCCGAGGTCCTGGCCCAGGAGGTGGCCCCCCTCGGCATCAAGGTCACCGTCGCCGAGCCGGGCGGCATGCGTACCGACTGGGCCGGCTCCTCCATGGCCACCCCGCCGGTAAGCGAGCCGTACCAGCAGGTCGTCGGCGGTGCGGTCGCCGCCATCCGTGGCCAGAACGGCAAGCAGCCCGGCGACCCGGGACGCATCGCCCAGATCCTCCTCGACATCGTGGAGGCCGAGCGACCGCCGCTGCGTCTGCTGCTCGGCAAGGACGCCGTCCAAGTCGCGCAGGCCTTCGCCGAGAACCTCGCCGCCGGGGACGCCGAGTGGCGCCACGTGAGCGAATCGGTATGACACGTGAGCCCGTTCCGGCGCCCGGCACCAGACACCCGAGGCAGGAACCCGCCCCGTCCCCAGACCCCTTCGGCGCCGCCCCAGGGGCCGGTGTCACCGGGGCTTAGGGTTGTCGCAGGCCGCGCCGCACGGGCCGCGAGCAAGATGTTCCCCGGGGAAGCGACGATGACAGCAGACGACCAGGCCGCCGGCTTTCAGCGCGCACGCAGCGCCGAGCAGCGGGAGATCCGCAAGCAGGCCATCCTCGACGCCGCGACGCAGCTGCTGACGGAGATGCCGGTGAGCGAGATCAGCCTGAGGGAGCTGAGCCGCCGGGTCGGGCTGTCGAAGACCAACGTCGTGCGCTACTTCGAGACCAGGGAAGCGGTTTTCTTCGAACTCCTCAACCGTTCCCTGGCCCGGTGGGTCGACGACCTGTCCACCGAACTGGCGACGACTGAAAGGTCCTCCACCGCGGTCACCGACACCTTGGCCCACTCGCTGGCCGGCCGCCCGCTGCTGTGCGACCTGTTCAGCGTCCTGGGCTCGGAACTCGAGCGGAACATCTCCACCGAATCGGCACGCGAGTTCAAGCTCGCCCACGTCCGGCTCCTGCGGACTTTGGCCGACCTCCTGCGCCAGCACATCACCGGCCTGACACCGGACGCCGCCCGCGAACTGGTCTCCCTGACCGTCGTCTGCACGGCCGGGCTCTGGCCGTTCGCCCATCCCTCGGACGCCGTCGCCGAAGCCCAGCGGCACCCCGAACTCACTGACACCAGGGTCGACTTCGCCGCGATGCTCAGCCGTACCCTGCACCTCCTCGTCACCGGACTGGTGCGTACGCGCTGACCCTGGCCGGCGCACCGGTCCGGCGGCTCAGCGCAGGAGCCCGCTCACCGCTCCGTCGACGTGGAGGTTCTGTCCACTGACCCACCGTCCGTCCGGACCGGCCAGAAAGGCGACCACGTCGGCGATGTCGGCGGGCTCGCCCAGTCTGCCGAAGGGCGACAACCCGGCGGCCTGCCGCAGGGCCCCCTCGGAGTTCACCGAACGCAGCAGATCGGTGTCGGTGAAACCAGGCGAGACCGTGTTGGAGGTGATGCCGCGCGAACCCAGCTCCAGCGCCGCCACGGTCGTGAACTGCTCGACGGCGCCCTTACTGCCCGCGTAGACGGCCGCCCCCGGAATCGCCAGCCGGGTGTTGATCGTGGACATGGTGATGATCCGGCCGCCGTCGCGCATGTGCCGGGCCGCGTCCCGCAGAGCGAGGAACACCGCCTTGGCGTTGACGGCCATGACCCGGTCGAAGTCCTCGTCGGTGGTCTCCGTGAGCGGGGCGGGAACCGCGCATCCGGCGTTGTTCACCAGGATGTCGAACCCGCCCAGCCACTCGCGGGCCGCTGCCAGGAATTCCTGTACCGCGTCGGGCTCCGCCAGATCGGCCCGGAACCCTTTCGCCCCGCCGCCGTCCGCCGCCGTCCTGTGCTCCAACTCGACGGCGGGCCCGGCACCGGAGCGGTAGGAGAAGGCCACGCGTGCCCCGTCGGCGGCGAGGCGTTCCACCACCGATCGGCCTATCCCGCGCGACCCGCCGGTCACGATGGCGCCCATACCCTGAAGCTTCCGCATGCTGTCTCAGCCCCGGTCCGTAGCCAATGCCGCTGTGGGCACCCTTGGCCCACTCCGCTTCCGTTGGTCGAAGCCACCGCGGGGCCAGATCTGCAGCTCGGTCCCGTTGGTGGAGCTGTGGCCGGTGACGTTGAGGCAGGACAGAACTGAAGGCTGCCGGTCGGGGGGCATTCTGTATCTCACACAGTCATGACGTGTACGGCACGACACCGAGTTCACCGAGCCGCCGCCGGGAACCGATCACGTGCGTCATGCGGTTGCGACCATCAAGCCGTCATGGGCCGAAGGCTCCGAGGCTGAGGCGCTGTTCCACTTCGCGACCAGCGCGCCAGGGGCCGCACAAGCAGCACGGTTCTGGCGCGAGGCCCTCGGCTTTGGCCGCACGGCCACAGTGGACCCGATCGCCGAGGTGCGCGTCTGCTGTCGATCCGAGCGGACAGCGCTGGATATCAGCCGGCCCGCGCCCGCCACCCTCCCCGAGCGCTGGACGGACACCTGCGCCCGTGAGGCGCTCACGGGCAGCCCCCCGTGCCCCACGTTTTCCTCCCCAACCTGTTGCGCCTCGGCTTCGATGTGGTCGACGAGCGGCAGAGCCGGGTGCGGTGGCCGCGCCTCGTACGGTGTGACGGATCAGCTGCGAGCATCGTTCGGCACGGTGATCTGGCGTTCTCCCCAGCCCATCTTGCTGGTTGCCTGGTAATTGACTGCCGTACCTGCCTTGAGTCCCGCTGCCTTGGCCCTGGCCGAGGGCTCGACGAGCAGGAGTTCGTCGCTGAGCATGTCGCCGGTGGCGGGGTCGATGACCAGCCGCTCCTGCGTGGTCCCGAGCGGCGTCCGGTACGTGCCGGGGAACGCGACGGCCACACCTTCGCGGCCCAGCGGGTCGGTGACATGACCGACCACACGAACACCGGGCAGAGCGGCCATCAGACGGTACGCCGCGGCCCGGACGCCGGGCTTCACGGGCATGGTGACGAGGTTGCCCGCCTGACGCAGCATCCAGGCACTGCGGCCCGACGCGCCGCCGTCGGCGCCGTTGTCCTGTGCGTACAACTTCTCCAGATAGCGGCGGAGTTCACCGCTGGTGGAGGGCAGTGCCCGCAGGTCTTGGTACGTGACGTTGTTCGGGCCGACGGCGTAGATCTTGCCACCGATGTCTGTGCGCATGACCGTGGGCCGCCCGGTGCCCATCTTCAAGGCGACCTTGTGCGTTCCGCTCTGTTGTCCGGCCTCGACCTGGAGCGTGTGCGGCGAGCCCGCGGCTTTCCACACCGCCTCGTCCGCCGCCGTGCGGGGCTCGACCTCGGCGTCCAGACCGGACACCATGACACTCTTCGTCCCCGGCCGCACCCCCACCGACCAGTTGTCGGTGGACGCGCTGCGCACGGCGAAGTACCGACCACCCGCCTCCGCGACATCCACGTACTGCGCGAGCGTGGTGGTCTGCCAGTACGTCCCCCCGGCAGGAGCGGCTTCTGCCTTCTTGGCCGCGCTGAGCAGTTCGATCTGCCCGTCGACCGTCGTTTTTGCGGTGCCGCTGGGCGCCTGCGTCGCGGGCGGATCGGCCGGTGCTTGCCGGTCGAAGGTGCCCACGGACACCACCACGGACGCCGCCACCGCCACGAGGGCGACCGCCCCCAGCGGACGCAAACGCAGCGGCCGGCGCGCCGCCCGGCCGTCCACGGGCTCGGCGACGATGCGTACGAAGTCCTGCTGTTGCCGCCTGGATTCGGTCAGGCGAGCCGGGTCCAGCTCGTCGGGCCGCGCGTCCGCGAGCACCCGCATGACGTCGGCCGGCTTCGATCGCTCCTGTGAGTTCTTCACGCGGGTGCTCCTTTGCTGTGCGGTTGGGTGACGCCTGCGGTGGGTGCGGAGGCCGCCTCGGCGGGGTCGGACGCCTGCGCTGTCTCGAGGGCCTTCTCCAGGCGTCGGCGCGCACGGTAGAGACGGACGGACAGTGCTGCGCCGGTGCACTTGAGGACCTGGGTGGCCTCCTTCGTGCTCAGGCCGTGCCAGGCGATCAGGGTCAGCAACTCCCGGTCGCTCTCCGGCAGATTCGCGAGGGCCTCCAGCGCGATGTGCCGATCGGCGACCATCGCCGCGACGTCTCCGGCCTGGGCCTGGGTGCCACTGGCCACGCGCTGTGCTTCCTCGGCGGCGAGGAGGTATCGCAGAGCGTCCCCGCGGCGCATCTCCCGCACCAGATTGCGGGCCACCCCGAACAGCCACGGCAGGCTCGGGTGGGGGACGTCGTTGTGGATGCGCCGCCAGGCAACGGTGAACGTTTCGCTGGTGATGTCCTCGCCCACCTGGCGTCCCACCAGACTGGTGGCGTAGGCGAGGACCCGTGGGTAGTACTCCTCGTAGACATCGTGGAAGCGCTCGGCGGGTGTCACGAGCACCCCCTCATCTCGGTTTTCATACCTGGAAATGTGGGAAACGGCCCGCTTCTTACCAGCAGGCGAGAAATACCTGTGTGATCGGCATCACGTCTTTGCGGGCCTCGCGTGGGCCGCGGGGAATGAGCGGTACCGCCTGCCCGCCCCGTGGCAGATCCCCGAGCACCCACCGAGGTCCCGGATGATCAGGAAGCGCCGGCCCGGGCCCCGGATGCGGCGGCGAGAGCCTTCAGCGCGGGCCAATCCACCCGCGGTTGGCGCAGGTTGCGCTTGCGGAGGTAGGCGCTCGTCGCGCGACGGGCGTTACGCAGGGTGCGAGCGCCGCCTGCCGACGGCTCGACAACGCGGTGGGGCACCAGCAGCCAGCCATCATCATCGCCTGACCGACGCAACTCGCCCCGCACCAGTGCGTTGTACAGCCCGGCCAGCCGGTCGTCGTGGCGGTGCACGAGCAAGGAGGCCGGACCGGCCACCACTTCGCAATCGGCGGCGGTCTCCACCAGGAACCCCTCGGGCGTCGTTTGGACCGGCGTCCGCATGAGCAGGGGAGCGCCACAAGCGTCCCGGGCCCCGAGGACGGCGGTGGGAAAGCGCGCCAGAATGTCGGCGCCGGGGAGGGGAAGGCGCACGTCTACGGCGGAGTGCCGGTCGGCGGACTGCACGGACAGGGGCGGGCGGACGGTCACGGCTGTGGGGGTGATGGTGATCAGCAGCCGCAGGTAGTACCAGTCCATGAGCCAACGGGTGGGCAGATCCACATAATGCCGGCTGTCGGGCTGGCGGTCGAAGAGCATCGACCAATACGCCTCGTCGCCGGACGGCGAAGTGACAATCTCCTCCGGGCAGATGGCCGTACCGGAGATGAACACCTGCTCTGCACCGTCCCATCCGCTGCCGGTGGGTTCTGAGAAGAGCAGGGCGACCCTGCTGTCGCGACGCACGTTGAGTGCCTTCTGGGCGAAGGCGATCGACGTGGTGACAAGAAACGTGTCGTCATCGCGGCGAAGGGGCGCTGTGGGCCAGGTGATCGGTGTGCCGTCCCGTGCGAGGGTCGCGAACTCGCAGGTCCGGTAGGCGTCGACAATCTTGGCGAGCGCGGAGTCCAGTGGCATCGGATGCACGACCTGTCTGTGTCGAAAGGGCTAAGGGGGAGGCGGTGTTCCGGCGCCGTGACCAGACACCTCGTCGAACCGGCCCGACCGGTGGGCCGCCCGCGTCAATGAAACGGCCGTGACTTCGCCTCAGGTTCATCGCGACGGGATGGTCGGGGGCTGAAGAGCATCGATGTTCCGCCCGCCTCCCCGGCGAAGGGCGAGTGCGCGGAAAGCTCCCGCGGGGCAGCTATTTCGCGCAAGGAGAGACGGGCGCGGTGTTCGAAGTCCAGTGAGCCGTACACGAGAGCGACGAGGACGACGTCGCCGGTGCGGTCGCGCTGGTCACCCTGTGCCGCACTCTCGCGATCGTGGTGCTGCCTGTGCTGCGCAGCGCGTTGGGCATGAACTTCCTGGTATTCGGCCGCTGGACCGGGGCGAGCGTCCACGACGCCGGTCAGGTGGTCGCCACCGCGCAGACCGCTGGCCCGTTCGCCCTGCGTGAGGCCGTCCTGAGCAAACTGATGTGAGTGGTCCTGCTCGCGCCGCTCACCGCGGGAACGGCCCTCGCCCTCCGCCGCTCCGGCGGCACCCGAAGAGCCACACAAGCCGCGCGCCCCACGGCAGTTCCCCTTTTCGTACTCGGATTCCTGGCAATGATCCTGCTGCGCACCAGCGGACTGCTCGACACCGGGGAACTCGAACTGGCCGCCCCGCACAGCACTTCATACTCGCCTCGGCACTGTTCACTCTCCGCATGGCGATGAACCCGCGCAGCCTCGCGAGCACCTCCGGTCGGCGCATGCTGGTGTTTGGGCTGGCGGCATGGGGTGTCGCGGCCGGAGTGCCGTACGTGGAGCGTATGGATTTGAGTCATTTGACGGTTACAGGGGGGTGCGTACTGGCACAAATGTGTACTCGCGAAACCGAGTGCGGGGACGTCACCCGTCGTCCCGCGATGCAGCCGAGAGGGACAGCCATGCCGTTCATCACCGTGGGCCAGGAGAATACGACAGACATCGACTTGTACTACGAGGACCATGGGACCGGACAGCCCGTCGTCCTCATCCACGGATTTCCGCTCGACGGGCAGTCGTGGGAGAAGCAGTCCGCGGTGCTGCTGGCAGCAGGCCATCGCGTCATTACCTACGACCGCCGCGGCTTCGGCCGCTCCAGCCAGCCCACCGTCGGCTACGACTACGACACCTTCGCCGCCGACCTCAACACCGTGCTGGAAACGCTGGATCTGAGCGACGCCGTCCTCGTCGGCTTCTCCATGGGCACCGGTGAGGTGGGCCGCTACCTCGGCACCTACGGATCCGCGCGCATCGCGAAGGCGGCCTTCCTCGGCTCTCTGGAGCCGTGCCTGATCAAGAGTGACGACAACCCGGACGGCGCCGCGCCCGCTGAGTTCTTCCAGGGTGTCTCCGACGCGGTCAAGGCCGACCGGTACGCCTACTACGCCGCGTTCTTCCAGGACTTCTTCAACCTCGACGAGAACCTGGGCACCCGCATCAGCGACGAGGCCGTGCGCAACAGCTGGAACGTGGCCGCGAGCGGCGGCGCCCACGCGGCCGTCGCCGCGCCGCTCACTTGGGGCACCGACTTCCGCCAGGACATCCCCAAGATCGACGTACCGACACTCATCCTGCACGGCACCGGAGACCGCATCCTCCCCGTCGAATCCACCGCCCGCCTCTTCCACCAGGCCCTCCCCTCCTCGGACTACATGGAGATCGAGGGTGCGCCGCACGGGCTGCTGTGGACCCACGCGGACGACGTGAACAGTGCGCTGCTGGAGTTCCTGGCCAAGTAACGCACGCTGGGAGCCGCTCGGTCAGCGAGAGCTCAGCTGAGCCTGCCCCCATCGACCCGGAGTACGGCGCCGGTGACGTAGGAAGCACGGTCACTCAGCAGCCAGGCCGCCGCCTCGGCGATCTCATCGGGGTCGGCGGCACGTCGCAGCGCGGTCCGGCTGTTCAACTGGCCGATGACGCCGGGTGCCCGCTCTTCCCATCCGTGCAGCATCTCGGTGAGTGTTGTGCCGGGGGCGATCGCGTTGACACGGATGCCTTCCGGGCCGTACGTCGCGGCGGCTGACGTGGTGAGGTGGTTGAGCGCCGCCTTCGCGGCGCCGTACGCGGGCAGCGTGGGATTGGGCAGCAGACTGCCGACGCTGGAGTTGTTGACGATCGCACCTGTCCCGGCGGTCGCGCGGATCGCGGCGACCTCGGCGTTCATGGCTAGCCACTGGCCTTTGAGGTTGACGGCGCTGACCTGGTCGAAATCGGCTTCCGCCAACTGGTCCATCGGGCCGGGTGGTTGGGCCGTGGCGCCGTTGTTGAAGGCGATGTCGAGACGGCCGTACAGCGTGACAGCCCGATCGACGGCGGCCTGGATGCTGACCCGGTCCGCCAGATCGCAGATCACATGATCCGCGGTGCCACCGGCCTCCCGGATCTCGGCCGTGACTGCTTCGAGCTGGGACTCCGTACGCGATGTAAGCAGGAGGTAGGCGCCTTCCCTGGCGAACAGCCGGGCCGCGGCGGCGCCAATGCCCCGCCCGACGCCGGTGACGAAGGCGACCTTGCCATCGAGCAGGCGCGACGCATGACTCATGCGGCGATTCTGCCTTCTGCCGGAGCGGCAGAGGGCTGAGTCCGTCGTATCGAGCGCACCGCCACAACGAAGGTGCCTCGTGATCGACTGCGCCCACGCTCCATGTCGCTGATCGCGCGGACACTGAGGCCCGCGGCCTCCGACAGCCGCTCGAGCGTCAGCCGCGACTCTTGCCGTGCCTCCCGCAGCAGTGAGCCGAATGTCTGGCCGTCCATCGTTCCCCATGTACCCCGAGGTCTCTCCCGAAGCGCGCTTCGGCACCCGCCCGGCGCGACCCCATGTTGCGCAATACCAGCCCGCATTGCCCCCATTGTGGAATGACCACTCTGCCACGTGTGCTGCGGTCCGCAGGTGGTGATCTCCGATTCCCGAAGTGGGACGCCAGGTCGGGGCGTGCGCGGCTGGGTGGACTTCCGCGGGGAGGACGGTTACGGCATCGCACGAGACACACGTGTTTGGTTCGAAACGTACATCTTCACACTTGTTCATTGCGACACCGGCTTGACAGGTGACGCGGGCGATAGCATGCTGATGTCACCGCCTGAACCAGTGACGTTGGATCCGATGCCGTCCCGGCAGGGCACCTGAAGAGTGCCTCTTTTCGACCCAGATGGGGAGCAGCAGTCATGGCCACTAGCTACACCGCCGTTGTCGACGTCGACGGAGAGGGGCGCAATGGCGGTCACGTGCACTCCTCGGACGGACTGCTCGACTTCGCCCTCGCCCTGCCCAAGGAACTCGGTGGCTCTGGTGCGGCGACCAACCCCGAGCAGCTCTTCGCCGCGGGCTGGGCCGCTTGTTTCCTCGGGGCCCTACGTCGCGCGGCGACTTCCCGCAAGATCCGCCTCACCAGCACCACGATCAGTGCCGAGGTCACGCTCACCCACGGGGACGACGGCGAGTTCTCCCTGTCCGCGACCCTCTCCCCGGTGCTCGGCGGCGTCGACGGCGTCACTGCCCAGGAGCTCGCCGACGCGGCCCACCAGCTCTGCCCGTACTCCAAGGCCACGCGCGGCAACATCGCCGTCACCATCAACGCTTCCGCGGCCTGACCCCACCCCAGATTGCGGGCCCCGTGCGCCTTCCCCCCCCAGCACGGGGCCCGCTCCCGGCCCGGGCCGGGAGCGCCGACTCGAGGAAGACGGCACACATGTTCGGCAGGACACAGGCACAGATACGCAGCCCTCGACAGCACCGCCGTGCCGTCTCCCTACCGGCCACACCGGCCCCCGATGCCTACGAACGCCCCGGGCCACCGGCTCCGGTGACTGCCTCCGGCGCTGACGGGCTTGATGCCGCGCACGTGTGGGTGTGGTCCGCGACCGCGGTCATGTGGGGCTACGGGCCGACGCCGTCGGACTTCCTCGACCGGACGGAGGGTCGATGACCACGGCCCGAGACCTCGCGCTCCTCGTCCTGGACGGAACGTACGACCGATGTGCCGAGCCGTCCGAGCTGTCGCTGGCGCTCGCGGGGGCGAGACCATCGACATGCTGGAGCTCGGTGGTCTGACGCTCGACGGTTTCAGCATCGTGCCCCCTACCCGGACGGCCACCGGTGATGGACCAGGCTTCTGCCGTGCTCACCCGGCTGTACCCGTACGAGAGGGCCGCGTTGCTCACCGCCGCCAGGATCTGCAGCCCTGACGGATCGGGGACGTTCGACGAGAGCCTGCTCGGGGAAGTGGTCACGACGGTGCTGGCGGCCGTCGGCGAATCCGTGGCAGAGCGGGAGGCCGTACGTCTGCGCTGCGGGATCGAGTACGCCGCATTCGACAACGTGTGGCGTGACGAAACGGCTCCGTCAGTTCGAGCCCTTCACGACGGTGTACGTGACCGCCCGGCCCTCCTTGTGCCGCCGGATGCGGCCCTGCGCGACCAGGGACTCCAGGGTGTTCCGCACGACCTGCGGTGTCGGGTTGCGGCTCGGGTGCTTCTTGAGGAGTTCGTCACGGAGCTCCTTGGCCGGGCAGGGCTCGTCATGACCGGGCAGCAGCTCCAGCAGCACGTCACCGAGCAGTGGTCGACGCGTCTTCCTCTTCGCGCCCCCCTTCTTCGCCCCCGCCGCAGCCGACTTGCCCGCCGTGGTGAGCGCCCGCTGCTTCGCCGTCGCGGCAGCGGGCTCATCCTGCGCCTGCTGCGGCAGCCGTGAGGCGTCGCCGAAACCCTCGTACTGTTCGGCCAGTTTGAGGATGTCCGCCAGCAGAGCTTCTTCCTCCTGGAGCAGGGTGAGCTTCTTCGTCAGCTCCTGCTGGCGCCTGCGGTTCTTCGCCAGATCCGACGCGGCCTGTACCGCGTACCGCGATCGGAGCGTGCCGGCTGATTGACTGGTCACAACCGTGCACTCCTTTAGATAAGTTTGAACCTGTACATGTTACCCGCAGAGGGTTCTCCGTAGGTGTATGTCTGTGCCGGACGGCGTATCGGGCCATCTGTCAGGTGTGTTCCTCACCATAGGCGCAAGTGTGCTCAGGAGAACAGGGTTGGAGCGGTGCTGACACCCTTCCAGTCAACACGTGTGTGTGGCTGTGCAGGGAAACGTTGGCGCGTGTGCGGATGATAGGGTTTCTCCTTTTCGCAACTGTGTCCCGGCTGGGCGCGGGAGCGCGGCGCCTTACAGAACCGGTTGGCTCATGTCCCGGTCCGATCCGTTCCGCAGCTTCATGAGGGAGCACATATCGACCGCCTGGTTCGCGTGGAGGAGGCGGTGCGGGTACCCGCCTGCTGGGTCAACTGGCCAAGGACCGTCCTTCGAGCGCCAAGGACGCTGCCCCCGACCCTTGTCAACGACGCCGGCCGACAGGCCGGGCAGCTCCGGCAGTCGAGGAGTGACGACACCGCGTCGATCAGCGGGAAGACGACAAGTAGCGTGACGGCCACTCCCGGTGCATGGTGAGGCAGCGGAAGCTGGAGGCAGCGACCGGGGCACCCTGGCCCCGCTAGAGCGTGTCTCTTTGGTGGGCTGACCAGTTGATCGGACGTGTCCATCCGGTTAGTGATCACTGATGCGATGTGGACCCGGATCAAGCCGCTGATGCCGGCCGATCCGGTCCGCGGTCGGCGATGGGCCGACCACCGCCGCACCCTTGAGGCCATTGCGTGGAAGTACCGCACCTGTTCGCCCTGGCGGGACCTGCCAGAGGAGCTTGGCTCCTTCCAGACGGCCCACAAACGTCTCATCAGGTGGGCCGTCGACGGCACCTGGGCACGGATCCTTGCCGCCGTCCTGGCCACCGCCGACGCTGATGACGACGTGGAATGGACTGTCTCGGTGGACTCCACCATCTGCCGGGCCCATCAGCACGCGGCTGGGGCTGTGAAAAGGGGGCTGCGCGGCGGTCCGAACCCGACGATCATGCACTCGGACGTTCTCGTGGCGGCCTGAGTACGAAAGTACATCTGGCCAGCGACAACCGGGCACGGCCGTTGGCCCTCTACGTCACCGCTGGTCAGGCGGGTGATGCTCCGGCATTCGAGGCCGTCATGGCCAGGATCCGCGTCCCGCGACGCGGACTCGGTAGGCCCCGGACTCGCCCGGAGACCGTCCTCGCGGACCGCGCCTATTCTTCCCGCGCGATCCGCAGCCATCTCCGACGGCGAGGCATTCGCGCCGTCATCCCGCAGCCTGCCGACCAGGTCGGACACCGTCTGCGGAGAGGGCGAGCTGGAGGCCGACCGCCAGGTTTCGATGCGGAGGCATACAAGCAGCGCAACACCGTCGAACGGTGCATTAGCCGATTGAAGCAATGGCGCGGTCTGGCAATGCGCACGGACAAGCTTGCCCTGGCCTACGAGGCTGCTGTGCACTTGGCGGCCATCCTGATCTGGTCCCGCTCGACGCAGTGATTCAGAGCAACTCGTGCACGACCAGTCGCGACTGCTGCCCCGAAAAGGCGCTTCGCAGGGCTCGGGCCTCACGGTTGCGGGCGGCGAAGACTCCTCGCTTGTCCACATGCACGACCAGGACGTCGTAGCTGTCGATGACCTCGGAGATGCCCCGCGTCTGGATGGTGTCCCGCCAGGCTTCCGTGTTCCGACCGAACCACTCCGGCAGTCCGCAAGGCTCAGCCAGGGCGTCCCAAAAGTCATCGAGCGTTTCGATGGGCCTCCCCCGCAGGTCAACTACCAGCTCCGACTCAATCCTCTTGGCCACCACGACAGAGTAATTGGCCCGCTTCCAAGGCGTCAGGGCTTCAAAGAGACAGCGCCTAGCGGAGCACCCGCGGACAGCGGCACCGGTCGCGCTCGATCCGGCCTCGAGCGCGGGATTACCGCGTCCAACGGCGTGGTGAGCATCCTCGCCGCGATTGTCGTGGGCATCGCGGGGGCGGGCGATGTCGCGCCGGTGCCAATGCGGCGGCGTGGACGATTCAGGGCTCAGGACTCGCCGTTGATGATGGTCAGTACCTGCAGCGCCTCCAAGTAGATCCACACCAGTGTCATGGTGAGGCCGAACGCGGCGAACCACGCCTCCTCCCGGGGCGCGCCGAATGCGATGGCATCCTCCACCTGCTTGAAGTTCAGGGCGAGGAAGCATGCGCCGAGCAGAATGCCGATGACGCCGAAGGCGATGCCCAGGCCGCCGCTGTGGAAGCCGAGGCCGTGACCCGCGCCGAAGGCGGAGAAGAGCGAGTCGGCGACCAGCAGCAGAAGGAAGCCGGTCGCGCTCGCCGCGACAGTGCCGGCGAATCGCTGCGTCACACGTATCCAGCGCCTCCGGTAGGCGATGAGCATCCCCGCGGACACGGCGAACGTGCCGAGGACCGCCTGCACGACGACGCCCGGGGCGATGTACGTCGAGGTCGCACTGGACAGCACACCGAGGAAGACGCCCTCGAACGCGGAGTATCCGAGGATCAGCGCCGGTGACGGCGTCCGCTTGAACGCCTGGGCCATCGAGAGCACGAAGGCGATGAGGGCGGCGAACACGGCGATGCCGTAGGAGCGGCCGATGCTCGCCTCGTCCACGGGCAGGAGGAGCCAGGACAGGACCGCGGCCAGCGCCACTGTTCCGAGCGTGGTCGCGGTACGGACGACGACGTCGTCCAGCGTCATGGTTGTCTGTGTGGTCTGTGTGGTCTGTGTGGTTCGCTCCGGAGCATACGGGTTTGCCGAGTACTCGCTCCGGGTGGCGTCCCAGCGGGAGAAGACCGGGTTGCTGCTCTTCATCACGTTCCTCCTGATGTCTGTCTGTCCGATGTCTGTCTGTCCGGTGTCGAGTGATGTCTGGCTCTGCGCCTGGACAGGTCGTTCGGGCGCCGCGACCGTCAATCGGTCGCGGCGCCCGGACTGTCGAGGAGCCCCCGCAGAAAGGCATCCCAGTCGAGGTCGGCCATCTCCGCCTCAGCGGGGACGATCCGGTACGTGGCATCGAGCCACCGGGCAAGGCCCGCGGTGGGCAGCTCGAACAGCACCTCCACCTGGGGAGCTTCGAGGAGCAGCCAAGATGCGGGGTGCTCGCCGGGCAGTGTCGGCCACATCCGCACCTCACCGGATCCGCTCATCGCCGTCAGGCCCTGGTGCAGCAGCTCGCGGCCGATGCGCCACAGAAGGCCGGGACCGCGTTCGGCGAGAAACTCGACTCTGATCACCGCGGGCATGTCCGGGTCGAAGTGGAAAATCGCTCGCAGGGACTGCCGGGTGAACTCGTCCAGCATCTGGTCCACGTCGACGCTCAGCGGCGGTACGTGTGCGGGCACCGGATGCGCCTGCAACGGTGACTGATCACGATGCATGACGGGGCTCCCCTTCGTGAGGTGAAGTCTGCAACTCCCACTCTTCATCCGGCGGTGCGCACCTACATCGGTCACATGACGGTCGGACATGTGAGGCGTGTGCTGAATTTTTCACCGGGCGCGCGCCTCCGCGGGAACATTGATGGCACACATACGGATCGGGCAGGGCGTCAGCGTCCAGCCGGTGGCGGGGAGGGCACCCTGCTGGTCGTGGCGACAGTGGCGGCGCGGACGGAGCGGATGCGCGGCCCGTAATCGGTTCTGCGAGTGCCCGAGGGCATACGGATACGGACGTGCCTTCCTCCAGGCCGGGGCGGCACGAGGCGCACGATCGGGGAATCGGCGGCGTCGTTGCTGATCAGTTCGCCCGGCCCTTGTCCATCCGCTCCAGCGCGTCCCGCAGCGCGATGCGCGACGCGATGCCGAGCTTCGGATAGATCTGGTACAGGTGTGTGCCGACGGTCCGGTGCGAGATGAACAGGCGCTCCGCGATCTGCTTGTTCGTCAGTCCGCTCGCGGCCAGCTCGGCGATCTCCCGTTCCTGGGCGGTGAGCGCCGCCGCACGACCCTCGTCGCCCGTGCCCGCCGACATGCGGCCGGCCGCCCGCAGTTCCTTGCGGGCGCGCTCCGCCCAGGCCGTGGAGCCCAGAAGCTCGAACGCCGTTACCGCTGCGGTCAGCGGACCCTTGGACTCGGACAGCGCCCGCGACCTGCGCAGACGTTCACCCTGAGCCAGCCGCACCCGCGCCACGGTGAACGGCGCTCGCTCCGCCCCCGGCACGGCGAGCGCAGCGTCGAAAAGCCGGGCCGCCTCGGCGTCGTCCTCCGCCACGAGCGCTTCGGCGCCGCCTGCCAACAGAGCGAGCCGGGGCGAGAGTTCCGCCACGTGCGTCGCGCGCAGCGCCCGTACGTGGGCCAGCGCCTGCGCACGTCGGCCGCTGTGCACGGCGGCCTCGACCAGGTCGAAGAAGACCCAGGACGCGTGAGCGACGTACGGGGGGAAGCTGCCGGCCGCACTGATGGCGCTCACCCGGCGGAACGCCGCGTCGAACTCGCCGTCGGCGATGTGCGCGAGGGTGTGCACATGCAGGGCGCAGTGCACGGCCTCCCGGATGCCCCGGGGGGCCGCCCAGTTGATCATCGCGTCGGCGAGCTCGTGGGCGGTCGCGGAGTCGCCCTGTGACGCGGTGATCAGGCCCTTGGTGTACTGGAAGAACCAGGTGCAGACGGTGTATCCGGACGTCTGGCACGCAGTGAGGCCCTCTTCGGACAGCTCCAGGGCCTCGGCCCACGCGCCCCGGTGCCAGTCGTCCAGGCAGAGGTGCAGCAGCGCCCCGATGTGCCGACGCACCGCTCCGCCCTCCCGCCCCTGCCGCACCAGTCGCCAGGCCGCGTTGCGCACCGACGACAGCCGGTCCGGGTAGACGGCGGCGGTTCCCACACGGACCACCCGCGCCGGATCGGTCTCCGCCGTCGTACCGTCGATGATCTCGTCCAGCGTCTTGAGCGTCTGCGGGTCGGCGTGGGCCGGATCTCCCCAGGTGCGCGCCGCGACCAGCAGCAGCGGCGGGGGAGCGGGGCGCAGCCGGGCGACGGCTGCGTAGAAAGGCACCCAAAGCTCCTCGCGCGCCCCGTAGTTGCACAACAGCAGAAGGAAGTGCAGGGCGTCGACCAGCGCCGGGTCGTCGGCGTCGAAGCCATGGTCGCCCTGCTCGATCGCGCCGACCAGGAGGCGGTGGGCCGTCGCCAGATCCCCGTCACCGTTCAGGACGAGCTGCACGGCCGCGGTCGCCGAGCGCAGCGACGCACCATGGTGCGGATCCGCCCGCCAGGCGTCCTCGAGGAGCTCCGACGCGCTGTGCAGGGCTCCGATCGCCTCGGCGCCCACATACGCGGCCTCGGCGAGGCGGCGCGCGCGGTCGCTGTCCAGCGGGCTGAGGTCAGCGGCACGGGTGAGCGCGCTGATCGCGGCCACCGAATCACCGCGTTCCAGGACGCGCCGAGCGGTCCGCTCGAGGAGCAGCGCGACGTCCTCGTCGGCCGTGAGCGTCGACTCGCCCAGGTGCCAGGCCCGTTCCTCCGGCTTGTCGACCAGGACGTGGGCGAGGGCGCGATGGGCCGCGCGCCGGGCGCTGCTGGTCGCCGTCTCGACGACCGCCGACATGATCAACGGGTGCCGGAACACCAGACGTCGCGGCGCCTGCTGTACGCGGACCAGGCCGTCCTGTTCGGCGGGGTCGAGGTCCCGCAGGTCGCTGTGGCCGAGGCACTTTCCGGCGGCGGCGGACAGCACGTCGAGGTCGCCGGTGCTGTCCAAGGTGGCGAGGAGTAGCAGGGTGCGGGTCGCGTCCGGCAGGGAGCTGACCCGGGAGACGAACAGGGACTGAAGCCGTTCGCCCAGCGGCAGTACGGCGGGCAGCACCTCCCGCGCGCTGCGTTGGTCCGCCCGCAGCGCTGCCGGTAGTTCGAGCAGCGCCAGGGGATTGCCCTGCGCGACGGTCAGGAGGCGATGGCGCACTGAGTGCGCCAGGTCGGGGAAGCGCAGGTCCACGAGACGTGCGGCGAACTCGTCGTCCAGGGCGGAGAGTTCGTACGACGGCAGTCCGCTTCCGTCGAAGAAGCCGGCCACGCCCGTACGGGACGCGCCGAGGAATCGGACACGGTCGGTGTCCCTGGTCAGGCGCCGGGCGAGGAATCCGAAGACGGCCGCGCTCGCCCGGTCCACCCAGGGCAGGTCGTCCACGACGAGCAGCACGGGGCTGTCCTCGGCCGCTGCCCGCAGCAGGGCAAGCGTGGCGTTGCAGACGAGGAGGCGCGCGGGCGCCGACCCAGCACCGAAACCCAGCGCGACGCTCATCGCCTCCCGGCTCGCCGCAGGCAGGCGGTCGAGAGTGCCGTGCAGAGGGAGCAGGACCTGATGCAGCGTCGCGTAGCTGATGTCCGCCTCGAACTCGACGCCGGCCGCGTGCAACACCCGCGTACCGCCGGCGGCAGCCGCTTCGGCCACGGCGTCCAGGACCGCGGACTTGCCGACGCCCGGGTCCCCGGACAGCAGCAGTGCCCCGGCACCCGGCGCCTGCGACCAGGTGCCGATCCGGTCGAGATCGCGGTCGCGCCCCACGAGAGCGGCTGTGTGCGGCGAGGCGTTCGGCATCCGGCCATTGTAGGAGCGCACACCCCGTTCATGATCCTCCGAATGAACCTGAGCGGGGGCGGCCTCCGTTTTCCTGAAGACACCTCTACCCGGAGGTCCCTCCACCCGGAGAACCCCTTCAGTGAGGACGTACACGCATGGAAACGGATCACACGTATCAGCCGGCCCCTGCGAGCGGCGGCGGTGCGTCGGCCGAGCCCGTCGTCATGGGCCCGGAATTCAAGGCGGACGCGCCCCGTCGGTTCGCACGGATGCGGGCCGAGGGGCCCGTGCACCGGGCGCAGTTCTTCCCCGGCATCACGGGATGGATCGTGGTCGACCACGAGGTCGGCCGGGCGGCCCTGACCCACCCGGCGCTGCTCAAGAACGCGGAGCCGGCTGTGGCGATGCTGGAAGCAGCCGGGTTCCTCGGACACCAGCGCGGCACCGGCCTTGGCGGCAACATGCTGGAATCCGATCCGCCCGAGCACACCCGACTGCGCCGCCTGGTGTCCGCCGCCTTCTCCCCGAAGCGGACCGCCGCACTGGAACCGCGGATCACCCGGATCGCTCATGGGCTCATCGATGCGCTGCCGCCGGCCGGGCAGACGGACCTCGTGGAGACGTTTGCCGCGCCGCTGCCCATCGCGGTCATCGCGGAACTGCTCGGCATCCCCGAGGCCGACCGTTTCGACTTCCGGCGCTGGACGACGCTTGCCTTTCAGGTGAACCACCCCGAGTACGCGACGGCCGTGGCGAGTCTGCACGGGTTCCTGCGAGCCCTGGTCGAGGAGAAGCGCCGCGCGCCGGGCGACGACCTGTTGTCGGTTCTCGTGGCTGCCCGTGACGAGGACGACGGCCGCCTCTCGGAGGACGAACTCGTCGGCACCGCGGCCCTGTTGGTCATCGCCGGGCACGAGACGACCGTCAACCTTCTCGGCAACGCGGTTCTGGCGCTGCTGCGGCATCCGGATCAGCTCGGCCTGTTGCGGGCCGACCCGGGCCTGCTGCCTGGCGCGATCGAGGAGTTCCTGCGCTATGACTCGTCCGTGGAGCGCACCACGAACCGGTACGCCGCACAGGACCTTGAGCTCGGCGGCGTACATATCCCCCGGGGCTCCGTCGTCGCCGTGGCCCTGTCCTCGGCGAGCCGCTCCCTGCCGCAGGAGGACGGCGGCGACTCGGACACCCTGGACGTCACCCGGCGTGCCGCCCGCCATCTCGCCTTCGGCCACGGCATCCACCACTGCCTGGGCGCTCCGCTCGCTCGCCTTGAAGCCCGTGTCGCTCTGCACACCCTCCTCAGCCGCGTCCCCGACCTGGAACTGGCCGTGCCTGCCGAGGCCTTGGACTGGTTCCCCGTCGGCATGGTGCGCGGCGTACTCTCCCTGCCGGTGCGCTACCGGACTGTAGAGCGGCCCGCAGAGGGGACCGCGTCATGAGGCGTCACGAGGATCCGTCCACGAACCGGAACTCGAACCCCTATCCGGCCCCGTATTCGTATCCGACCAAGGAACAGGCGGCCCTCCAGGACCTGCTCAGCCGGGTCAACTGCAACGACCGCCGCGAACCAGACCCCGACGCCCGTGCGGCGGAGGAGTACGCTGCCCGGACATTGCGCCAGGTCGCCGTCACGTACCTCAGTGCGTTCCTCTGAACCCGGGCGACGACTCGCAGTCGCCCCGGTAGTGAGTCGACCGATGGGTGAGCAATGAGTTGGCCGGCCGGGCGGCCGTGGAGCGCAGGGGAGTGGCCCGAGCGACGGCCTCGCTCGCGCTGATCTTCGGCAGGGCGTTGGGGACGGCGGTGGACATCTGGGCGACATTCGCCGTGGCCACCTTCGGCGGCCCGCTGCTCGGCGGTGTCATCACCGACATCTCACGGCACGGCGGGCGGTGGTGCCTGTTCGTCAACATCCCCTTCACTGGCACCCGCCTCACGGCTGTCCTCGTGGGTGGCGTCCTGCTGACCGGGGCCTGCCGGACCTGCTTCCGCTTCCGCGCCGGATCCGACTCCATCCCCCACACCTCTGCGAGTAAGCGACGTGACGTGATGATCAACCGACGCCATCTCCTGCGCACGAGCGGTGTTGCCGCGGCAGGGGCGCTCGTGCGCCGGTGCCCTGCCGGTGCCCCCGGCAGCCGCCGACTCCGGCGACCTGACCGAGGGGGTCACCCGCGCCCTCCTCCAGGAACACCCGTCGCCCGCCGAGGCTGGGAAGCCGCACAGACCCTCGTACAGATCCCCCGGCACAAGGAGTCGGAGACGGCACAGCCATCCCGGCGTCGAAGTCGGGTTCATCATCCGCGGCGACGTGCTCATGGAATTCGACCATCGTCCACCACTGCGCCTGCGCACCGGTGCCCCTTTCTTCATCCCGCAGGGTGCGATCCACAACGCCCGCGACGTCGGGACGGTCACGACGTTGATGATCTCCACCTACGTCGTCGACGAGCCCCTGGTGGCCACGTACCAGCCGGTGTGCGGCACGCCCTGCACGGGGCGCGTCGACCCGCGTGGACTTGCTTTGCCGTAGCCCTGGACAAACCGTAGGGCTCCCCCTATGGCCCGCCCGTCGGCCGGTTGGGCATGCTGAGATCATGTGCATCAACATCGTCGTCGTCGACGACGACCCCGGATTCCGTCGCATCGCCACCATGCTGCTGACGGCGCGCGGCCTACGTGTCGTCGCGGAGTCCCGGGACGGCGCCTCGGCGCTTGACGCGGTGCGCGCCCACCGCCCCGACGGGTTACTGCTCGATCTGCACCTGCCGGACGTGGACGGGCTGAGCGTGGCGCGCCGGCTCGCGGAGGAGGACCACCCGCCGCGGATCGTGCTCACCTCGACCGACAAGTCCTTCTGGTCGCCGGAGGAGTTGCACGGCGCGGGGATCACGTCGTTCGTGGCGAAGGACAAGTTGGTCGACGCGGACCTGCGCGGCCTGTTCGAGCCCTCGGCCTCTTGACCGACCCGTGGGTCATCACTGCCCGAGGTAGCGCAGCACCGCGAGAACCCGTCGGTGACGGCCCGAAGCGGTCTGGCTGAGACCCAGCTTCAAGAAGATGCCGGTCACGTGCCGCTCGATGGCCGCGACGCTCACGAAGAGCCGCTCGGCGATCCCCGTGTTCGAGTGCCCCTCGGCCATCAGGGCAAGGACCTCGCGTTCCTTCCGGGTCAGCGCTGACAGCGGATCCTCCGGACGCTTACGGCCGAGGAGAGCCGAGATCACGTCCGGGTCGAGCGCCGAGTCGCGGGCGACGACCCGCTCCACGGCGTCGATGAGGAGTTGCGGGCTGGCCACCTTCTCCTTGAGCAGATAACCGACGCCGCTCGGATCGTCGCCGACCAGGTCGAGCGCGTACGACGCGTCGAGGAACTGGGACAGGACGATGACGGCCGTCTCGGGCCGGGCCGCGCGTATCGTGCGCACCGCGCCCAGGCCGTCCGCTTCCAGGGTTGGCGGCATTCGGATATCGGTGATCACCACGTCGGGCCGGTGCTCCTCGGCCGCGCGGACGAGGTCCACCGCGTTCTCGACGGACGCGACCACGTCGACGCCCGCGCTCCGCAGAATGGCGGCGATCCCCTCCCGCACGATCGGCTGGTCTTCTCCGAGCACCGCCCGCAGTGGTTGACTCATGGCGGCATCCTAGCCCGGCCGGACATACGCACGTGTGGGGGCCGTGACCTGCGCGGCAGGCTTCGTACACGTGTGACAACGGAACAGTGCTGGGTTGGCCGGGCCCGGGCACGCGGCGTCCGAGCCCGGGTTGCTTCGCGGTTCAGGGGATGCCCCGGCACGGAGCAGTCAACGCCGCGTTCCAAACGCCGACTTCACGTTCGACACGGCCTGCACGACGTGTGGGCATAGACGCAGGTCACATACATGTCCCCCGCCTCGGTGTGGGGTGGTCCCTACATCGGTCTGTGGCAGCCCCGACGGAGTCCGAGGGGACACACGACAGACCTGGATGTGCCGTGATCGGAGACTGTCGTTGGCTTCAGGGGAAGTCGCTGCGACGGAAACGTCCAGGGAACCCCGGTATCAGGAACGGGAAGTGGACATGGCTCAGCTGGAATCCCTCCGAGACGACTTCCGCACGCCCACGGACCGACCCGCCCCGCGCGTCGTCGCCGGGCCGGGCGGGGTCCTGACCCGAAAGACGATGCTGGTCGGCTCCCTGGTCTCGGCCGCGGTCGGGGCGGCGCTGCTCGTCACCTCTGTCCGCACGGTGACAGCCGTGGGAGTGTTCTTCGGGGTGCATATCGCGGCCCAGGGTGTGCTCCAACTGCTCGCGGTTCACGGGTCGCGGGCGTCGACCGCGGTGCGCCGGCTCCTGGCCGGCGGCGGTATCGCGGCCCTGGTGCTGGGCGTGGTTCTCGTCTATGGCCGGGCGGACACGGTGCTGCTCGGCGTGTGGATCGGGTGCGGCTGGCTCCTGCGGGGGCTGACCATGGCCGTGTCCGCCACCTCGTCCTCGGTGAGCCACGTCTTCGTCCACGACGATGTCCTGAACGCGGTGATCGTGTCGGCGGGCCTGTTCATGACTGCTTTCCCTTACGAGTCCCCGGGGCAGCTGGCCGATGTCGGCGGCTTTGTCCTGCTGGCGACCGGCGTGATCGAGGCGTTCGCCGCCGCGCGACGCCACCCCGGCACCCTGCGCGCCATCGACTGAACCCCCTTTACCCGGCCGGGAGATCGGCCGCGCCCGAGGAGGCAACCATGAACCAGTCCCACCTTTCCCTCGTCGTCACGCACCGGGTCACGTCCGAACTCGGGCTCACACTCAACTGCGAACTCTCTTACGACGCGGGAGACCCTCTCGCCGTCAGCCTGGTCTTCACCGGCAAGGGACCGCGCTCGGTGCGCTGGATCTTCTCCCGCGAACTGCTCGCCGCGGGCATGAACGCCCGCACCGGCGACGGTGACGTCGTGCTCTGGCCAGTGCTCGACGAGGATGGCGAGCCCGATTCCCTTCAGATGCGCCTCGGCGGCGACCGCACGGCGCTCATCGAACTCGACGCCGCACCGGTCGCCGAGTGGCTCGCCGAGACGTATGAGCTCGTACCGCTCGGCACCGAACTCGACGGAGTGGACTGGGATGCGCTCGCTGCCCAGCTCACCGAGTGACCCGCCCGCTCACCGGACACACCCACACCTACTGGAAGGACCGTCATGCGTGCCGCACCTAGGCCGCTCCTCGTCGACTGGGATTGGCAGCAGCACGCTGCCTGTCGCGGTATGAACAGTTCCGCCTTCTTCTCACCGTCGGGAGAACGCGGCCGGGCCCGCCGCACCCGTGAGGAGCGCGCACGCCGCGTATGCGCCGGCTGCGAGGTCCGTACGGTCTGCGCGGCCACCGCCCTCAAGCACGGGGAGACGTACGGGGTGTGGGGCGGCCTGTCCCGCGACGACCGCCGCAGGCTCGACGACGCGGCTGCCCGTACGATCACGCGGCACGAGGCCCCGTCGCAGTGATACGTGCCGGGACGGCAGCACCCGTCATCCGTGACACCGGTCGGCCGCTCTGAACTCCCCTACGCGTGCGCCGTATCCGCGGTACCCGCCACATCCACACAGTCCGGAATCGGGATCTGGATCAGTAGCGAGGTGCCGGCACCGGCAGGGGAGCTGATGGTCAGCTTCCCGTCGAACGCAGCCACCCGGTCCGCGAGGCCCGCACTGGCCTTTCCGACTCCGCCGACGCCGTCGTCAACGACCCTGATCCGCAACATGTCCCTGAACTCGATCCGGACGTCGATCCGTGACGCGGACGCGTGCTTGACCGCGTTCGTCACCGCCTCGGCCACGACGAAGTACGCGTTCGACTCGACGGCGGAGGAGATCCGGCGCTCGTTCTCACAGGTCACGACGGTGGCCACAGGACAGCGGGACGCCAGGTCCCGTACAGCCGCCACGAGGCCCTTGACGGTCAGCACCAACGGGTAGATGCCGGAGGCCAGTTCACGCAGCTCGTTGATCGCTGTCTGCGCGTTGTCGATCGACTGGTCCAGCAGGTCGATCGCCGCGGGCTCGGTGTCGGCCAGCATCTCGCGGGCAAGGCGCAGACCGATCATGAGGCTCACGAGCCGCTGCTGAGCGCCGTCGTGCAGGTCGCGTGCCGTACGCCGGTGTACGGCCTCGGTGCTCTCCATGATGCGCCGTCGGCTGTCCTGCAACGAAGCCGCCATGGTGTTGAACGAGGTGCCCAGCGCCTTGATCTCCGCCATCCTGCTGGGCGGCACCCGCACACTGAGGTCACCGCCCGCCAACTCCTGGGCCGCGCCCGCGGCGCCGCGCACCGGTCTGACCACCGCCCGGTGCTGCGACACGGTGAAGACGGCCACCAGCGCCAGCGAACCGGCGAGGCCGAGCGTGGCGGCGAGCACGGCCTGACGGCTGTTGGTACCCGCAGCATCCGTGCGCTGCGCGAGCTGGGCCCGCTCGTCCTTCATGTAGCTGTCGAACCGGGCCCGCAACGTGTCGACACGTCTCTTGCCCTCGGCGGTCTCGTGGAGCCCCGCCGCGGAGGGATCGCCGCGGCGTACCATCGCGACCAGCGGGACCGAGTAGTCATTGAGGAACGACTCGACGCCGTGCGCGATCCGCTCGGCGGCCCGACGCTGATGCGGCGACGTGGCGCTCGTGGTGAACCGCTCGGAAGCCGCGGGCAGCGCCTTGCGCGCGGCCGGCCACGGCTGGAGAAACTCCTCCTTCTTCGTGATCACGAAGCCGCGCT